>JBBREZ010000001.1:0-51584 GCA_038225095.1 Caldilineales bacterium
CGATCTGCTCAAGTGGGATGCGGCGCTGACCAATAGGCAAATTTTGTCTCAGGCCAGGCAGGATCACTTTGGTCGCCACTGCTGCTAAACAACGGCTTGCCTGTGCCGTATGAACATGACTGGTCAGCCAAAACATTTCGGGGGCGCCGGCTAATTGAATTTGGCGGTGGGGCACCAGGCTTTACGACTTGTATGGCACGCTTCGTGGATGATCGCCTAACCGTCATCATCCTTACCAACCAGGACTCGAAACCGTGGGACATGTGTCAGGCTGTGGCCGGGTTGGTGGAGCCTGCGTTGGCGTAATACGTTGCTTGTTCGCCAACCGTATCCAAAATTTTCACATCCAAACGAACGTAAAAGGAGAAACCATCAAGAGTTAGAAAGCAACTGTATGTCAGCGGTTAGCCGCACTCAATCGTGAAGACCTCGACACCCTGCGCAACCTGCTCACTGGCGCGAGCTATGAAAAAACACTTGAAATGATCCAATCGACGCGTAACACGTTTCCGGATCATCAGCTTGAACCGCCAGGATTGAATGCGCTCTGGATTGCTATTTTTTAGAAAATAGCGCATGATGCAATACTGGTCTTTACGCCAAGCAGGGATATTGTCATATCTCTATCATCCAAGATCATGTTCGTCGTCGCGTTCTGGGCTACAAGTTTGACCATGGCGCTACCGTCGCAGGTATTGCTCAATTCCTCTATTTTTAGATAAAAGGAAAAAGGAGGACTATGGTAAGCCCATCGCTTCAAAGGGTAGTGGCTTGGCCTATCAAGCCCGCATTATCTACGTTTTTCTTGCTTCTACTCTGGCTATGCTTTCCCCAATCTGCCCAAGCCAGCACAATCGTCAACTCGTCGATCCCCACCCACACCACGTGGAGCAAGGCGGGTAGCCCCTACCAGATCACGCGTACCGACTTTGCCGTGGAACAGGGCGTGACACTCACCGTCGAGGCTGGCGTCGAGGTGATCGCCGCCGCCAGCGGCAATATCCTGGTTCGCGGCCATCTTGTCGCGCAGGGCAGTGCGCTAGAACCAATTCTTTTTACCAGTGTCAGCAAGACGCCTGGGGCATGGGCTGGCATCAGCGTAGAGTACGCCAACCAGCAGCCTGGTTCCGCCACGCTCGATTATGTGATTGTTGAGTATGGCGGCGGAACCGTGTTGTCCAATACTGGCAATATTGCAGTCCACCGCGGGCTGCTCACCCTCCATCATGGCATCATTCGCCATGGTGGTTCAAATGGCATCAGTGGTTTTGTGGAAGCGCCCGTGACGATTGCTGACACCAGTTTTGTCGGCAATGGCGCAGCGGCTGTGCAATTTTATTCGCTGGTAAGAAGTGACCCGCGCCTGAGCAATCTGAGCGCCAGCGGCAACGGCAAAGACGCGGTCGTCTATGCCAGTACCGAATTTGATGGGCAGCAAACATGGGAAGATATGGGTTTACCTTATGTCGTTCAGGCCGGGCTGGTGGTCAACCCAACTGGAAAATTAACCATCGCACCCGGGGTAACGGTACAGGTGGACACTGGATTCTATGTGAATGGTACGCTAATCGCCGTGGGTACGCTTGCTGCGCCCATCACTATTAGCGGGTTAAAGCAGGAGCCGGGCAGTTGGTGGGGCATCAATGTAACTAGTAACACTAACGCGCTCGCATCGGCACGCTTTGACTATACCACAATTGAATATGGTGGCCGCGCGCTAGATGGTGCTGGCAACCTTACAATCGCCTCTGCCACCGTTACAGTCACCAACAGCATGATCCGCTATGGCGGCAGTCATGGCATCGTTGACCACGGTGGTACACCGGGCGCAGGCCATTCGCTGCGTGTGGATCACACATCGATCCTCAGCAACATGGGGGCGGCCCTGCTCGGCGACGACGAGTCGGCCAATCCTGGATTGAGCGACCTGACAATCAACGGCAATGGCACAAATGCGATTGTCCAGCGGGGTGGGTTGCGTGGTGTGCATGTTTGGGAGAACGTCGGTGTGCCCTATGTGGTTGAGAATGCTTCGGGCATTAATAGTGGCGGCAGCCTGACTATTGAACCTGGGGTAGAGGTGCGCTTTGCGCAAGATGCCGGATTCAACGCGGCTGGCAATCTTTTTGCGGTGGGAACGCCAACTCAGCCGATTACTTTCACAGGCACGCAAGCGCAACCTGGCTGGTGGCAAGGGATTGATAACGCCCATTTTCAACAATCATCAATGAGCGTCGTGGACCTCGGCTACTGCGACATTGGCTATGCTGGCGATGCCAATCTGGAAAGAGCCCAAGTGGAGATTTCGTCGAGCACAGTCTTTATCCAAAATTGCCGGATTCACGATAGCGCAAGCGCGGCGATTCATGTGCGTGGCAATGTCCAACCGCTGATCGCCTACAACCGGATAGAGAACAATGCGGTTGGACTAAAACACTTTCAGGTGGGCTCGAACACGGTCAATGTCGATGCGCGCAACAATTGGTGGGGCGACGCCAGCGGCCCCACTCATGCCAGCAATCCAACCGGCAAGGGCAACCCAATAAGTGACTTCGTACTCTTCGCGCCCTGGCTCACCAGCCCGGTTGTGGCGGGCGAAGCCCAGACGTTAGTCGTGCGCCTGGCTGGACCGGGGCGCTTTGTGCCCGGGTCGACCGAGGAATATGAGGTCCTCTACGCCAACTTGACCAACCAACCGATCGAAAATGCCGTCATGCGCGTGGCGTTGCCTAATTTTGGCGATTATCTGGACAGCACTGGTAGTGGCATCTTCTGGCCCCAGCGCCAGCAGCTTTTCTGGAAGCTAGGTACGCTGGCGCGCGGCGCGCGCGGTGTGCTCTCCTTTCGCGTGCGTTTTAATTGGGGCGTGGCACTCGGGTCAAAATCGACCGCTGTAGCGCAACTCGGCGGCACCAATCTCAGCCCAGCCGCCTTTGATATCGCCGCCTATCTAGCCTTTACGCCGCAAACGTTGCTCTCGGCCACCGAACTGTCTACAGCGCAAGTGCAGGCTGAACGCGATGCCTACCCGGAACTGAATCAGTTGCTCACCACGGCGCTTGGCAAGGGGTATCGATTCGCGCACGCGACCCTGCGCAATTACAGCGGTGATGTCACACTGACGCGCCTGGTGCTGGTGCGCCTTCAGCCGCAGTTTTCCGCCTATTTTGTTTGGCGGCAGAATGCAACCACTGTCGCCATGCAGGTGGATGGTTCATCGGTTACAGTGGAACACAATGGGCTGGCTTTGCAATACGACCGCCAAAGTGGAAGCTGGAATGAGATCGTCGCCGTCAAGGCAGCTGGCATCAGTTATGCGGAGTGCATGCGCCAGTGCATTGCCGAAAAACTGCCTGGCGAACTGATTGAACAAGTGATCAAAGTGGTGGGCGTTACCAAGAAAGCGATCGGCTGTGTCCAAGCGATCGCTGGCAACGACGAGGCCGTGTTGGAATGTGCCAAAGTGTTGGAGAAGGCGATTCCCGGTGTGGATATCGGCATTGAACTGGGGCTGTGTAATGCGGATTGTCAGCAGTGCAATGGCGACTGTGATGATCCCCGTTGTCACTGTTGCAAAGAAGACAAAACGTTCTGCGACAGCAATGATTGGCTTTATGGACCCTTTGGCATTGGCGTGAAAAAGATCCTACGCTGTTCAATCGCAACCGGACGTTATCTCGCCGCCGAAGTCTACGATGTCTGTGCCATCTGTGAAAAGTGTGTGCAGATGCCGGGCGGACCATCCTGCCAACCAAAAAATTCAGCCACGGGGTTGCAAATTAGCGCCTCAACCGCCTGGTCAGCGTTGGCGGCAGGCGACAGCGACCTGACCTGTGACGAGTGCCGCAGTGCCAAAGACCCCAACGAGAAATTCGGCCCCAAGGGTGATCTGCTGCCCGGTCAGCTTGTCACCTACACCATCACCTACGAGAATGAAGGGACGGGTGATGCTTTCGATGTCTTTATCGTCGATCCGTTGAGCGAATACTTCGATTTGAACACGCTGAACATCGCTGGCAACGCGACCTTTGCTAGCGCCAACCGCACCATCTACTGGTTGGTGGGTGACTTGAAGCCCAAAGGTCAACTCGGTTCCAGCGGTGTAGTCTCCTTCACTGTGCGCTTGAAGCCAGGGTTACCCAGCAATACAGTCGTCAGCAACCAGGCGGTCGTACACTTCCCCAGCGTGCCCGAAGAGACGCCAACCAACAAGGTGATCAACATTGTCCAACCGCTGGTGGCGACGCCGCAACAGCTAACCACCACAGCCGGTCAGCCAGTGGCAATTACACTCCACGGGCAAGATGTAAGTGGGACACCGTTGAGCTATGCCATCGTCGAGGCGCCTCTCTACGGACAATTCAGTGGAACGCCGCCTGCGCTCATCTACACGCCGCAAAGCAATTTCAGTGGCCTCGACCGCATCGCCTTCACCGTCAGCAATGGTACATCCACGAGCCGAACCACCGATGTGACCATCCTTGTGCAACCCTCGGCTGCCGACAAGACACCACCCACCGTGCTTTGGACTGCGCCAGCCCACAACCAAACGTTGACTTTGCTTGATACGACGCCGATCCCCGGTGGAGGGGGACCCTACTATGCACCATTGATTCAGGTGCAGTTCTCCGAGCCGCTGGACGCCGCCACGATCACGACTGATACCATACGAATCACCAGTGCCGATGGGCACTTGATAGCCGCGAGGGTGCAATTTGACGGCGCGCTCGACCAAGCGTATCTTGTGTTGCGTGAGCCGTTACATACAGGCGCAAGCTATACCATCGTTGTGGCGCCTGCCATCAAAGATGCCAGCGGCAATCTACTCGCTGCCGAAAATCGCTCAACCTTCCAAGTGGGTAGCGTGAATCGGCCGCTCTTCCTGCCGTTCATTTGGCGCTGACTTTACCAGGGAAGATCACAGATTGCCTTGTCCCCTTATCCTTGCGGGTAAGGGGTTTATAGATAAAACACTTAATCCTGCCACTATCTAGGTCTCTCGACTCCACTTCACTGCGTTTGAGATGACAAGAAAGAAAGCGGCAAGTTAGCGTGTTATGTCTATAAGCCAAGAATCACAGATGTGGAGCAAACTATCCCACATATCTTACACAATTTTGTGGGATAGCTGTGGGATAGCTGTGGGATAAAGCAACCCGCCAGACAGATCTGGCGGGTTGCTCATCTGACTTTTAATGGTCGGCTAATTTTTTCCGCATCCGCACATATTGCGCATAATCCACCAGTACACGCCGCCGGATGTAATCTCGGGTTGATGGCGCACGCTTTTGTGTATCTGTGATTTTATCGGTCACCAGCAGATCAAACGCATCCGAACCGGCACCACTACCATAGCTGACGACCAAAATCCGTTGACCCGGCTCGGCAATATCCAACACCGCCGAAAGCCCAATCATCGCCGAACCGGCATAAGTGTTACCAATCTCCGGCACCAGTAGCCCCGTCTTCCACTGTTCTGGCGTGAAGCCTAAATCGGCCAGCGCTCGAGTGGGGAACTTAGGGTTCGGCTGATGAAAAATGACGTGCGCGTAATCAGCCGGGGTTGTTTTCATTGCGGCCATCATCTGTTCCGCCGCTGGAATCACGTGCCCAAAGTAGCCAGGATCGCCGCTGAAACGTTCGGCGTGGCTCGGATAATGGGTGCCCGGTCGCCGCCAGAAATCGGTGGTATCCGAGACATAACTCAACGAACGCTGGATTATCGCCAACGCCTGTTCCGCCGGGCCAATCAGGTAAGCCGCGCCGCCGGCGCCGGCTGTATACTCGAGCGCGTCACCAGGGCGGCCCTGCGCCGTGTCCATGCCGATGCTAAGCACATAATCGGCCATGTCGCTGCCCACAAAACCAATGCCCGCCTGCATCGCTTCAGTGCCGGCTTTGCAGGCAAATTGCCAGTCTGCCGCCAACACGCCGGGCGTCGCGCCAATCGCCTCGGCCACAATCGTGCCCGTGGGCTTGACCGCATAGGGATGGCTCTCGCTGCCCACCCATACAGCGCGGATTGCTTGTGGATCAATGTTGGCGCGCGCCAGCGCGTTGCGCGCCGCCTCGATGCTCATGGTCGCGGTATCTTCGTCCAGCCCCGGTACCGCCTTTTCGCGCACCGGGCTTTTGCTATTACTATCGGTCCAAACTCGGCTAATCTCGCTGCCCGGCAAACGATAGCGCGGCACATAGGCGCCGTAACCGACGATGCCGACAGGGCGTAATGGTTGTCTTAACATAATATTCCTTGAATTAAAATCAAAAAGAATAAGTAATAGGTAATAAGTAATAGGTAATTGTGAACGTTCGGGATACATCCTCGCCTCATGTAAGACCGGGAATCATGCAACTACCATTACAAATTACTTGTTACTTAGTCACGTTACGCAGTCTGCCAGAGGTAGGGCCACGATATATCGTGGCTGTACGGACGAGCGTCTGCGTAACATGAGTTACCTATTACTTATTACTTATTTTCTAGCAGTTGCATCGCCCGTTCCACACGAATCTGCCCCTCACTCACCAACTGTGCCGCAACGCGATCAACGTCTATCCCCTGCACACCCGCGGCAATTGCCACTTGTCGCGCATGCAGCGCCATATGCCCGCGCTGAATCCCGTCTGTCGTTAAAGCGCGTAGGGCAGCAAGATTCTGCGCCAACCCGACCGCGGCCATCACTTCACTTAGTTCACGCGCGCTCCGTATGCCCAGAATCTTCAACGCTATCTGCGCCATTGGGTGCGCACGCGTGGCGCCGCCGACAATACCGACAGCAAGGGGCAGTTCGAGACGACCGTAGAGAAATGCGGAGTGCGGAGTGCAGAGTGCGGAGTAGGAATTGTCTCTATCTCCCTGTCTCCCTGTCTCCCTGTCCCCTCTTGTCTCCCATACTGTCAGCGCCCGATACTGCCCATCGCGTGCCGCATAAGCATGCGCGCCAGCCTCAATGGCACGCCAATCATTACCGGTGGCGAGCGCGACTGCATCGATGCCATTGAGGATGCCTTTATTATGGGTAGCGGCCCGATAAGGGTCAGCCACGGCAAAGGCATTGGCATGGGCAATATTTTCAATTACTTCCACCCCATCATGATCGCCGCTGACAAAGCTCTGCGCCGGGATGGTCACTTCGGCCCAGGCGCGCCGGTGATCGGTCAGGTTACTGAGAATGCGTAATAAGGCGCGGCCACCGCTTAGCCGTTCCAGCACAGGTGCAATCGTCTCAGCCGCCGTGTTGATGGCATTGGCGCCCATCGCATCGCGCGTATCAAAGAGCAGATGCACAATCAGCATAGGCACGGTGGGTGTCTGCGGAAGTTGCCGCACTTCAATATCAACCGGACCACCGCCCTGTTTAGCAATCGTGGGGCTAGTATTGGCCAACGCGAGCAAGGTGGCTTTCTCGGCCAGAATCGCCGCAGTTGCCTGAGCGGGATCCAACACATCTAGCAATTGAATTTGCGCGATCATTACCGGTGCTGTGCTGCCCGTGATAAACCCACCGCCCGCGCGTGCTAACTTGGCCGCAAAACTCACTGCGGCGACGATCGACGGTTCTTCAACCACCATTGGCACGAGATAATCACGCTGGTTGATTAAAAAGTTTACGCCAATCCCCAGCGGCAGACTGTAACGTCCCACCGCATTTTCAATCATCTTATCGGCCTGTGCGGTGGACAAATTGTCGTCTAAAACCGCTATCTCAGCGGGGGTTAGCTTCGCCCAAGCCGCGACCAAGGCAACGCGTTCGGCCACGCTTTTTTGATAAAAACCGCTCAGGCGCGAAGAACGCAGTTCTGTGCCAGGCTCGTTCATCACAATCCCTCTACGAATTCCCAGTAGTTACAATTTGGGCAGAGTTGTAAACCGTCTCTGCTTTAGTAAAGGTAGCATAAGGAAACTGTCAGGATCTATCAGAGTTAAAAATGGAAGAATTTGAGAGGAAGTCTTGTGGCAATAGATTAGCCAGTGAAGGCGACCAGGGCACGGTTAATCGGCATATTGAGCAGTTGCGGCGCAACGGCTAAACTGATGGAAAGCAGCAGTACGACAATCGCAAAACCGGCGCTCATCGACTGTTCGCGCCGCAAGTAACGATTGGTCAGGGGGCCAAAAAGCAGACGCGCCAGACGAATATAGCCAAAAATGGCACCACCAGAAGCCAACAAAACCAAAGCGGCTTGCCGCCAGTCAGTCTCGGCAATCATTTGGATGGCGGCCCAGTGGCCAGTAAATCCGGCGCTCAATGGGAAACCAACCAGCCCCAAACCGCCGAGCAAAAAGGCAGCACTGTTCCACGGCAGCCGGTTGCCTGCGCCGCGCCATTTCTCCACCGTAAAGCCACCAGCATGGTCCAACAACGCCGCAAGACCAGTAGCAGTTGTCAGCATGCTGATGGTGCGTAGACCAAAGAGAAAGAGCACAAGCGGCCAATTGCGGGTGCCGGGCGTCGCTAAAATCAAAATAATCAGGCCCCAATCATGCAGCGCCGAATAGCCCCACAAACGACCAGGGTGAAGTGCGCCTGCCGCCGCAAGTCCGCCCCAAATTGCAGTCGCCAGCCCAGCCCAAGTCAACCATTCATCGAGCCGGGTGCCTAGCTCAACAAAAGGATAGAGGTTAATCACGCGGAAATACAAATGTAGCAAGGCCAGTTGGTAAAGCAACGTGACTAGCGCACCCGCAATTGGCGGCGCACTATGAGCGGTGGCCGGTTGTGCACTGTGGAGCGGCACGGGTGCGAGCAATAAGATGAGGCCCAAGGCCAACAAGCGGCCCGCCGCTTGTTGCGCCACAACATCTTGTGGATTCAATGGAATTTGATCAATATACCAAGCGGCAATTAGAAAAAGTGGAAAGGCTAACACCGGTGGAATTAGTGTACGTAAGGGTCCTGTTGGGTGGGACAATCGTCCAGCCTGGAGGATAAAAACGCCCATGCAGCTAACACCGAGCAAGCAGAGCGGACCCAGCAAGGGTGGCGCTAATGGCCCAGCTGTCATCAGCGCCAAAACCACATAGCCGGCCAATAATACGAACATCAAAGGCACAAAACTGTGGCCCTGGCTTACCACTTGGGCCAACAAAAAGGCACCCGCGGTGAGCAGGAGGCTGGTCACGAGGATAGGCACGGCGCTGGCCTGGACTTGCAGGGTGAAACCCAGGCGCAACAGTGGCGCATTGATGTCAACCAGCGGGCCCACAAAAAGAAATCTGCTCGTCGGAACGGTTAGATCCAAGTTCCAAAGCCAGAATCCCAATCCGCCCGTTAAGAGCACGGCGAGCGGTATAGTGATCCATTCCATCCGGCGTAACACATAGGTGATAGCTGCGGCCGCTAACAGCATGCCGATTAAAAGCAGAGGTAAATTCAGCAACGATGCATCGTCAGCGCTCACGGTGGTCCTCCCACGGCAAATGGGTATTCAGTAGTGCGTTCCGCCGGTAGAGCTTTATGGGCCTGCCCATTGACCGCTACGCCGTTATTGCCATTCACACCATGATTCGCAAAAGTTGGCGCAACCACAAGATCTGTGGGGAAGGTCAAATCAGTAACGACCGGCTGTTCTTCGAGCAATGGCGTTTGCGCCGTCAAGATCAGATAACTGCACGCCAATGCCATGACAATTTGCAGAATATCGATTGGCAAAAAGAGCATAGCGGCGGGCAGCAAAATCTGGATGATCGCCTGGACAGGAATACACCAAAGCAACCAGGCCACGCCGGTAAAAAAGGGTGTATCGCTTAAGCTCAACAAAATCAGCGTGCACAAGCCCAACCAGATACAGAGTTGAACAATCTGCGGTGAAATCAAGGGTAGAGTCAATTTCAAATGAAACACGCGCCAACTGACCAACAGCAAAAGCACGGTCATGCAGCGCAACAGCCAGGAGCCAGACCAGCGCAGACTCGAAGTTGCGCGTACTTGCTGGGCCGAAAGCGCCAATAGCAAAAGACAGAGCGCCATGACCAAGATTTGGACAGCCGCCCAATCTTGCGCCACACCGTGCACATGAACAATCATCACCGCAACGCCAATTTGCACCAGTAGCACACTGACGAGCGCTTGCCGCCAATGCCAAAACAGGATGATCGAAACGGCAAGCGCGCCAATCGTCAACAAACCGAGGCCACTCGCAAAAAAATTTAATCTTAGTAAAAACCAGTCAAGTAAAGCTTCCATGAACCTCGATCGGCTCAGCCTACTGCATGAGCAAATATCCCATCAGCAAAATCACAATTAACCAGCCCATATAACCAGCGCCTTCGATGACGCGCAGAGCATTCCACCATACTTCACTGGCGCGATTGGCAGCCCACCAACCAAAAGAAAAGAGCCAGTCCAGGCGGACCACACGATTGATCCGGCTTGGCCAGTCGCCTAGTAAGCCCCAGGTGCGCGGGCGCAACCAAACCAGCCCAATCCCGGCCAATAACGGCAAGGCCAGCGTAATCCACACCGGCAGATTGGCAACCACAATTGGCGGATTGCCTAGCGTCGGGGGGATTGCGCCGTCTAGACCGACCAGACTAGCCACCATCCGGGGTAAAAAACCAGCCACAGCCAGCGGCAACCCAATCGCAACGCTGGCGACAAAGAGTCGAATCATGGCGTTGAGATGAAATTGGGGTAGCGCCTGCTCTTCGCCATCTTCTAACCGGCGCAGCAGCGAAGCAATTTGCAACGTTTGAGCGACTACATACATGGTAAAGAGCAAAAGCGACAAAATAAAAGCCAACGCACCGGGCGTCAAATATGATGCCAACATCGACTGGCGCTGAAATTCGATCATAAAAGGAGGATCGAGCAAGGCCGGGGCATCGCGCACCAGCAAGCGCGCCAAAGCAGGTTGACTCAAAAAACCGGGTGTAAAAGGCACGCCAGCCAGGGTCAAAGCCCCCACACTGACCGGAATCTGCCAGCCCCACCCCTGCCAAACCTGCTCGCCGACCAGCCACAAACCGCCACCAAGCGCAAACGCCGTGGTGGGCCAAATCATGGCGCTGGGGCCATTACTGTAGGCTAGGGCACCAGTCAACGCGGCCAGACCGGCCGAGGTGATCAACACCAACGTCGCATGATCCGGTTCATCGCGCGCGGTCCAAGCAGCGGTGGCGCTGCCTAGTAAGGCGATCAATAAGATGCCGAGCACGCCAAAGCGTAACGAGATGTACTCAGAACCCAAGCTAAACGTCCAACCCAACAGCCAAAGCCCGGAAAGACACGGCACAAGATGTTCGAGCAACCGTTCTGAAATCGAAATCCGCTCTTGTTGATTGGAGAGCAACCAAAGGTGAAACGGATAGATGCCAGCCCGAATCGCTGCCGCAATCGCCATCAAATAGATCGTCTCATACGGCAACTTGCCGCCAATAAACGCTTGGCCTGGACCACCAGGCCCCGCGGGCAATAAGCCAATCAACAATAACATTGCCCCAACCAAGCTAAACCCGCGCGCGTAATTATCTTCAAGCACGCGCGCAACCGGCGTATTTACTTTCACTATGGCATAGGGAGTTGGCGCATAGGGAGTTAGTTCGGGGCGGGTTGCAGTACGCACCAAGGCGAAAATGTCTACGATCACCCAGGTCAAGATCGCCGTCAGTAAGTTACCGCTGCCCACAAACAGGAGTGAGGCGGCAATGATCGCCAGATTATTCGCCAGCGCGCCATGAATTCTGCGCCCCTGACTAATTTCCTCGTTGTTTAACGCCAGCAGAATCCCCAGCCCACCCAACAGCAAGATCAAGCCAGAGATATACCAGTTCCAGCCGTCGCCCACCCAATATAAATTAGTCCAATACAGATTGGTGGCGCTATGCAGCAGCGGTTGCCAGGGATAACTATAAACCGGCACTTGGGTTTGCGCGCGTAAATTCAGAAAAAACAGAAAAGCAATGCCGACAAAGAAGAGTGCTAATCCGGCTAATAAGTCAGACCGGCGCACCCAACGACCACAGATCATCTGTACAATTGCCCCCAGCAATAGCACAAACGCAGGACCGATAGGTGATTGGAGGAGTTCAAGGAATGTATACACGATTGCCAGATTTTAGCACAGCCTGGATAAGTGGACAAAAGCGGCGCGCTTACACATCGTTCAGATCAAGCCTATAGCTGATGTTATACTGACGAGCCTAAAAAAATAACACTTGTGAGTAGAGATTGGCGATTACCTCGTCAATCTCTACTCTCTACTCGCATAAAAAATGTTCGTTTATGATGATCATGCATAATAGAGCGCGCATAATAGGTCAAGTTGGTCAGCATTTACACCCTTGCGAAATCCACCGTTGCGAAAATGCACAGCGTAATTGTTGCATTAGCGTAGGCAAAACGTTGTCGAAAATGGATAGCGAGTGCATTGCACGGGTGACAAACTTCTACCGCTACGAATATCACCCTAACCCGTGCGTTGCACTCACCTCCAAGCTAATATTAGACATTATTTGGAATAAGCATTTACCACAGGTAGACAGGTATACAAGAAAGCAGGTAGACAGGTGATGTCTACCTGTCTACCTGTCTATCATCTTTGTTAATCCAGATCATGTAAAGTATATTGCTAAAGCCAACTATGACCACTGAAGCGTAATCTCAAGCGCTGGGGGCTGATTCGCCAGTGTCCCGTTGGGATCTTGCAGGACGATCCGTACGACCTGACCAGCCGGACGAAATAGATTCAAGGGTCGTTCACCGTGACGCAGCAAATCTAGCAGGCGAATTTTTGCGCGCGGTGCGGCCAGGTCACTGACAAAGAGCAGAATGTTCACGTCGCGATCGGTTAGCTTGCTTGGATCGGTGCCGTCTGTAATCCGCCCTTGGATGCCCGTCAGCGTGCTTTCGTCAGGAAAATTTTTCCTATCCTTGTCCGCTTTGGCTAGCGCAGAATCAAACAATTCGGCCTCTAAACCAGAGAATTGCGGCACACCGCTGAAAACAATTATGTGACCACCTGGCGCACTCGCAGGGGATGCCGATGTTGCGGATCGGGGCTGGCCTATGATCCCAGAGGATGCCATTTTTGCGGTTACGGTCCCCAAAAAATTGGCGGCAACACTGGGCAGGCTCGCTGGCAGCGGCATGCTTTGCGGTGCAGGTGCGCGTGCAGCCAACATCGGTCCGCTACGCGTGGCGAAGTCACTGGACCAGCCGGATGGCAACGCATTGGCTACCAACACCGTGCCGGCGACCGGTTCACCGGCTTCTTTGCGAACGGCGATAAAACTCGTCTCGGACGAGGCTAGATGATAGTTTAATGCCTCTTGCACCAGCAGGGCCCGCAACGCTTCGGATGCGTCGGCTTGGGTATTTTCGGCATACACTTTGGCTGGCTTAGCCCCCGACCCCGCCAATACGCTTTGCAGATCATAGCCCAGGCGGGCCAGTTGATCAGTTAAGGCTTGCCCACTATAACCGGCGTTGATCAGATATTCCAATCCGTTTACGCGGCGGGCGCCGAAGAGCGCTTTTAAAGCGGGCAAGTCAGGCAGTTCACTCAGATTCACCGCAACGGCTGCGATGCCGACGCCATCTGCGCCCTGTAAACGAAAACTCAGTTCTGGGTTAGCCCCCTGCGCCGCACGGCCCACCACCCAAAGCGCACGGCCACTGGGCAAATCGCCGATGTCAATCAAGCGGCTATCCGGCTCGGGCGCAGCCAACACGGCCCGGCCACTGGTCTCCACCTGCGGGCGATTGACCCGCAGACGCAAATCGGCCAACACCGGTTCTGCCCAGTCGGCCAGCACTTCGTCGAGCGCGGTGGTGATGTCTTCCTGGTCTGGTGCGCTGGTGAGAAAACGCGCTACACCGCCGCCGCGTTCGGCCAATTCCTGCGCCAGAAAGGCATTCGGCGCGGCATCAATACATAACACACTGATCCGGCGCCGCTGGGTTTGCATGGCTGCTTGATCAGCCAGCCGTAAAATGCGCGCCGCATCGCTGACCGCGGCATCGGTGATAATGAGCAGGTGGCGCGCGCATTCGCCCGCCGATTTCGGCAAATTTAGCGCCTGTTCCAGGGCAACGCCCAGCTCGGTGCCGCCGCTATCCGTATGCTGCTTAAGCCATTGCACGGCTTGATCGACAACCGCTGGCGTGGCAGGCTGGGCGTGTTCGGCAAACCACTGAGTTGTGTTGTGAAAGAGCGCTAAGGCAAAGCTATCGCGTTCGCTCAAATCGGAGAGAAAGCGTTCCACCGCCCAATCAGCCGCCGCCCATTTGGGGCCCGTCATTGAGCCGGAATGGTCCACCAACAAGATCACTTCGCGCGCAATGCCCGTCCCGTCACGGTGTACGGTGGGCGGCGCAACCTGGGCCAAGAAATAAGCTAAATTCTCGGCGCGATCCGCATGGCAAAAGACTTTGAGCACCGGTTGCGTTGCCGTTTGCACGGGTGTCCAAGCCAACACACAATCGCGATCGGGTACGACTTCACCAGCCTGCAAACGCACCCGCACCTGCTCGGCAGTGTTGGAGATAGCCAGGGCATGCGTCGGGCTACTCACCTTTTCGATCCCGTTCAGGGTGACATCTAAGGCAAAACGATGGCCGGGGTCGCGCAAAAGCGCCAATGGCTGACCCTGCGCCGCACGGGAATTCACTTCATCCGAACGGACATAGCGCGGTGGCGTCGTCAGTGGAATACGAATGGCCCACCCCGCACCTTCCGCACGCGCCAATTGAACAAACGCCGTCTCGACCACGATTTCCTGATCCGGTTGCAGACCGGCGATTTGTAACGTAAACACGTCGGGTGATTCACGCGTGGCCAGGGCGGCCTGGCGACCCGCTTGCTTGGCCTCGGCATAATTCTTTTCCGCAGCAGCGCGCGCCTGCAACTCTGCCACAATTTCCACCGTGCCAAAGCGCACCAACACGCCACTGACCGCAGCATCGCCAGGCAAGGGAAAACGGTAGACGGCTTCTAAAACGCGGTCACAAGCGGTGTGAGTATAGCCAAACACCTGGCGCAAACGTAAATCGGCCAACGGCCCCACAATTGTGCCAGACAGTTCTGTCCGTTTTAACGGCACAAATTGTGGCGGCGCTTTGCCATCGGTGCCCACAATTTCCAACACGCCAATCCCATCCGTGCGTGAATTTTCGTAAATTTGCGGGTTGAACATGCGAGGTTCCTCCTAGAAGGCAAATAAGAAAAAGGGCTAGTCGAGCTGTACTCACTCACGTTACGCAGGGTGTCGTAGGCTGGGTTCGCCGCGCCACCGGTGCGTGTAACCGCTCATCATGCTGCGGCGAACCCAGCCTACACGCGGATTGTGTACCATGACCTGTACTCAATCGCCCACCTGGGTGACTGCTTCCTGGGCGCGTTTTTCCAATAACAGGCGCTTTAGTTCTTCATGGGAAGTTGTGGTCGCCTTGCCACTGTCGATATCGGCTAAAACGCGCTTGGCTTCCGCCAACAATTCAAACTGACGTAGCCGTCGCTGTTGTTCGTTCCACTCTTCAGCTGACACTAATACAGCTGCCACCTGGCTATTTTGCAAGAGTAGGACTGGCCCTTCGGTCTGCACTTTGGCTAAAACCTCACGGTAATGGGTTCTGAAATTCGATACTGACTCTGCTCGGACCAAATTCATCGTATATCCCCTTAAAAGTTTGCAACTTGTACAATTTATTGTACATCTTATAGTCCAACCATTCATCTGTCAAATCGACTGATAGGCTTGACAAACGTGCTAGAAACGCGCTCCTTTGCGATTAATCATACTCGCCCGTCCCCAGCACATTACAGTTTGGACAGCGTGTGATAAAATAGCTACTCTATACGCTGGCATAACAAAATGCCAAGCAATAGGATTACTTTTCATGACTGAAAAACGTACTTTAGGGGAACGCCTCGCCAATCGATTTTTTGCGCTGCCGGCTGTGGCTCAGTTGTGGGCGAAACGTGCGGCCCAGCGAACAGATGGGATGGTTGAACTTGCTAGCGACATTCCATTTGCGCCGCTCCGTAAGCCGTTGGCGCAATGTCGCGTGGCGTTGCTGACCACGGCGGGGATTCATCTGCGCAACCAGCCGCCTTATAATATGGAAAATCCCGATGGCGATCCGACCTACCGGGAAATTCCGACCAATATAGATAGCGCCCAGATCACGATCACGCACAAATATTATGACCATACCGACGCTGACGCCGATTTGAATGTGGTCTTTCCGCTGCTACATTTCCGTGATCTGGTCAACAAGCATGTGATTGGCAGCTTAGCGCCTCGGCATTTTGGTTTTATGGGCCACATTGATCACGCGTTGATCAATGTGCTGAACAGCCGGACCGCCCCCGAAGTGGCGGCGAAATTGCGTGCGGATCAGGTCGATTGCGCCTTTCTTACGCCCGCTTGAGGCCAGTGTAATCGGTCCGTGGGACTGATCGCACGCAGGCTTGAGGCGGCCGGCATACCAACGGTGATCATTTCGCTGGCTAAAGCTTTAACGGCGAGTGTAGGTGTACCCCGCGCAGTTTTTGTCCGCTGGCCGCTTGGTCATCCATTGGGTGAACGGCATCAATTCGCCCAGCAACGCACGGTGATCTTCGCAGCTCTCCGGTTGTTGCTAGACGCTAAGACGCCTGGCATCATTGCCGAGCCAGGCTATCGCTGGAAACGCGAAACGTATACCGAGCCAGATTGGACGCAATTGAAGACTTGAGGGCAGTCCTTCTTTGGTGGGACGCAGATTTAAAGCAAAGTAAAGGGCAAATCTGCTGCCTTTTGCTCAAATTCAGCATTGCTGGACAGAAAGACAATCAATTAATGAGACGAACAGAACGACCGCTTGAAAAACCACCGCTTCTGTGGACAGGTGTATTGTTCGCATTGGCAGCTAACCTATTATTGGTTACAGTGGCAGATAGCGGTGCAGAACAATGGCAACTTGGTGGCAGGTTTGAAATGCTCGCCGTGATGATCGGCGCGCTGTTGGCGGGTAGTTTTACCGCGTTTTACGTGCGGCAACGGGGCGGCATCCATGCGTTCATCGGCGGCATGATCAGCATACCAATCCTAGGCTTGTTCATCCTCGCCGGCGTGTGGCAGATCGCCATTTTCGCCGGCGCGTTTTGTACACTAGGCGGGGCGCTGACCGAGTTATGGCTGCGCAGAAGGCAATGAGCGAAACGCCAGAACAATTATCCCACCCCCACCCCTCCCGTTCGGCTGAGCGTTCGACCGAGCTCACGCCGAGGTCTCACGTCGAAGCCTAGGAAGGGAGGGAGCTGTTACAGGACAGAACAAGTCACTTCGGCTATCCCTGATCGATTCTATCCCTTCCTAGGGGGGCGGGAGTCCAATGGGTGCGAGTGGGGTTAATGTGCCATCCTTACTCTGCAAAATCGGGCGTAACTTCCATGCCCGCGCTTTTGGGCAGGGGCCACCTATCCCTTTGCTTAGTAGATAGAAGCCGTAACGTATGCTATATTAATGAGCAGCGACGGGCGGCGACCCCAGTCGCTTTTGCGCATTAGCTGTCGTCCGGCCGTAGTTTAACTGGAGTATCATTCATGTTTCATCATAGTTGGTGGAGTTATATTGCTTACGATAGCTCCAAAGGCAAACCACAGTTTACGTGGCACATGGCGCGCCGCATCTTTACTTATGGCCGTCCTCATTGGAAATCAATTGGCATTGTCTTGCTCACCATTATCGCTATCTCGCTGCTGGGCTTGATCCCGCCGTTGCTTTATCGAGATTTGATCGATAATGTGCTGCCACATCGTAATTTCAGTCGCCTCAATTGGGTAGCGCTGGGCATGGTCGGCATCCCTGTGCTCAGCGGGTTTATCAGCATCATCCAACGCTATTACAGCGCCAGAGCGGGGGAAGGTCTGATCTTTGATTTGCGGCAGCAGATGTACGAACATTTACAACGCATGTCGCTACGTTTTTTCACGCATACTAAATCTGGCGAGATCGTCTCGCGTTTTAATAATGATGTGGTGGGGGCGCAGAATGCTGTTACGGGGACTATTCCCAACCTGGTCACCAATCTGGTCACGCTCATTTCTACGCTAATTGTCATGATCTCGATTGAATGGCGGTTGGCCGTTTTGGCGGTGATCGTGCTGCCCTTCTTTCTGCTGCCGGCCCGGCGCGTGGCCCTCACATTGCGTACGATCCGGCGGACGGCGATGGAGCAGAACGCCGAAATGAGCAATATTATCAGTGAGACGCTGACGATTAACGGGGCGCTTTTGGTCAAGACATTTGGGCGCTGGCGGCGCGAGTTAGGTCGTTTTGGCGCGTCCAATGGCGCCGTGCGCGACAGTGGCATCCAACGCGCGCAGGTGGGTCAATGGTTTTTTATGGGCATGGAAATTGCGGGTACGATTGGCACCGCCTTGATCTATTGGGTGGGCGGTCAACTGGTCTTACGCGGCGACATCAGCACCGGTACGATTGTCGCCTTCGCGGCCTATCTCTTCCGGCTCTACGGCCCCATTTCGGCGCTCACCAATGTACACATTGATTTTGCGACTTCGTTGGTTAGCTTTGAGCGGGTCTTTGAATACCTGGATAAAGTGGTCGAAATTCAAGACCGACCCGCAGCAAAACAGTTGAACACGGTGGCTGGCGCGGTACGCTTTGAACATGTTTGGTTTACCTATGGCGGGAGAGAGTTTGCCAATCCCAACGGCGACCAAGCGCTTGGGACAACGAACAGTATTACGCACAATGGCGCGACCGACCAGCAGGCAAACCTAGCCGAGCCCGGTGTAACCCCGCAAGCAGCCCTTCGCGATGTCTCCTTCACGATTGAGCCCGGCCAGTTGGTGGCGTTGGTTGGCCCAAGCGGTGCGGGTAAAACAACGATTACCTACATGCTGCCGCGCCTATACGACCCGACGGAAGGGCGCATTACCTTGGACGGCCACGATCTGCGCGACGTCACGATGGAATCGCTTGCCCAACAAATTGGCATGGTGACGCAGGAAAGTTATCTCTTCCACGATACGATCTTGGCGAATTTACTGTACGCCAAATTGGATGCGACCCAGGCCGAAGTGGAAGCTGCCTGTCGTGCAGCCAATATTCACAATATGATTGCAAGTCTACCCGAAGGCTATCACACGTTAGTGGGTGAACGCGGCTACCGGTTAAGTGGTGGGGAAAAACAACGACTAGCCATTGCACGGGTCATTCTCAAAAATCCGCGCGTGCTCGTGCTAGACGAAGCCACATCACACCTGGATTCACAGAGCGAAGCCCTGATCCAGGCGGCCTTAGAGCCATTGTTTAAGGAGCGCACCAGCCTTGTTATCGCCCATCGGCTTTCGACAATTTTGGCTGCCGACAAGATTTTGGTGCTTGACCACGGCCAATTGGTAGAACAAGGCACCCATCCAGAATTGCTCGCCAAAGGTGGGCTGTATGCGCATCTGTATGAGACGCAGTTTAATCCAGGCGCTGAACCGCCAATGGTTAACAGTGAGCCACTGGATGAGCGTTCGCTGACCACTGTTCACTCAATGTCATTAAGTTAAGATTAGGAGATGGAGAGATTAGGACCGAGCAATCTCCTAATCTCTCCATCTCCTAATCTCTCATCTCCTAATCTCTGTTTTATAATTAACTGATGTGACGCAGACGCTCGTCCGTACAGCCACGAACTAGCGTGGCCCTACCACTGGTGGACTGCGTAACATGACTAATTAACTTAATGACATTGACCGCTCACTGACCCCTGTTCACTTTTTGCCCACTTCCACCGCGCCACCCTGCACATGCCACTGCGTGATGCCGCCATCAAGGCTGCGGGCGGTGTAGCCATTTTCGAGCAGATAATGGGCCACGCCATACGAGCGGCTGCCGTGGGCGCAAAAGACGACAAGCGGCGTCGCTTTGGAAAGTTCGGCCAAACGCGCTGGGATCTCGTTCATCGGAATATGCAGCGCGCCAGGAATTCTCACCTGGTTCCACTCATATACTTCACGGACATCAAGCAGCAAAGGTGGCTGGTCGCCCGTTAATTCGGCTTGAAGTGTGCTCACTGCTACGGTAGGCACAACCGGCTCTGCTAGCTCCGGCTCAGGCGGTGGTGCGGGACGGAGCGGCGCTGGCACTGGTTTTGAAAATAAGGTTTTCAATGATTTAAACAGATTCATAACAGATTATTTTTTCCTTTAGCGCACGGCTACCGAGTTGCATACGCACCAAATTGGCCAACTTTTGTTAATTTTGCCTGGTCGATCCTTGGTAATTTCAAACGTTAACAATCTACTAGCCCAAAAGTATACCAGAGCACTAGGCAAAGCGATGATTGTTCTGGTATACTTCTGTATAAAAATAATTTCCGGCAATCAAAAATCGATAAGCCAATAATTCACAGCACAGCTTTGGTGCGCATTAGCAAACAGAATGGTTGAGTACGCGAATAAGCGAATTTTATCCACATGAATTCGCTTACTTTGTGTACTATTTTCAGAGGAGGTTGGCGTGAAAGCCAATTGGAGTCGTAATGCTTTTGTCTACCTGTTGATCTTAGTGGCAGGTGCAGCACTATTTTTTAACATTTCGTGGTCGGCGCAGACACCAGAACCAATTTCGCTGAGCAAGCTGGCGGAACAAATTCGCGAGGATAAAGTCGCTTCGCTGCTCGTACGCAGCGACGAAATTCACGTCAAATTTTCTGATCAACAGCTAGAACGCATCGCCCGGCGCGAGACGGATATCCCAGTCACGCAGACATTGGTCGGCCTCGGCGTAAAGCCCGAGGAACTGAGCAAAGTTGATATCCAATACGAAGCGCCTGGCAATTCAGGCAACTGGCTGGCGCTCTTGATCAACTTGTTGCCGCTGATCTTCATTGCGGGGCTGTTTTTCATTCTCTTCCGCCAGACGCAGGGCAATAATAATCAGGCGCTTTCATTTGGCAAGAGCAAGGCTAGGCTCTTTACGGGCGATAAACCAACGATCACCTTTGATGACATTGCGGGTGCTGATGAAGCAAAGCAAGAGTTAGAAGAAGTGGTCGAGTTTCTTAAAGAGCCCCAGAAATTTGCCGCGTTGGGGGCCCGGATTCCCAAAGGTGTATTGCTGATCGGCCCGCCGGGCACCGGCAAAACATTGATGGCCAAAGCTGTTTCTGGGGAAGCAGGTGTGCCCTTTTTCAGCATATCTGGCTCTGAATTTGTCGAAATGTTTGTGGGCGTGGGCGCCAGTCGCGTGCGTGACCTGTTTGAACAGGCCAAACGCAACAGTCCGTGTATTATTTTTATTGATGAAATTGATGCCGTAGGCCGTTATCGTGGCACTGGCCTGGGTGGCTCTCACGATGAGCGCGAGCAGACGCTGAATCAGATTTTGGTGGAGATGGACGGTTTTGGCACCGACACCAATGTCATCCTGATCGCCGCCACCAATCGTCCAGACATTCTTGACCCCGCCTTGCTGCGTCCCGGTCGGTTTGACCGACGGGTTACCATGGACCGCCCAGACATTCAGGGACGGCGCGCCATCCTTAATGTCCATGCTAAAGGTAAACCGATGGCCCCGGATGTCAATTTAGAGCACATTGCCCGCCAGACTCCTGGTTTTGTCGGTGCGGATCTGGAAAATGTCGTCAACGAGGCTGCTATTCTGGCTGCACGACGGAGCAAACGGGCGATTGGGATGAGCGAATTGCAAGAAGCCGTAGAGCGCCTTGGTATGGGTGGTCCTGAACGGCGTAGCCGCTTGATCACACCCGATGACAAGAATATATTGGCCTATCACGAAGCCGGTCATGCGGTGGTGGCTCGCCTGTGCGAGCATTCAGACCCCGTGCAAAAAATCACCATTGTGCCGCGTGGCTCAGCGGGTGGTTATGTGTGGCGTGTTTCGGAGCATGATCGGGTCTTGGCCTCGCGCTCCTACTATCTAGATAATATCGCAGTGGCTTTGGCTGGCCGCATTGCGGAAGAATTGGTCTTTGGTCATGTGTCCACAGGCGCTAGTATGGACATCCAGCAATTGACACAAACGGCTCGCGCGATGGTAACCAAATATGGGATGAGTGAAAAGATGGGCCCGCTCCAATTTGGTCAGCAAGAAGAATTAGTCTTCTTGGGTCGCGAGTTGGCAGAACAGCGCGATTACAGTGAGGAAGTTGCCGAGCAAATTGACGAGGAAGTGCATCGGATTGTTGATACCGCCTACCAGCGGGTTCGTCAATTACTGGGCGCCAACATCAACAAATTGCATGCGGTGGCCAAAACGCTGGTTGAAAATGAAACCCTGAGCAACGATGAATTTGAACAGGTATTTGTCACTGCTTAAGCCGTATGGATGAGCTATCCCCAGGTAAGTGAGCTTGTAGTCTAGTAACAGGCCAGATTCACTATAAATGAAAAGGGAGAGAATTCTAGACAGTGTTGGCTTAGATGACACTGTCTAGAATTTGCTCCCTTTCTTTGTAGTTCATGTGCGCTTTTGCGCTATTAATTGGTCTCGATCACTTTTGCTTTCACCTTTAGATGTTCTGCCAGGCGCTGCATGACGGCTTCCATCGTATAGGGTTTCTGCAAAAAGGTTATGGTCGGTTGATTCAGGACATGGTCGTCAATTGCATATTCGCTGTAGCCGGAGCTCAGGATGACATGGATGTGCGGGTCGATCCGCTTCAATTCACGTAAAGCGTCCAGGCCATTCATCACTGGCATATGTACGTCCAGCAAAACAATCGAAATCTCAGGCTGGTGCTGTTTGAAAAGTTCGATCCCTTCTAATCCATTCGTCGCCTTTAAGATGTAGAGTCCGGCCATTTCTAGGATTTCCCCAAACGAATCGCGCACAGACTCCTCATCATCGATCAGCAATACCGTTCCTTCCAACTTTTCGATAATAATATCTGCATTAGCGCTAACAATGCTCTGCGCCATCGCGGTTGCGGGCAAGAACACTCTAAATGTGCTGCCAACGTTAAGCTGACTTTCGACCTGTAGGCCGCCCTTGTGCGCGCGAATAATCCCCAACGTGGCCGACAGACCCAACCCGCGGCCCTGGCCCTTAGTGCTGAAAAAAGGATCAAAGATACGGTCGATCACTTTTCTGTCCATACCGGCGCCGTTGTCACTGACGGCCAGGCAAACATAATCTCCCGGTGCGAGTTGGTCTACCCCAATATAGTGACCGTTAGCATTTACGCTGTCCGTCAGCATCCGCATCTGTGATTGAACCATCACCTGCCCAGACGTATCACCAACGGCTTCGGCAGCGTTCATAATCAGATTCATAACCACTTGTTGAATTTGACCAATATCGGCTTCGATCGGTGGTAAATCTGAACTCAAATCAAAAACAAGTTGCACCTGTTTGGGCACAACCGTTTCCAGCAAGCTCACATTGTCACGAATTAAATCGTTGATATCAACGCGTGACACCTGAAAATTGCCTTTGCCCGCATAGGCCAACAATTGTCGGGTTAAATCGGCGGCACGCGTGGCCGAGGTGATCGCCTTTTCTATATGCCGGTAGGCTGGATTTTCGCTGGGCAACTTAGCCTTGGCCAACGAAATCTGACCCAACATACCAGCCAAGAAATTATTAAAATCGTGAGCAATACCACCGGCCAAAACGCCCAGGCTTTCTAATTTCTGTGAACCGCGTAATGCTTCTTCAGCGTCTTTGCGCTCGGTAATATCACGCACAACGGCGGTGACTTCGCCGGTTTCTAATAACACAAGCGAGATTTCTTGCTGAAATGGACGACCATTCTGACGCCGGCCAGTGGTTTCGCCGCGCCATTTTCCCATGCGTACTAATTCTGGGATCAAAGTTTGTTTGAATTGTTGAATTTCAGCCTTTTGATATAAAGCACGCCATTTTTTGCCAAGTAGTGCTTGCGGGTGTGGATAGCCATAGAGGCCGGCAAAAGCATCATTCACATAAATAAATGCACCCCGATGGTCGAGCATAGCAATGCCGTCGAGCGATGATTCCATCGCGGTCAGATGACGGCGAATGGTCGCTTCAGCTTGTTTGCGCTCGGCCAGTTCCGCTTGGGCGCGGTGGTTAGATTGCTGCAAATTTTCAAACAAGATCGCATTTTGAATAAAGATTGCGGCCGTGTTAGCCAGCAAAGTTAAGAATTCCAGATCAATTGGCAAAAAGCGCCGTAATATTTTACTGCGCACCTGCAATACACCCACAATTTCGCCGCGCGCCGCCATAGGTACATATGCCACGGCTTTGTTACCTACATTCCGCGTCAATTTACTTTCAGCGGGATCGTCACTGACATTAAGGGTAAGCGCCGATGGGCGGGCAAGTGCAGACCGATGCTGGAAGTTCAGATCGCTTAGGGCGCCGCCCCATGTGGACAGTTGGGTGACATCGACCGGCTGGTCATCCTGAATGGCATAGACGATTTTTAGGTCGTTTTCTTCTGCATCGTAAAGTTCAATAAACAAATCGGAGATTTCCGGCAAAACGGCACGCGTGGTCTGACCAATTTGTCCATAGATCTTGGCTAGATCAAGCGTTTCAGCAATAAATTGGCCTAGATGATTAATCTCGGCCAATTGTTCGGCGCGGTTGCGGGTTTCGGCATGCAGTTGGATCCGCTGTAAGGCATTGGCCACCATACTGCCGATGGCCGCTAAAATTTGCAGGTCGGGCGGCATGATCGGCTGTTGGCTGCCTAACCATAAGGCGCCAATCTGCAATTCGCTCCCTTCTAATAAAACGCAGGCAATCGCGCTCACCTGATTCAAGTGAGCAGCAAAGGGAAAATCCAGGTCTTTGTCAATCGCGTTGTTCACATAGACGGTGCTGTTGCCGGTTATCAATTTTTCCCAGGCCGGAAATTTGGTCAATCTCCCCCCCACCCAGGCCTGCCAGACGCCATGCGAAAATTCGACGATCTGTTGATTGTTGCTCCCCGTGAAGCGAGAAAGCGCAGAGGCGCTGCCACCCAAAAGTTCAATCGTTTTATCCAAGATGATGGGCACGATCTCGTTGTAGGTAGCTGCTTTGCGCATGGCGCTCGCCATGGCCAGAACGGCAACTTGCTCGCGTTCATGGGCACGCCGTTCACTAATTTCATGCTGCAAACTACGGGTGGTTTCGGCTTGCACCGCTTCGTTCTGATGCAGCCGTGTGATCGCTTGACGCAGGCTATCCATGGCCAGATAGCTTATACTAGCGGCAATTGTCAAACCGCCGCCATACGCCGCCAACCGGAAATAGTCACTCGGGGTGGCATGAAGCACGGGCAAAAGCTGGTTATGTTGGGTATATTGCAAAATGATCCCAACCACAATCGCAAAACCAGCATTGATAAAAGCAGCACGCCGTCCTAGCAGGATGCCAGCGTGCAACACGGCAAGATATAATAATCCATAACCAATACTATGAATGCCATTATCGAGATAAACGGCCTCGTAGATAAAAATAAATAAGACAGCACAGTTCAACACTTGATTCGCCAAACGAACCAGCCCACGCCGCACCAAAATAAAAGCGACCACTAATAAGAAGCCGAGCCACACGCATACCTTAAACAATAAAGGCGATAAGGGGGAGGCAGCGTCGAAAAATGTGACGATACAAAGCAACAGGATGACCGTAAAACTAACTGGAATCATCACATGTGACAAGCGCGCTAGACGCGTTTTTTCTGAATCGGCAAAGACTGGCGGACTCATTTGGCGTCTGCTCCACGCCGACAGCCTGGCCGCTTGCTTAGACTGAGACAAAGCTTTCGCTCGGCTAATTAAGCCTTCAATTTTCGTCACTCTGTTCTCCAACTTCTTGATCTTTGTTTTTCAACAAGACTTCACGTCCTTGCCCGCCGCCTAAATCTGGGCCCACAATGCCCTTGGCTTCTAATGCATCCATCAAACCGGCTGCTTTAGGGTAACCAACGCGCAATTTGCGTTGTAGCATGCTCGTGCTACACGATTTCATCGCGCGGACAACATCAATCGCGTCTTGCAGCAACTCATCCTCGTCGTCCAGTTGATCGAGCAAGCCAGTCCACGGTGCCACTGCCGGCAACTCTACGCCAGTCGCATTTGTTTTCCAAAACTGCGCCACTCGGCTGATTTCGTCATCGCCGACAAAACAGCCCTGGACGCGAAAGAGTTTGGCGGCATCCGAGCGCATCATTAACATATCACCCTGGCCAAGCAAGCGTTCGGCGCCAGGCGTATCCAGAATCACGCGGCTATCCGTCTGGCTGGTGACAGAAAAGGCGATGCGGGTGGGAAAGTTCGCTTTGATCAAACCGGTAACCACGTCAACACTAGGCCGCTGGGTCGCCAGGATCAGATGAATGCCCGTCGCACGCGCCATTTGCGCCAGACGACAAATTTGGCGTTCAATGTCCTCAGCCGCCGTCATCATCAAATCGGCTAATTCATCAATAATCAGGACAATATAGGGTAAGTGCTCAAGTTGATTGTCACCTTTGCGTTGCTGGGTTACCAAGCCGTTATAGGTGTCAATATTGCGCACGCCAAGCTGTTGGAAAAGTCGATAACGGTCGTCCATCTGAAGCAATAGCCAAGTCAATGCCCCCATCACTTGATCGACTTGTGTAATGACTTTGCCCAGCAAATGGGGAATGCCATTATAACCAGGCAATTCGACCATTTTGGGATCAACCATCACAAACCGCAACGTTTCTGGCCCATGTTGCATCAGCAAACCGGTGATAATCGTATTAATACAAGCCGATTTGCCCGAACCAGTGGCACCCGCGATCAGAATATGGGGCGCACGCGTCAAGTCCATGACCACCGGTTCACCCGACGTGTTCCGGCCCAAGGGCAACGTTAGTTTGCCGCCCTCTTTCACCATCGCACTACTTTCCAGGATACCCCGCAGCGTAACTCTAATTTTGATCAGATTGGGCACTTCGATGCCCACATAGGGGCGGCCAGGCACAGGCGCTTCGATGCGGACCGAAGGGGCGGCCAGGGCCAGGGCTAAATCGTCGGCCAAATTGGCAATCCGGCTGACACGCACCTTACGCCGTTGACCACCCCGTTCCAGATAGAGCGGCTCTACACCAAACTGGGTGACAGTCGGGCCGCTTTCCACATGCACAACCTTCACGGGTACATTAAAATCTTCCAGCGTCGTCTCGATTAACTGTTGAAGCGCCCGGACATCGGTCTGTTTGATCACGCCGGTATCGACCAGCAACAAATCCAGCGCCGGCAGCGCGTTGTTCGTGCGCGTGACTTTAGGCGTGGGCGCCATTGTTTTCGGCGCTTTGGCTGCTTTGGACTTCGCTTCACTGGCAGATTTTTGTTCAACCGGTGCTGGCTGTTCGCTAGTTGCTTGGGCAACCACCGCTGCAGTCGCTGTCGTTCGCTTACGGGGCGCTTTTTCGGCAGCCACCGGCTTAGTGCTGGATAGTTCAAGCTCGCTGGCGATAGTCATGGCTCTAGCACCCTGGTGGGCAGGCACAAAATTACCAGCTTTGGGGAAAACAATCTTTTTCTGGTCGCCCTCTCCACTGCGCCCTCGATCCAGTGGCAGCCAAGCACGGGGCTGGGTGAAGCGGAACGGAGTGAACCTGTAGGCTAATGGCGGGATAAAGCGGGTCAGATAGATCACAACGTAGATCAGCGGTGTATACAGCAGCAGGAAGCGGAGCGCAAACAAGCCAATCAAGCCAATGATGGCCAGCGCTGGCCATTGGCCTAACGTAGCGACCAAAAGGGTGCCGAAAGACCAACCCACCAATCCACCGTTGGCACCGTCGATCGGTGTGCGCCAAGTGACGGCGTCGTTATACCAAGCGAACGTTCCCGCTTGCAGGCTCAACAGAAATAACTCAGCACCGACAATGGCCTCTATGCGCCAATAACCGGCACGGGGGCCCAACATCAGCACCCCACCCACGGTTAAAAAGGTTAACACGACCAATGGAGCAGTCCAGCCCACCATGCCCACGATCCAAGGTAAATTTTCCAGGCCACCCGTACGCGTGCCAGCTAGGCTGAAGAAAAAAATTCCGCCGACCATAAAAACCAGGAAACCGATAAACTCAACGTTAAAGTTTTCCTGGGCTTCTTGGAGTAGACTCCGTAAATTTGTCGGTTGCGAATTTTGTGGTTCTGCCATAATCATGCATCACTGGTGAGTGGAGAGTGGTGCTTATTTTACCACTTCATTGATTGTAGCGGACGACATTATTTTTTCGGATCCATTGACTTTTTCTAACCCGTTAACTTTTTCCGATGTATGACTATCAACGCGTTTGTCTTGTTCCATTTCGCTCAAAACGCGTGCCAATTGACCAATCGCCACTCGCTGTTTGCGATAAAGATCGCTCTCGCTCATGGCAAGCCGGTCGGCAATTTCGCGCACTTTGCGGCCCTGGATAAAACGCATGGCCAAAATATTATAGAGCAACCATTCCGGCGCGCTCAGGTTTTGTTTGCCATCCGGCTTCAAGCGTTCAATCGCTGTCCCCAGCACCAGCCGCAAAGCCTTGGTGGGGTCATCATTGGCCTGGTCTAGCGTATGGGCCACAATTTGCAGGCGCGTGAGCGGACTGTCGGTCAGTTTCGGCCCGCCCCAATAATGGCTCAAGGCATCCTTAACCCAGCTTTCAAATTCTGGGCTATGGATCGGGCTAGGATCAAAAAGAGCGGTGGCCGGCTGGGTGTCACTCTCGTTGGCGGTATACGGCACAATGCCACGCCATTGTTGCACCTGTTCCATGGAAGGAATAATCCGCCGCAACGTTACAAAAACCCCTTGCTGCAATTTTCGATCCGCGAGCACGCCAGTGATGCGCTCCAACATGCGATCCAGCACACCGATTTCATCTAGACTTAACAAGGGCGTTTCCGTACGCGCCTTGACGCCAAGCACGCCCAGAATGCGCGGGTTGTCGCCATCGTTCACTAATTCGAGCAGCGGCCAGATCCAAAAACCAGCGTGCGAAAGTGGCCCCAATGGCTGGGTTCGCTTGAGCGCACGGCTTAAGGTATCAGCCCAATCAGGCACAGCCATCACTTGTTCACGGGTCTGATCGGCGCCAACCACGGCTTCCAACATGAGCTCTGGCCCAACGACGCCCGCCACAAAGCCAGAAGGCACCCGCAGTAATTCACACAGGGCAGTGAGGTTATTTTCTAGAAACTGGCGCAAATCGGTCGTCGTTAACAGGCGGCGGTCCAACTCACGCAGCCAGGCCACCTCGTCGCGATCTTGCCGATAGACCAGGCGATCGGTCAATGTTTTCGAGACACTCAGAAAAAGTTGGCTCACCACGATCACGCCAGTGATAATGCTGAACAACACAAGGTCCGTGGGCAAGCCCATAATGCGCTCGATTGTAGGCACCGTTTGCACGGCCAGAATCACAAAGATCGCTACGACGGGCCCCCGCATGAAGAAACGGAGTAAACGGTAGCGCACCACGCGGTCTGGTGTGTAAACACCAAAGTAAGCAACCGTGTAACTCATCAAAACCAGCAAGGTCGCCACGCCCAAATTGCCAATCAAGGATAACAAAAAAACCGCAACGCTCGAATGCGCGGTCGTTATCACACGGCTAAGCCCAATCAGATAGGGGAAAACACCAACCCCCGGCGCCATAAAACCGAGCAGTAAATAAGTCATCCGTTGGCGGCTATTATCCGTCAAGCAACGCTGGCGCGCCTTATTAATATTGCCTAAAGCGAGCAAGAGGACGACAGCAAAATAAATCGCAAACAGCCAAAAATAAGGTCCAGCCTTCAAATAGCTGATGGGCGGATCAAAACGAATGCCATTGACGACCTGCCCACCTAAGACGGCATCCACTGCGCTCGCCACCCCCAACACCACAACGATGTTGGCCACCCAACGCCGCCGACGGATTCGATAATTGGTGGTTTGCAGCACGCTAAGCGCAAAATTATACGAAGCAGCAGGCAGGAAGGCAATGCCTAGCCATTGAAAACGCAACCAACGTTCTGCCGACCCAACGGTGCTCACCCGTTCTAAGGCGACATCACTGGCATAGGTGATCATCACACAGGCCAGCAACAAAGCAAAACGCCGTGCCACCGGGTTGCGAAAATTATACGTGAAGGTATAAGCCATTAATGAAAAGGCAAGAATCGTCACCACGGATGACATCATCACATTGGAGAATGCCAAAAGGTGACTCAGGCTGAACGTAGATTCCAGCATAGGTATCAACTAACCCATTCAAGTTCTTCTTCGACCACAACCCACATGTTGCGGCGTTTATGGAAACGCAAGCGAAAACCACCCCCCACCATCGGCGAGCGACGAATATGGATTTGTAATTCAGCGTCCTGCACCGTGCGAAATTCTATCGGATCCATTTCGATCACAGGCCCTTCCGACAGCGGCGCTGGTTCATCGGGCATCAGCCAAAGCGCATCGCCTTCAAAGCCCAGCCGGCCTTCAACTTCAGCCGGATGACACCGAATGCGCAATTGCGCCGGTTTACCATCCAGGCCAGGGTCCAAGTGGCGCAGTAAACCTAATTTATGCACCAAAGCCGTGCGGCGGATGCGCAAAGTATCCGGTTCCTGGGCGTCAGAACTCCGATAATAACGGGCCAGGGCATACGTCGGGCCAAAGGCGTTCTGTTGGCTTAGTAAGCGCAGCAACTCTTCGCGCACGCCATTCCACCGATAGCGCCACTCCTTCGTACGGATTTGATCGCCATATTCCAACAATTCCAACGTTGCCTCAGAGCCCAGTCGGCTGATAATCGCCACGGGCGGCAGACGAGTCGGGTCTTGCTTGAGCTGCGCCAACAAGAGGGCGGGGGTCGTTTCTACTTCATCTGGCTGCAGAAACGAACGGCGCGTACTCAGGCTAAAAAAGATCCCAATCCCGATCGCCCCGGTGAGTAAGCTAACCAGTGTCCACGCGACCGGGTCCATCGATGCCAAGATTCGCGCAAACGAGGGAAACTGATTCAAATCCAACCGCGCTAAAAAACGTTGGAGAAATTGCAAAGGCTCCTGCATAGTCCGAATTTGTCACCGTCCCCCCGCGGGAAGCTCATCGGCTTTAGCCATGAGAGGGATAGCGGCTGATGCAGTAGCATCAGGACATCGTCGTAAGCGTTTTGACACAATTAGAACCCTCCCAAAATGGTATAATAGAGCTAAGTTTCGCCGGGTGAACAGCACTTAAACGTCTCGTATTGTTCGCACGTCTGTGGTGTGACGCACCTTTAGTCAGTAGACTCAACCAGCCACCAGGCATACCGGCGGATAACCTGGACTCGATGGCTAATGTCTCGGCAAGCGTAAACGGTTGTGGTTTAAGGCACGCTTGAGCCAGGGACAAGCCAACGCCTAAAGTCGTTGGTAACTGACCGTTTCATTGTGATTCAACCTATCAAGCCATTTTACCACAACTTAGCTAATTAGGACTAGGGATAAGGGACACGGGATTAGGTTGCTGAACATCCTTAATCCCATATCCCTTATCCCTACTGTCCCTAGCCTCAGCCCTTGCTTGTGCAAGACAACCAGTCCCCTTGCTTGTGCAAGACAACCAGTCACAGTATAATCCTCTCACTACCTTTCAGTGTCTGGCATTCGCTAGGCCACTCCCCAAGGAGGGGACTTTATGCGACGGATAATTTTCTTGCCAATTTTGCTTGTTTTATCACTGGTGCTAGCCGCCTGTCCACCTGGACCAGCCCCTACCGCTGCGCCCATTGTACCAACACCGGTAGCAACAAAAGCGTCCATCCCTACCCCGACGCCCCATCCGATGGACATCGTAGACACCCTCGCCGCAACAGGTAATTTTGCTACGCTGGCGACCGCAATCCAAGTGACTGATTTGAGCGCAAAATTAAAAAGCACAGGTCCATTCACCGTCTTTGCCCCCACCGATCAGGCTTTTGCCGCGCTCCCCCCCGGTCTCTTTAACGATAAGGACCACCTCTGGGAAGTCCTGCTCTATCACATCGCCGCGACCCGTGTCACAAGTGACAGTTTGAGCAGTGGCGCCACCATAAAAACCTTGCTCGGTGACGATTTGAAGGTCAGCAAACAAGGCAAAATGATTAAAGTTAACGATGCAACCTTGATCGCTACGCCGATCCAGGCCACCAACGGTCTGATCTATGCGCTCGATAAAGTTTTGTTGCCGCCAGCGAAGGCGTCTGCGGCTACCGCCAAAGCCACGATCAGCGACATTTTGACCACCGACGCCCGCTTCAGTACGCTGGTCGATGCCCTAAAAGCGACCGGTGTCTATACCGAATTGCAAGGTACGGGTCCATTCACGATCTTTGCGCCGGCGCAACAGGCATTCTCCAACTTACCAAGCCCACTCATTGGCAGTTTATTCAGGGGCCCCCAGGTCTGGACGCGGGTGCTTCATTATCACATCATTTCCGGCAAAAAATTATTGGCGGCCGATATGACCAACCAGCGCGTTGAACAAACGGAAGAAGGGTCAACCTTAGTATTTTCAAAGCAGGGCGATACGCTCCTCGTTGGTGAGGCCAAAATTACCGAGACCGATATTCAGGCCGCCAATGGGGTGATTCATGTGATCGACAAAGTGTTGGTCCCGCCGTTGGATTAATCAGTAGGGGCGAGGCATGACCACCTTCAATTGGGAAGCCTCTTGATCTGCTGGTCATGCCTCGCCCCTACAAACACGAAATATCAACTTAACCCTCTATCAATTGAATCAGAAAGTTATTTCCATTCTATGGCTGTCGCTTCACTACACTTTACCGAACTTGCCCCCGGCATTGCTGTCGGGGCTCCTGTACCACCGGCGTGGCGCGCGCTGATTAAGCACCCGCTCCTCATTATTGTCGGCGTGACGGGCGTGGGCAAAAGTACAACGCTGGAAAAATTAGCCAAAACTGGGCTAGACTATACGTTACTGCCCAATCGGCGTGTGCTGACCGACCAGTTGCTCATTGCCTATATGCAGGCGTTGGACCAGCAACCGATCCAACCCGTGACCGACCGCAAGTTACGTTTCGACTATACACGCCGCTTTCGAGAACAATTTGCGGGGGGCATGAGCCATGCGCTTACCCACCTCTGGATTGATCCAACCCAATCGCGCGCCCATCTGCTCTTTGACGGGCTACGCGGCGTCGACGAGGTGATGCACGCGATCCAGGCGCTGCCCCAGGCGCGCTTTGTCGTGTTACATGCGCCCGATGTGGTGCGGGTGCAACGCTTATTGGGGCGTAATGATACCTTCGATCAGATGGCCGTTACACCTGCGGCCAACGCATCAGCCAACGAGCTTGCCAGTTTCGCGGCCTTGGGTATTCCTGAAGCCGCCACTTTGTTCACCAGCGAAGAAGAACAAAAGTTGTTAACTTTGCTGCAAGCTGGTGGGGTCAGCGCCGATGATTTGCGTGCTAAACTGCAAATCGTGGTCGAAGAACGCCGCAACTATGATCCAACCGCCGCCATCGCCGTTTTGCAGGCCAATGCGCCCGAACGCACACTCGTGATCGATACCACCCAGAACACGCCTTCGCAAGTTACACGGGCGCTGGTTACTTTTATGGCGAAGTAGCAGGGCAACATACATGTTTTGGTATTGCTTAAAGACGGGCACGCAATCGGCGGCGAAGGACGTTGGCGGGTTTAGCCATTCCTGGATGCGCCGCCAACCGCATGCCCCTACTGATTAATTTACTTACACTGTACTGACGTTTAAAACTCAAGCAAACGCGATCAATCCTATGTTATTAACGCCGCTTACCATCGAGCATATTTCCACCACCATCTTTCGATTGCCGATGTTTGGTGCGTTGCGCTGGGGCAAAAGTAGTACGTTGGCCGAAGCGCGCCATGTGTTAGTGCAGGTAACGCTCAGTGACGGCAGCGTCGGGGTGGCCGAAGCGCCGCCCCGCCCTACCATCTATGGGGAAACAGTTTACAGCATTACCAGCATTATCGAACATGAATTAGCACCGCGCGTGGTCGGCATTCCGCTAGAAAAGGTTCAATCTCGGCTACACGAAATCAAGTATAATTACGCCGCCAAAGGCGCGCTGGATATGGCCTTACAGGATGCCTTAGCCCATCACGCAGGCATTGCATTGGCCGAACATTTGGGCGCACAGACGCAACGGCTGCAGGTCAGTTACATCTTGGGCATCGGTGATCGCGATACCGTGTTGGCCGAAGCGCAACGGGTTTTTGATCAAGGCGTGCGTGTGTTAAAGGTCAAAGTCGGGCGCGAATGGGGCGAAGATGTGGCCCAGATTCGCGATTTGCAGTGCATGTTTGGCGGTGCAATGGCGCTGTACGCCGACGCCAATGAATGTTTGGCAACGGACGAGGCAGCGCGCAAGCTCGCTTATCTACACGAAATGGGCTTGCTTTATTGTGAAGAAGCCCTGCCTGTGGAATTGATCCGTGAACGCGCGGCCTTGCGCAAGCAGCAGGTGATGCCTTTGATCGCCGATGACAGTTGCTTCACAGTGCGCGATCTGCAACGCGAGCTCGCGTTGGATACGTTTGATATTCTCAACATCAAGACTGCACGCACCGGTTATACGGAATCGCAAAGTATGTACCAGTTAGCACGCCAGCATGGGAAAGGCGTGATGATCGGTTCGCAGGCAAGCGCCGGTCTGGGCACGGTACGGGCTGCGCTTTTTGCCGCCCTGCCCGGCATCGAATACCCTTCCGAACTCAGCTTTTTTCTCAAGCTGAAAGAGGACATTATTGATCGACCGATTCCGATTGTGGACGGCTATATTGAGCTCGCCACTGTGCGCAATGTCCGCGTCGATCCAGACTTGTTGCGCGCAGCGACGGTTAAATAAGTGGTAAAGGGTAAGTGGTAACTTATGAACGTGCGGATGGGCTGACCGTTATAACTTACGATTCCCCTACAGACACATTACATGTCGTAGGCACCCAGGGGGTGCCTACAGTATGCGCCTATTATCTGTTTTGTCTATTATAACAGCGCCAGGTTGTTAATCGGTAGACCACAGCGGAGCCGGCACGCCTACGCGCCGGACCATGCGCACGAGGCGTGCTTGCTCCGCCCTTGCGCGGAACCTTGCTTGCGCTGTCATACTATTAATTACGCTTAAAGGAATGAATTATGCAAGCCCCCCTTCCGATAGCTGGCCCGCTCACGCTGGGTGATCTCTTAGACCGCGCCTTTCGCATCTACCGGGCGCGCTTTGGCCTCTTCATCATCACCGGGGCAATCTTTTTGGTGCCATTGGGCATTCTCTCGGGTCTGCTTTCGGGCAATTTCATGACCAACTATCTCACCTTCTTCACGCAAATGATGCAGAATCCGCAGACGCCGCCGGATGAGAATATGCTCAAGTTGTTGCAGTACAACAACGGATCGCTCTATCTCACCTATTTGCTACTGCCCTTGAGCCTGGTAATCAGCGCGCTGGTAAATCTGGCGCTAACCTATCAATGTATTGCCGTGTTGCACAACGAGGAATTGTCACTGGGGGCCAGTCTGCGCATAGCCTTGAGCCGTTGCTGGGCCTATCTACGCATGATAATTGTTAAATGGCTGGCGATTGTCTTTGCGATGGGCGTTGCCTTGCTCCCCCTGGTCTGTATTTTCGTTGCCGTTGCCTTTGCTGCGTCTGGCATTTTTTCACCATCAACCGGCAGGTCTGATGGGCGCGCGACGGCCGAAATTTTTGGTATGATTGCCTTAGTATGCTGCGGCTACCTCGCCCTAATCTTGTTGATGCTAGCGCCCCTTGCCTATTTGGGTGGGCGGTGGGTGGTGGCGGCGCCCGGATTGGTCGAGCAACGGTGGGGGCCAGTCGAGGCGCTACGCAATAGTTGGGCATTGACAAAAGGCCAGACGCGTCGTTGCATCTTATATGTGGTATTGATGTATGTGCTCTATTTTGTGATCTACGGCATGATCAATGGGCTGGCCTATGCCGTGTTGGCCATTACCTGGGCGAAGGTGCCAAACGCTGGCATGATTATCTTTAGCGCAGTCAACGCCATCTTGCCCGTGCTCTGGCAGCCGCTCGCCACCGCCGCCATCGTTATGCTCTACTACGATTTGCGCGTCCGCCAGGAAGGCTATGATCTAGATTTGCGCGTGCAACAGTTGGAAGCCGAACTGCAACCGTCTTCAACGCACTAGGCATAAACAGGGAAATGAAACTAGTAATACGAAGCTGTAGGCAGACTGTTCTCCTCTATCTGGTGATCGTTGTCCTTTTGATCTGGCAACCAATGCTGGTGCGGGCGCAAACGCAGCCGCCAATTATTTCGCTTGAAGCATACAAAGCCCGCTTGGCAAATACATTGCAGGCGCTCGAACAGATGGCAAGTGCACCAGCCAATCAGCGCACAGAAAATTTGACGAGTGTACAGAAAGATCTGGCCGCCATTCAAAAAGTACGTTTACCTTCTGGCCAACTCGTCACGCTGCAACCTTTGCTCGGCGCGGTGGCTGATAAACTGCCCACACAGGAAATCGCGCTAGCCCGCGTTCAGCTTGTCTTAGATCAATTGAACGCAGCCGCCGATGACAACACAGCAGCGCGCTTGGCCTTGCTCCAAGCCGTGCTGGCGCAACCAGAATTCAACACACCAGTGAGTTTATGGGATCGCTTTTGGCGTTGGCTGCGCTCGTTCTTGCCCGAACTGGATACCAATCCTGTCAGCCAGGGAACAGGGACAGTCATGCGCCTGCTCGTATGGGCAATCGCCGGGATTGGCGGTATTTTGCTAATTTTCCTGCTCAGCTATTGGTTACAAAGTTTGCTGGGCAATTTTGTAACTGACTTTGAGGCGCGCCGCCGCTCGGCCAAGGGCATGGAGTTACCATTGACCGCCAGCGATGCCCGCCGTCAAGCCAGCGCGTTAGCCCAAATTGGCAACTATCGCGACGCGGTGCGCCAACTCTATCTCGCCGCCTTGCTCTCCTTAGAAGAACGGCATCTGCTCACCTATGACCGCAGCCTGACCAACCGCGAGGTGCTGGCGCAGTTACGTGAGCACCCCAGCGTGCAAAATCATCTGCAACCCGTCGTCGCAACGTTTGATAATGTTTGGTATGGCATCCAGGAACCAGATCAGGCCACGTTTACTGATTACGAACGCGAGATCGATCAAATTGAGCGATTAGGGCAAACGCCAACCGATAAAAGATAATGGCTCGTTCATTCACAACGCGTAATTTACAACTGCTGCTCAGTCTAGCGCTGCTCTTAGTGCTCGTACTATTGGCTGCCCTCTTTAGCAGACCAAACACCATGCGTGTCTACGATTTGGACGCCAACGGCACAGACGGACTGCGCGCCTTGCGTCTGTGGCTGGAAAAAATGGACTATACGGTCGAGCGTACGGGCAATCGCACGTTTGCCTTGCCCGCCGATGTGCGTCTACTTTTTGTCTATCCGAACCTAGAACCGTTCAGCGCCGAAGAAGCGACGCTGCTCCACGATTGGGTGGCCAACGGCCATACGCTCGTGCTGATTGGGCCGACAGCAGACGAAGTCGCACTCGCTGCAACGTTTGGCGTTGCCAGCAAAGCGAACGCTCAATTCTTACAAGCCACCGTCCAACAACAGCCGCTATTGCCCGCCAGTGATCCCACCTTTCGCCAAGTCAACCCCAATTTTTCAGTGCTAGATTTGGCAAAGGCGCCAGATGCAGTCACTGTGCTGGCGACTGAAAACCAAAAACCCTTGGTTGCCGTTCGGCGATTGAAGCGCGGCGTCATCTGGTATCTGAGCGAAGATTTTGCGCTGACGAATGAACAATTGCACGACAAAAATGTGGCCGCGCTGTTGCCAGCCTTGTTGCGCACCGCAGTGGCGCCTGGCAAAATCCTGTTCGACACCTATCATCTCTACGGCCCAGATTTGAGTGGAAATTCAGCGAAAAAGATTACTAGCTTGCAAGAGTGGCTGGTTGGCTCGCCCTTTGGCTGGGCTACGCTGTTTGCACTCGGCGTCATTTTACTATATCTGCTCCTACAGGGTCAACGGCTGGGACCCGCGCTGCCTGCACCACAAGCGACCCGCCGACGTGAAGCAGCCGAATATGTGCAAGCAATGGCCGCCTTATATCGGCGTGCGCAACAACTTGAGGCGGTGGCGCAACATCACAAACGCCGCCTCAAGTTGGGCTTGGGCCGTCCCTTACACATCAGCATCGAGCTGTCCGACGCTGAGTTTATCCAACGGCTCCAAGCCACTGACCAAAATCTGCGCGATGATGAAGTGCAAACAATTCAGCAATTGCTGCACAACCTTGACAACCAAACCAACGAAGGCGTACTAGTGCACATGGCGGCGAAGATCGATGAAGTTTTAGCGACGAAAAAGTGATAAGGAATGACGATTAAATAAGTTGTCCATTTCGGAGATTAAAGCGTAGAGATTAGAGATGACAAGGCAACCATCGCCAATCTCCAAGTTATTGAATCGCTACACCTTATTGATGAGTCACCGTCCTTACTCACTTATCACTCGTCACTTGTTACGTCCTACTATCACGCCAATTCCTACCCATCAACAACCGAGGCAAATTCGTGTCACTCTCCCAACGTTTTACCCAGCTAAAAAATGAAGCCGCTAAGGTGATTGTCGGCCAGGATGAAGTGTTCGAGCAAATTATCATTGCCTTTTTTGCGGGCGGGCATGTCCTTTTAGAAGGCGTACCCGGCACCGCAAAAACGCTGATTGCCAAGACTTTGGCGCGCTTAATCGCCACCGATTTTGGCCGCATCCAGTTCACTGCGGACCTGATGCCCAGTGATGTGATCGGCACGCAGGTTTTCAACATCAACCAAGGTAGTTTCTACCTAAAAAAAGGACCACTTTTCACCAACATTTGTCTGGGTGATGAGATCAATCGCGCGCCGGCCAAGACGCAATCCGCCTTGTTAGAAGCAATGGAAGAGCGCCAGGTGACGATTGAGGGCGAACGCCATCCATTGGTAGACCCATTTATGGTGTTAGCCACGCAAAACCCAGTCGAGTATGAAGGCACCTATCCGCTGCCCGAGGCGCAGCTTGACCGTTTTATGTTCAAAATACGGGTAGATTATCCACCGGAAGCGGTAGAACGCGAAATCTTGCGTCGCTATCACACCGGCTTCGATGCGCGCCGCCTCGAAGAAACGGGCATCCAGCCGATCATCCAGCCCGCTGAGTTGCCCGCGCTGCGTCAGGAAATTCAAATGGTAAAAGTTGAAGAAGGCATCTTTGGCTATATTACCCAGATCGCCACGGCCAGTCGCCGCAGCCAAGATCTGATCCTGGGCGGCAGCCCGCGCGCCAGCATCACGTTGTTGCTAGCCGCCAAAACCGTGGCCGCGCTCCAGGGCCGCGACTACGTAACGCCCGACGATGTGAAATTTGTGGTCGCCCCCACCTATCGCCATCGCATCATCCTGCGCCCCGAGGCCGAAATCGAAGGATTGGATGCCGACGCTGCGATCAAGCGGATTGTGGCCGGGGTGCCGGTGCCGCGCTAGAGAATAATCACAGACATACCTGCGCAGACATGTGCATCCACTGTAATTCTTTGCGACTATGGGCGGTAGTGGTAAACTGATTTTGTATTTGTAGGAGGCTGAATTTTGGATCAATTATCGCTGGAGAAATAGGCTATGCAGTGGCAAGATTATATTGTGGTCGATCCATTGATCTGTCATGGCAAAGCATGCATTAAAGGGACGCGCATTATGGTCTCGGTTGTGTTGGACAATCTGGCCGCCAATCTTTCGATTGATGAGTTGATCCGTAGCTATCCAACCTTGACGCGAGAAGCCGTACAGGCCGCCATTGCGTACGCAGCAGAATTAGCGCGTGAACGAATTGTTGTACTGGCGACATAGGTAACGGCATGAAGTTCAAAGTTGATGAGAATTTGCCCGTGGAAGTGGCTGAGCTGTTGCGGCAGGCTGGGTATGACGCAGCAACCGTATTCGATGAAAAGCTTGCTGGTGAAACTGACCGCACGATCGCGGCAGTTTGTCGATTAGAGCAGCGCGCCATCGTTACACTGGATGTTGAGATAAGTGGGCGTCTCAACATCGTTGTTCGGCAACATAAAGATCGACGGCTCTTCGTTCACCTGATCCGGGTCGCATAGGTCGAGAATGGTACGTACACCATAGTCAAGCAGCGCCTGCTGGCCTTCAGTGGTCAGTCGCGCCGGAATATCAGAGCGAATAATTGCTCGCCAGCGAGTCACACCACCGTCAACGGTAAGCAGCCCACCCAAATCGCGTACATTGTAACTAGCAGGCCAGTTGAGGGTACGGGTTGAGTTGCTTGTCATTCGTTACTTGTTGTACGAAAATTTTACTTTATCCGAGGCAATCCAGTTACACAGACTATCTGACTCTCTACTATACTTAAGTACCCATACGCGTAGAGATCTTTTCGGCAATCACGCCTTCTAGTTCCTCATCGGTCACCCACTCGTCGGGCTGTATCTCTTCTTCGATCCACTTTGCTTCTAGCCTAAGTTTTAGATTACGCAATTCGAGTGCTATCGCATCCTACCGTTCAATAGAGACCAAAACGGCGCGTGGCTTGCTGCGTTGGGCGAGAATCACAGGCGCTTTATCTACCATAGCCAGCACTTGTGTCTGGTTCATGTGCATGTCTCTGATTAGGACAATCTGTTGCATTGTTTGCATAGAAACTCCTTTAGTTGGCAATCAAAAGTATAATACTTGCCAAGTATAGACAATTGTACATGTAGCCGCAAGTTCAAAATTGTCAATGCACCTGAAAAAATGCAAAGATCGCACAACCGATGGTACACTTACATATTGTAAAAATTTGCGCGCAAAAACCATTTAAATTTTCAAAAGGCATTTTATAATGGCACTTAGTATTGGAATTGTAGGCCTACCTAATGTGGGCAAGAGTACAACTTTTAACGCATTGACCAAGGCGCAAAATGCGCAGGTCGCAAACTATCCATTTTGCACGATCGAGCCCAACAGGGCGATTGTCGCTGTCCCCGATGAACGGGTAGATAAATTGGTGGCATTGGTCAAGCCGGAAAAAACGATTTACGCCACCGTCGAATTTGTCGACATCGCCGGTCTGGTCAAAGGCGCCAGTCAGGGCGAAGGATTGGGCAATCAATTTCTGGCTAACATCCGTGAGACCGAGACCATTGTGCATGTGGTCCGCTGTTTTGACGACGAAAATGTGATCCATGTTGCCGGCGATCTCAACCCGCGCGATGACATCGAGGTGATCAATTTAGAGTTGATTTTGGCTGATCTCCAACAATTGGAGAACAAACTAGGTAAGTTGGAACGCCAGGCAAAACACGACAAGCTCCTCCAGGCGCAAGCCGAGCTTGGCGTCCAGCTCAAGGCGCTTTTGGAGCAAGGCAAACCGATTCTGGCCTATGGTGATCGCGAAAGTGAGACTTTCCAGGCCCTGAATCGCGAGATGCGCTTTCTGACGGCTAAGCCGATTATCTATGTGGCGAACGTGAACGAAGAGGTGCTGCTGGAAGATAATGAATATGTAAAAATTGTGCGCGCCGTGGCCGCCGAACAGAATGCCGAAGTCGTCAAACTGTGCGCCAAGTTGGAAGAAGAGATGGCCGGTTTGAGCGATGAGGAACGCCATGAGTTTTTAGAATCATTGAACGTGACTGAAAGTGGTCTGGAACAAGTGATCCACAAGGGTTATAAGGCGTTGGGCTTGATCAGCTTCTTCACGGCCGGCCCCAAGGAAGTGCGCGCCTGGACCGTCCGCCGCGGTGCGAAAGGCCCGCAGGCCGCAGGCGTGATCCACACCGACTTTGAACGCGGCTTCATCCGGGCCGAGGTGATCTCCTACGAAACTTATATCCGGCTGGGTACAGAAACGGCAGTCAAAGCTGCCGGTGAAATGCGCGTGGAAGGTAAGGAATATGTGGTACAAGATGGGGATGTAATGCACTTTCGGTTTAATGTGTAAGTAGGCATAGTCATTAACCATCAACGTTTACACCATTACATTGCAGCATGCCTACTATCCAGTCCTGATGACGACATCTTTTTGTTATGTGCGGCCGTAGCAAACGCAGTTTATGTTGTAACGAACGACAAGCATCTATTAGCACTCAAAACTTATCGTGGGATCGTCATCGGCACCATTGGGGAATTTTTCACGTACGGGCTTAACAGTTAATGCGTATTAGAGACGGTCTGAAAAGACTTCGTAGGTGCGGTTTGTAACCGCACAATCAGGGGGTGACCGAGAACGTGCGGTTACAAACCGCACCTACGAAGTCCTTGATCCACCCTTTTCAGACCGTTTCTTAGAGAATGGCGCAATTTATATGAACAGTAATCTTACGCTTATCCTCCCCGATGCACCCGCAATTCCAACGCTAATCTTTCGCCACTTCCACGATGCCACTGATCATGCTGGCATGGCGGCGGTGCACGAAAATTCGCACACCTGGGATCAGGTTGACCCGCGCTCGGCGCGTGAGGGTGTCCCGACAGCGGCAGATTTGGCGGCCACTTTTCCCGAAGCTGAGATGCTGGATAACGCGGATCTGTTGATCGTTGCCATCGACCAAGAAATTATTGGCTATAACCACGTGCGGTGGCGCTGGACAGAAGTTACGGGGGTCCGGGTCTATTTGCATCTTGGTTATCTGCTGCCCGCCTGGCGCGGCAAAGGGATTGGCCAGGCGATGTTGGGTTGGGCGCAACAGCGCATTCGCGAGCTTGCCGCCAGCGAGCAAATTGATAGCCGCGCCACCTTTGCCACCAATGTTTCGAGCACGGAAGTAGAAGCGGACGCACTCATGCGCCAGGCGGGCTATGACGCAGTGCGCCGGCTCAGCGACATGGTGCTCGAACCCAGGCTACCAATTTCAACACGCCCATTGCCGGCGAGCATCAACCTGCGCTCGGTTGAACCCGACCAGTATCCGGCCATCTATCAAGCCTGGAAAGATGCATTTCGCGCCAACTGGACAAGCCGACCCGAAAGTGAAGCAGACTACCAAGATTTTTTAGCCGACAACGTAAAGGGCGACAACTTCGATCCCAGCCTCTGGCAGATTGCCTGGGCAGATGATCAAGTCGTCGGGTTAGTCTTCGCGCGGATTGGCGGGGAGGTTGGCGTGTTTCCTGAAGTGGCCGTCCGCCAAGCTTGGCAACGGCGTGGGATCGCGCGGACGTTAATGCTCGGCGCGCTGGCTGAATTACAGCAACGGGGCATTCGTCATATACGCCTGTTCACCGACGCCGATGACGGGCACGGCGCGCGTAGTCTCTACGAAAGTCTGGGTTTTCGCGAGGTCAAGCAGCACATCTTCTATCGAAAACCGCTCACGCCGTAATATGCCCAAAATTACCACCCGTCCGGTCACTGAAGCCAATTGGCGCACTGCGATTGCGCTTGATATACATCCAGAACAGCGCGACTTTACGCCAACCGTAGCAATTTCGTTAGCCAAAGCCTATATCCAACCCGATGGCGCGGTCTATGATCCGGTTGCAATCTATGCTGGCCCTAAAATGATCGGCTTTTATAGCTTCATTTATATCCCCGGCAATTTGCAATTCGCCTACTTCGGTGGTTTTTTAATCGATAAAGCCGAACAAGGGCGTGGCTATGGGCGAGCGGCGCTAGAGCATTTTTTACACTCGGTCAAACGCCGTCAACCAGACTGCAACGAAGTTTTACTAACTGTTCACTCGCGCAATCAGGTGGCCCAAAAACTTTATCAAAGCTGCGGTTTTGCCAAGACGGGCGATGTGATTGATGGGGAAGCAGTGATGCGGTTGGTCTTGAAGAAGTGAGCCAAGCGCTGGGCAACACACCCATTGATATGGCCTACACGCTGCGGAGCGTCTAGACTGCGTTACGACGGAGACCGTCGTAACGAGCAGCCCTCCCTTATTCGTCACCACCCATTTCCTCGAACTATTTCCCAACATTCATCTAAACCTATCGTCGATTGGTAAGAAAAACGACAATTGACAGATATAACATCTTGGTATACAATATACAGTATCACACTCGGCTCCCCACCTACCGAGACAGTGCTTCCCAATTTTAAGTTGGCGGCCTAGAATGCCCGTAGGTTCGGTTAGTGTCAAAGCCAATCAATTTGAGTTTGTACGCTGGGGTTTACCTGGCTTAGCACGCTATCCGTCATAGATCAGGCACCGCCATCGGCGCATCTTGTGCCGGTGATCATTGTCATTTCACGACGAAGATCAAAGGAGGACAGTTACGTGTCTACCCCAAACTTACGCGGTGATCATGCATCCGCACCACTAAGCCGTCGCGCATTTTTGCGCTTATCGAGCACCATTGTTGGCACAACGGCGCTAGCAGCTTGTGTCGCGCCAGGCGCCCAAGCCCCATCTGGTGCACCGGCTGCCCAAAAGGCAGCGCTTACTTTTCTCAGTGGTGGCTGGTTCGTGCCAGAACTAGTCCAAGCATTTGATGCCTTTAGCAAAAAATGGGCCACGGAGAACAATGTCGATTTCACCATTGATCTGGTCACGAAAGGCATGGGTGAAAAGTTGGCCGCCGCCATTGAGGCGAAACAGGGCGCCAACCTGGCTCAGATCGACTATGCACCGGTTGCGATCAAGGCGGCGGTGGCGGATGTTTCCGACATTGCCAAAGATTTGATCGCTGAACAGGGTGAGTATTACGCACCTGCCAAATATCAGTGCACCAACGAAGGCAAATGGTTTGCGCTGCCCTTTGGTCAACATCCACGCATGGTCAATTATCGCGAGGATTGGTACAAGGAAGTTGGCTATGACAAATTTCCTGATACTTGGGACGAAGTACTGGTGGCGGGCCGCAAATTGAAAGCGAACGGCCATCCCTACGGTTGGACGATGTCGGAGCAGTCACCCGCCGACGGCGTCGCGGCTTGTTTGACGATCTTGTGGTCGTTTGGTGGCAAAGAATGGAATGATGACGGTTCGGTGGCGCTAGATTCTAAAGCGACGCTGGCGGCGCTAGATTTTGCCATTCAACTTTACAAAGATACTTGCGACCCGGCGGTGACTTCCTATCAGGAGGCGTCCAATAACCAGGCCTTCCTGGCCGGGCAGATCTCCATGACCTACAATGTGAATAGTATTTATATCCCTGCCTTGAAAAACGCGCCTGACGTGGCGAAAAACATGAATCACGCCGGTCCACCGAAAGGCCCTGGTGGTCGCTATGGCTATACGGGCGTTGCCGATATGATCTTGCTGAATTACACCCAGGGGGCCGACCTCGACGCGGCCAGAAAATTCATGCGTGATTTCTTTAGCGTTAAAACCTATGGTGACTTTTTGAAACTTGGCCAGGGTTATCTGATCCCAGCCAATGCCGCTTATAACGATAAACCGATCTGGCCGGAAGATCCGAAATTGCAAGCGGTGAAGACGGTGGGAGCGGTGGGTCGCCTGAATGGATATTCTTTACCCTTCCCCAATGCGGTAGCCGCAGCCATGCAGACGCAAGTGGTCATTCCAAAGATGTTCTCGGTTGCCTGCACTGGTGGTAATGCCAACGCTGCGCTCGACGCCGCATTAAAAGAGATCAAGGACATCCAAGCCCAGGCGGCGTAGACAGTCGCTTGACGGGCTGATTACTCAATGTCGTTAAGCGTAAAACAGGAGATTAGAGATTAGGAGATTAAGGCCATTTCAATGAAATAAGTATCCAGTGTTTGCCGAACAAAATCATTCGTAGGTGCGTGCTTTTAGCCGCACGGTCTGCGTATACCCCAATTTTGCGGCTAAAAGCACGCACCTACAGGATACTTTATTCTTTGATTGCGCCTAAGAGATAAAGAACGATCAATCTCCTAATCTCTAATCGCTCAATCTCTCCTACTTAACTTACCCAGCCCGTGTAACGGAGGCAGTGGTGGCGAAAAGTTCAGCACAGATCAGGCCAGCCGTCGTCGGGCGACCTATGGTTTACAAGCGAAATTGGTGGGACCAGGAAGCAGCGCTCGGCTATTTGTTGATCAGTCCAGCCTTTATCTTTCTCGTCGTTCTGTTGGCCTATCCTTTTGTGATGGCGGTTTATCTCAGCCTCTCGCGCAAAAGTTTGGGGGCAGACGCGGTCTTTGTCGGGTTCGGTAATTTTGCCAAGTTGGCGGCTTCGGCGCGTTTTTGGCTTACTGTAAAAAACTCCCTAGTGTATACGACCGGTTCCCTGCTGCTCAAGTTTACCGGTGGCTTGGCGTTGGCCCAACTGCTGAATCGGGCATTCTTCGGCAAACGCATTGTAACCGCTCTGATTCTGCTGCCATGGATCATTCCCAAGGTCTTCAGCACCTTGGCCTGGTGGTGGATGTTGGACCCGGCGAATAGTATTATCAATGTTCTGTTGAAGCGCTGGGGGTTGATTACGAATAATCTGCCGTTTTTGGTTGATGCTACTTGGGCGATGATGTCGTTGATCTTTTTGAATATCTGGCGTGGCGTGCCTTTTTTTGCGATTACCTTTCTAGCCGCAATCCAGACCGTGTCCGAAGAGCTGCTGGAGGCCGCCAAGATGGATGGTGCGGACGCCTGGCAACGCTTTTGGCGCATCACCTTTCCGTTGATTGTGCCCGTCGTGATTATTGTCGTGTTGATTTCAACGATCAGCACGCTGTCGGACTTTGAATTGCCCTATTTGTTAACGCAGGGCGGGCCACGCGACGCAACTTTAGTCTTTGGCCTGTTGAGCTACAATTATGCCTTGAACATTGGTCAACTGGGCATGGGCGCAGCCGTTTCGCTGGCGATGTTACCCTTGCTGGCAGTGCTCGTGATCTTTTCGTTAATTGAACTACGCCGCCAGCATTAGCTTGGCCTGGGCTAGTAAAGATTAAATCTACCTATTTAGGCGTAGCGCTGCACAGGTAGATAGGTAGACGCCCATCAGTAGATGGGACGTAAACAGGGAGACAGGGCGTACTCTCTATCTACACAAGGGCTGAACAGTTGCGATTAAATTTATATGGCCGCTATGTGTAGTTATTAGACTTATCACCATTCGCAGAGCAACCGTGAGGTTCTATGAAACAACGAACATGGCAGCGTTATTTAAGTCGCTTACTGTTGCCCTATTTGCCGCTGGCGTTGATCCTGTTCATTTTACTCTTTCCTTTCTATTGGATGGTCTTAACCTCTTTCAAGTCGATGAAAGAAATTTTTGACTACACGCATAGTCCGCTCTGGTTGCATACGCCGATTCTGGATAATTACCTGTTTTTGTTTCAAACCGCGACGTTCGGGCGTTGGTCGGCGAACAGTATTTTCACCGCGGTGGTTACAACGGCGTTTTCACTAATCGTCTCGATTGCCGCCGGCTATGCGATTGCCCGCTTACGTTTTCGCGGGGCCACGCTCGCTGGCATCATCATTTTTATTACCTATCTGGTGCCCAAGACCCTGTTATTCATTCCGCTGGCCCAGTTTTTGCGGCAGATTCATCTGCTAGGCGACTTGTCGGCGTTGATGCTCGTCTACCCAACCTTTCTGATTCCGTTTTGCGCCTGGCTATTGACCGGTTATTTTCGCACCGTGCCGATTGAGCCAGAAGAATGCGCCATGATCGACGGCTGTAGCCGCTTGGGTGCAGCGATCCGGATCACGTTGCCGATGGCCGCACCAGGTGTGCTGACCGCCGGGATCTTTGCGTTTACCCTGTCTTGGAACGAGTTGCTCTATGCCTTGGTCTTTGTCAGCGGCGAGGCCAACAAGACATTGCCGGTCGGTTTAATCAACAGCCTGGCCCAACGTGATTTCTTCAATTGGGGGCCGCTGATGGCCGGGGCAACCCTGGGTTCGATCCCAGTGACGTTGGTTTATTTATTCTTCATGGATCTCTATGTGGGCGGTCTGACCACAGGGGCCGTGAAGGGATGAAACAAGTGCGGAATGCGGAGTGCGGAGTGCGGAATGAACCAACACTCTGCATTCCGTATTCTTCACTCCGCATTCATAAAGTACGGAGATTGTTGCATGCAGGATTGGTATCATCTAGAAAAAGCGCGGGTTGTGCGGTTGAATGCCGTTTTGAACCCGAACCAATATGAAGCGGCGCTATTTCACCAATATCATCTCAACCCCGTCCATGTGGAAGCAGCGACGCCGGCAGAGTTGATTGCAGTATTAGAAGATTGCGACGCGCTTTTTGCTGTCTCGGTGAAGTTACCGACGCCCGTGATTGAGAGCCTGAAGCACTGTAAGGTCATCTCACGCCTGGGCACGGGCACCGATAAGATCGACGTAGCCACCGCGACAAGCCGCGGGATTGTCGTGACGAATGTACCGTATTTCTGCGTGGAGGAACAAGCGGATCATGCGATGGCGTTGTTGCTGGCGCTGGAGCGCAAGTTGCCGCAAATGGATGCAGCCACGCGCGCCGGGGAATGGAACCGTGCGCGCTACCAATCCCATCCGAATCGTCGGCTTTCCGTGCTCACGCTGGGCCTGATCGGGTTTGGCAATTCAGCGCGCGAAACAGCGCGGCGCGCCATAGCCTTTGGAATGCGCGTGCTGGCCACGCGGCGTAACATGAGCGCATCCCACGCCGAGGCGGATGCGTTGGGTGTCGAGATGGTGGATTTGGACACTGTGTTGCGCGAATCTGACTACGTGTCACTGCATTTGCCATTGGAGAAGGAAACCTTCCACTTATTAGACGAGGCAGCACTGCGCAAAATGAAACCCTCGGCCTATCTGATCAACACGGCGCGCGGCGCGATTGTGGATGAAATGGCGTTGGTCGACTTGTTGCGCGCCAACGTGATTGCAGGGGCAGGGCTCGATACTTTCGAGCACATTGATGTTTTTATCCCCGATGGGCCACCACCGCCGCACCCGCTGTTGCAGCTTGACAACGTGATTCTGACGCCGCATGTGGCCGCGATGTCGATTCAGGCGGCGCAGGATGTCGCGCGCGGGGGTGTCGAAAACATGGTTTCTATTCTCAGCGGTCATTGGCCGATTTCAGAAAATATTGTTAACCGCGGGGTCAAACCCTGGTTCCCCTTACACGAATATGATCCGACGCTGTTGAAATAGCTATACCAAAATCAGAATGAAAGCGGACCCCCTCCTAACCCTCTCCTTACGAGGGGAGGAACTGTTGCTTCGTCTACCCCTGATCAGTCCCCTCCCTTACCAGGGGAGGGCTAGGGTGGGGTCCGCTTTTCGTTCTGACATCAGTATACTTGTAGATTAGACATTAGTCGGATTAACAAAGATGGGAGACAGGGGAAACAGGTATACAGGTGATGTCTACCTGTTTCCTTGTCTCCCAGTGGTAAATGCTTATTCGGAATCATGTCTATTGTAAATAATACTACTAGCCCCACTCATGGGCAGAAGGAAACGGTACGATGGAAATTACAGCACAACAAAAACAATTTTTCGAGACGTTTGGCTATCTGGTGTAGCCAGGGTTGCTTAAAGATGATATTAGCTGGATCACGGAAGAATTTGAAGCGGTTTTCCACGACCGCGGCATCGTGCATGACGGCATGCAACGCTCGTGTATCGTGCCCTTTATTGACCAACGTGAACGTTTCTGCAAGCTACTGGATCAGCCTAAAGTTGTCAATTTGATGACCAGTTTGATCGGTGACAATTTCAATTATCTGGGCGGCGACGGCAATTTCTACACCGGCGATACGCGCTGGCACAGCGACGGTTTCCATACGATTGGCAAATATTTGAAGGTAGCGTTCTATTTGGACCCCGTCACGCGTGACAGCGGCGCGCTGCGCGTGATCCCCGGTTCGCATCGCATCGATCTGCGCGATAACTGGGATGCGCGCAAGGCGCGCGAGTCTATGGCACTGTGGGGCATTGAACAAAATCAGGTGCCAGCCATCGCACTCGAATCGCAACCCGGCGATGTGGTTGCTTTCAACCATAATTTGATGCACGCCGCATTTGGGGGCAATCAATGGCGCCGGATGTTTACGATCAACGCCTGTGCGCATGGCGAAACGGCGGAAGAACTCCAAGAATTGGAGAACTTTATCGCCGGCGGCGCCCGCTTCTGGGTTGACCATGCGCATTCGGAGATTATGCGCAATACCGCGTCGCCCCAGCGTATGCGCTTTCTCCAACAGGTGATCGAGCACGAGGGTCATCTACCGGCGTTGGCGGCGAAGGCGCGGGCAGAGATGGCAGAACCGGCGCGCGGCTAGCGCATTATTGTGAGTAATTCGCCCCGATGAAACCCAGCATGGGGATAGGATAGTGATGAATTCATTAGCTTTGACCCCAGTTTTACAACGGACGCTCAGCGACGAAGCGGCGGATCGGCTACGTTCAGCCATTCGTAACGGTGTTTTGCGCCCCGGCGTACGGTTGGTGGAGCGCGAGTTGGCCGAACGCCTTGGCATGAGCCGCATCCCGATTCGCGAGGCGATCCAGCGGCTGGCTGAAGAAGGGTTGGTGCGTAAAACAACGCATCGGGGCACCTTTGTCTACGCGCCGACGCCCGCCGAGATCGAAGAAATATCATCATTGCGGGTGGTGCTTGAGTGTTTTGTTGTTGAGCGCGTCATCAAGCATTGGCAACCTGAACATGCAGACCGCTTACGCCAGATCGTCAATGCCATGCGCCAGGCCGCGACGCAAAATGACATCCAACAAGTCTACGAGCATGACTATTTATTCCACAGCGCCATGTGGGAAATCGCCGATCATAGCCTGCTGCTCGAAGTTGTTTCTAGTTTACGTTCGCGCATTAACCGTTTTTTGCATGAAGCGAATAGCGTATTGACCACTTCGCAGCTCGACATGCACATCAATTCGCACGACGACTTAATTGAAGTGTTGAAAAGTGGCGATGCGCTACGGGCCAAGGAAGTATTCACCGCCCATGTATTGGGGGCCAAAGAGCGCATTTTGTTATATTGCGCGCTGCCCGCTTCGTCCAAACCAGTGCGCTGACGCGACCAAACAAGACAGCCATAAATTCAAAGGAGAAAATAATGCCTAACTCAATCTATCAATTGACGGATGCCCAGCTTAATTTTTTTAAGACCTTTGGTTATCTCAGCTTTCCCGGCATGATGGCGGATCGGCTCGCTGAAATCAATCATGAATTCGAGGCCATCTGGGCAGCGCAGGGTGGCGGCCATTATGGTAAAGAGCATGATGGCACCGCCCGTTCTTGCATCGCCGGTTTTGTCGATCAAAGTGCTACCCTTTCAACCCTTTTGGATGACCCGCGCATTATGGGGATTGCCACGAGTCTGTTGGGCGAAGATTTCAATTATATGGGCAGCGATGGCAATTATTATGTGGGCGACACCGGTTGGCATTCCGACGGCTGGCGCAAAGAACTTTTGAACATCAAAATCGCCTTTTACCTCGATCCTTTGACGCGTGACACCGGGGCCTTGCGTGTCATTCCCGGCAGCCATCTGATCGGTGATCGTTATGCCGATGGGTTGCAGGCCCAGATTCGGCAAAGCCCGGCGCTTTGGAACATGAAAGGGCCGGAATTGCCAGCGGTTGCGTTAGAGACTGTTTAAAAAGGTCAGGCCGGTGCCAATCGACGAAGCATAAGTCGAATCATGGCAATGTGAATAAACGCTTCACTCGAAATAGGAAGGCGTTCGTAATCTTTTGATAAACGCCTTTGATGATTGAGCCAAGCGAA
>JBBREZ010000002.1:0-48460 GCA_038225095.1 Caldilineales bacterium
ACTAGTCAGGTTTTGGCTTGTCAAACGCGGTAAAAACGGAGCCTCACCCCCGCGCCCACAGGGCGCGGGGGTGAGGCTCCCGTTAATTATTTTTGTTGAACGCGTACATGCTCAATACGACTGCCATTGAGCAGCGCACCCACCGGTGTCCCCGGCAAACTTTCCGGGATCCAGGCTGTCCCCGGTTGCACCTGAGCTTCGATCTTCACGGTAAGCGTCAATTCTCCATGCGCACTGCGTACAAAGACCTGTACGCCATCGGTGACGCCCAATCCCGCCGCATCCGCCGGGTTGAGTCCGACCATCGCTGGTATAACCCGGTCTTTCATTTGCGTTGTGCGGCGGAACAGATCGCCGCCGTCAAAGAGCACGGTGCCACTGACGAGCGACAATGGATACTCGCCGTCGGTCGCGATGTTCTGTTGATTGGCTGCTTGTGAAGTCGGTTGCGCATTGACCGCCTTAGCATCCCACTGCAAGCCTTGATCACCAAGCGCTTCCCAGGTTAGCCCGGCATACAAAGGTACGGCTTTGGTGATTTCAGCTGTAATTCCATGCTCGGCGGCATAGGGCCAATTGACGCCCATGCGCGTGGCCAGGTGATCCAAAATCATCCAGTCCGGCGCAGCCTTGCTTTGTGGGTCGCGCACTGCTTTGGGTGCACGTTGGACACGGCGTTCCAGATTGGTGAAGGTGCCGCTGCTCTCTGCCCAACTGACGGCGGGCAACACCACATCGGCTAATTTAGCGGTTTCGGTCAGGAAAAGTTCCTGGACAACTAGGAAATCTAGCTTGTCGAGATTCGCTGCCCATTCCGGTCGTTCGCTGGCTGGATTGGCGCCCATGATGTAAAGCGCCTTGATCTCCTTGCCCGCTGCGTCCAACATTTGCTTGTAGGTTTTGCCAGCCTTGGTCGGTAAGGTCGCGCCCCACAATGTTTGTAAACGCTGTTGGGCCGCTTGGTCGTCTAGTGCAGCATGACCAGGCAACGCATTAGGCAGCAAACCCATATCGCGGCAACCTTGGCTGTTGGCTTCAAGACCCACATAGGCCAAGCCATCATAATGGCCGGTGGCCAATGCTAAATTGGTGAGACCGTTGAGCGTATTCTGACCAGCTTCACCACGCGCCACCAGTGGTCCGTAGATGATTAAGGCGTTTTTGCTTTGCGCCAGGGCTTCGGCAACCCGTTTGACTTCGGCTGGGTCAACGCCACACAGATCGCGCAACAAATGCTCAATCGCATCTGAAGAATTACTTTCGGCTGCTTGTTGGTCACCTTCTTTGGCCTCAAGCGCTGCTTTAGCCGCTAACGCAGCCGCCGTTAAGCCGTTGAGCAAGGTGGCTTCCGTACCGGGTTTATAACCAAGATAGGGGCCTTCGTAACGCGTTAGTTCAATTTTGCGCGGGTGGGCGATCATCAATTTTGCCTTCCCCTTGCGCACGGCCCGCTTCAAATGCACATCTAAAATCGGCAATTCTTCGCTTGGGTCTACCCCGAAGAGGAAGATTGTATCCACTTTAGGATTGGGGCCATACTGCGGCTTCATCACATCGGCCAGCGCGGGTAAGCCGGTGGCCAGGGCTGCCACATCACCACCGTCGCGGTGATCGATGTTGTTGGTGCCGATCATCTGGCGGAAGAAGCGTTGCAACAAATAGTTACTCTCGTTGGATAACTTGGCGCTCCCAATGCCACCAATCGCGTCGGCGCCATTGACCGTTTTGATTGCTTGCAATTTATCGGCAATCACCTGCAATGCTTCACTCCAAGGTACACCGACCAATTCGCCATTCTTGCGCACCAGTGGCATCGTCAAGCGGTCTTCCGCATTGACCCAGGCATGGGCAAAGCGGCCTTTGTCACACAGCCATTGGTCATTGACCTGCATATTTTCGCGGCCAACAATGCGGCGCAGTTTATGTGTGCGACTGTCCATTCGCACATTGCAACCCACCGAGCAGTGGGTGCAGATGCTGGCGGTGCGCTCGATTTCCCAAGGTCGATAGGCAAAACGCGCAACGCGGTTGGTCAGTGCGCCGACTGGGCAAATATCAATAATGTTGCCACTGGTCTTGGCGTTGACCGGTTGACCTGGCTGAATATCGATCAAAGTTTCGCCACCACGCTCAAAGAGCCCCAATTGCGGTTTGTCTTCCCACTCTTCCAAATAGCGGATGCAGCGCCAACAGACCACGCAACGTTCCTGATCCAACACAATCGTGTCGGAGATCATGTAATGTTTGTTCTTGTGACGCTTGGGCTCTACCAGTGTACTGATGCCAGGGCCATAGCGCATGGTCTGGTCTTGTAATGGACATTCACCACCCTTGTCGCAAATCGGGCAGTCCAATGGGTGATTGAGCAGAATAAAGCCTAAGGTTGCCTCTTGCGTCGCCTTGACCTGGGGGGTGTTCGTCTTTATGACCATGCCTTCAGCAACGGGCACCGAACAGGCCGTCTGCAACATAGTGCCACGCGGGCCGGTAATTTCTACCAGACACATCCGGCAGCAAGCCACTGGATCCAGCTTAGGATGGCTGCAAAAGACCGGAATTTCGATATTTAGCTTAGCCGCCGCATCGACCACCAAAGTGCCTTTGGGCACAGCTAGCGCACGGTCGTCAATCATTACGTTTACTAAATCTGTCGTCATAGGTCAATTATCCCTTGTCTGGGCAAAACTTATAAGGAAATTAATCCGCATTCACCATCGTATCACGCAAGATCGGCGACTCACCGATGGGCTTCATGGTGCTGTCATGTAGTCCGCTCGCTTGCTCAACATCCGGCCGATAGATCGGCCGGATCGGAATGTCCGGGCCGATGCTGTCCGGATTTGTTGCCATGATCTTGTCGGTAAACTCGATGCGGAACTTGCTAAGATTGCTTTGCATCCCCCACACCGCAGCATCACCAAAAGGACAGAAGCTTTTGCCAGCGATAAACGAGGCAATTTTTTCCAACAGCGGCAAATCTTGCGCACGACCGCCGCCATCTTCAATACGCTCTAAAATATCTTCGAGCCAGCCGGTGCCTTCGCGACAGGGCGTGCATTTCCCACAACTTTCCTCCCGATAGAAACTTAATGTGCGCCGAGCGACCGATACCATAGGTGCGCGTGAGTCCATCACGATAATCCCGGCCGAGCCTAGTAATGAACCGGCTGCCTGTACGCTTTCGTAATCAAGCAATGTATCAAGCTGATCAGCCGTAAGCAACTTCATGGACAACCCACCAGGGCACACTGCCTTGACAGGCGCATCATCATGCTCAGGACCGCCACCATAGGTGTAAATTAATTCACGCAATGGCGTAGCATGTGGCAATTCATAAAGACCAGGGCGCTTGACATTGCCACTAAGGCAGAAAATCCGAATGCCCGTGCTTTTCTCGGTGCCGAAACTTTTGTACCAATCAACACCATGCCGCATGATGTGGGTTACATTGCAAATGGACTCGACGTTATTGACAATCGTCGGCTTCGCATAGAGACCTTCGACGGCTGGGAAAGGCGGCTTCATTCGTGGATGGCCGCGAAACCCTTCTAGGCTGGTGAGCAAGGCTGTTTCTTCGCCGCACTCGTAAGCGCCTGCGCCTCGGTGCACCACAATCTCTAAATTCTTCTCGGTGCCAAAGATGCCTTTACCCAAAAAGCCTTTTGCTTTGGCTTCTTTAATTGCTTCAACCAGGCGCGTGTAACCAAAATAATATTCGCCGCGAATATAGATGAAAGCCAACTCGCAATCAATCGCAAAGGCGCTTATAATGATGCCTTCGAGTAACTGATGCGGGTCATACTCCATGATAATGCGGTCTTTAAAGGTGCCAGGCTCCGATTCATCGGCGTTGATTACTAAATAACGCGGCTTGGCGGGTGCTAGGAAACTCCATTTTGTGCCCGTTGGAAAACCAGCGCCACCACGACCACGCAAACCACTCGCCTTGATCTGGTCGATTACGGCGGCTGGTTGCATTTCGTTGATCACTTTGGTTACAGTTTCGTAGCCGCCGTCCGCGATATAACTCTCAATCGTGTGGCTGTTTGGTTGGAGAACACGAGCTGATAAATAACGGGGATCCATGCCACCGACCGTGTACGGACCGGCGGCCTTGCCTTCGTTGGTTGGATCACCGGTTGGTGTCCAGCGTTCTAAGGTGCTGAAAGCCTTGCCACTATTAAGCAAAGCCAGGAATTTATCGACATCTTGGTCAGTCTGCATTTCCTCGAAGTAGCGAATCTGCCCAGTCTTTTGTTCGGTGACCGAGGCCATCGGTGCGGTGGCGCATGAACCCAGGCATTCCATATGGTCGAGCCCAAACTTGCCATCGGCGGTTTGCTCGCCGTGGTGGATGCCTAGTTTTTCTTCTAAGTGATGCAAACACTGATTAGCGCCGCGCAACATGCAGGGTACGTTATTGCACACTTCAATATGATATTCACCTTTGGATTCCTCGTGGAACATATTGTAAAAGCCCACGACTGCGCCCACTTCGGCCGGCTCCAGATCTAGCATCTGCGCCAGTTCGTTTTGCGCTTCCACTTGGCAATAGCCAAATTCTCGTTGGATCACGAAGAGCGCGGGCAGAATGGCCGAACGCTGACGACCCACCGGATACAGGTCCATCCAATTTTTGATTTCAGCACGCACTGCTTCTGATAGCACCATAATTGATCCTACTCTTTAAAATTTACTCGTAATGAGTCCACATACGGATTATTTTGACGGTTTTTTCTGCTTGGTAAACCTGATAGACTAACCGATGTCGGACATTGATCCGCCTTAATAAGCACCTACCAGGTCTCCCACTAATTTTTCGTAGGGTGGCGGATTTTGAAATGGATTAGTCTTAAGGATTTGAATCAAGCTTTCAGCTTTCGCTTTTAACCCAACTTCGGCAAGCCGTTTTGCATCCTTTTGCGCTTGTTTTGTAAAAATGACCTGCTAAGCCACCATTACCATTCTAAGTCTTCTGCACAGTCGTCAAGCGGTGTTTGCAATCCAGCTTGGATCGACTCACGCATGCCTGGAATAGAAATTAGATAAAGCGTCTCTTGAATTGAACGCCACTCTTCTTCTGAAATCAGAACAACGCTACTTTCAGGTCCAATAATCTGAATAGGCTCATGCAACGCTATCGCTTCATCTACAAGCTTATATAAGTTGGCGTTCGCATCACGGATGGTAATCGTTTTCATGACAACCTTTATAAATTACCGATCTACCTCACCCAACACAATGTCAATCGTGCCAATGTTGGTAATGATGTCGGATAACATTTCGCCTTTACTCATCTTGCTGATGGCGTAGAGGTTGTTAAAGCTTGGTCCACGCACATGCAACCGGTGTGGCACGCCAGAACCATCACTATATATATAGTAGCCTAGTTCGCCTTTGCTGGCTTCAATGCCGTGATAGAACATGCCTGGTTTGACGCGGAAACCTTCTGTCATCAGTTTAAAATGATGGATCAGCGCTTCCATGCTCACGTCGAGTTCGGCGCGCGGCGGCAAGCTGACTTTGCGTTCATCGGTCTTGTAGAGACCGTCGGGCAAATTGGCCATTGCCTGTTCGATAATGCGCACACTTTGGCGCATCTCTTCCATCCGATTTACATAACGACCATAACAGTCGCCAGCCTGACTGACTGGCACCTTGAAATCATAATTCTCGTAGCCGCCATAGGGCATATCGCGGCGCAGATCCCAGTCTACACCACTGCCGCGCAACATTGGGCCAGTCATGCCCATGTCGATGGCATCTGCGCGGCTAAGATAGCCAATGCCTTCTAGCCGTTCGCGCCAGAGCGGCCCACTGGTCAACATGTCCTCATATTCATCAAATTGCTTGGGCAGCATCTTGACCAGATCTTGCAAATTACTCATAAACGACGGTGGTACATCGCGCCAGACGCCGCCTATGCGAATATAGCTGGTCGTCAGACGCGCGCCACAGACCATTTCAAACAGATCGAGGATGCGTTCACGCTCGCGTGTGGCATACATGAGCAAACTCATGCCTGGGCCAGAAACATCAAGTACATGGGTAGATAGCCAGAACAAGTGCGACGCTACCCGTTGCAACTCAGTCATAATCACGCGAATTACCTGCGCGCGCTCTGGAATTGGGATGCCCAACATCTTTTCGACCGTTAAGACATAGCCATAATTATTCATCATGGACGAAAGATAGTCCATGCGGTCACTGTAATAGACAAAATCTTTGTAGCGTTTGTTTTCGCCGGTCTTCTCGAAGCCGCTATGCAGGTAGCCAAGATCTGGATCGATATTGACAACCGTTTCGCCATCTAGTTCAACCACCAGGCGCAAAACCCCATGCGTACTCGGATGATGCGGGCCCATGTTGAGGATCATATTTTGGCGGTTCATGCCAGGTGGCAGGGTGGGCGCAACGCTCGTAGAAGGCAGAATTTGCTTGCCAAGCGTCTCAAATTCTGGATCGCCAAAAGTCATCGAGAAAGGTACTTCTTCGCCACCTTCCGGTACATTCTTCCGTAGCGGATGATAGGGCCAATGTTCCGGCATCAGGATGCGGCGCAGGTCAGGGTGACCCGTAAATGTAACACCCATCAGATCATAGACCTCGCGCTCCGGCCAGTTCGCCGCTTGAAATACCGACGCAAGACTGGGCATCACCGGGTCATCGCCACCCGGCGCAGGGCTGAGCACCATCAGATGTTTTTTGCGTTGATAGGAACGCATTTGATACACCATGTGGAAACGTTCAGTGTTGCCAATTGGCAATTTGGATCGATCCACAGCGGTCACATCGATCAGCGCTTCGTAGGCTAGATTCGGTTCACTTTTTAGAAACTGCATTAAGTCTACCAGATTATCTGGTTGGACATAAATGACCTGCTGACCATCATGTTCACCGGCGGCAATAATGTCTTCGCCAAAGCGTTCGACAATGCGTTTGGTGTCTTCGGTTTCGCCGGTGGGCAACCCTGCCAGGGCTGGGATGGTAATATCGTTGAGCCCCGGTAATGTTTCGTAGGCTCTACTGGTAGGAGAGACGTTTAACATGAAATTCTCCACTTAGATCCGGTGGACGCAGTCGGATGCACACATCAGCACGACAGGCGGTTGCCGGAACAAGAAAATTCATTGGTTAGGCAAATTGCTTGTTGCGCATTTGATCGAGCGATTCAATGTCCGCTGGTTTGATGATCACATCACCGGCTGCCAGCTGTCGATAGTGGGCGAACGTTTCCTTGCCCTGCTTCTCACGCAATTTATCCAGCGCATATAACAAAGCTTCTGGGCGCGGTGGACAGCCAGGCACATAGACATCGACCGGCAAGATCTTGTCGACGCCCTGAATGATCGCATAATTCTTAAAAGGCCCACCGGCGCTGGCGCAGATGCCCATCGCAATCACCCATTTCGGTTCGGACATCTGATCATGGATGCGCTTGATCACCGGCGCCATCTTATTACTGACACGACCAGAGACAATCATCAGATCGGCCTGGCGTGGGCTGGCGCGGAACAATTCCGACCCGTAACGCGCAATATCATGGCGCGCCGTACCCGTGGCGATCATTTCCATCGCGCAGCAAGCCAAGCCAAACAAAAGCGGCCATGTACTATTCTGGCGCCCCCAATTGACAAGACTTTCCAGCGATGTGGTTAGTATACCTTCCGGTAATTTTTCTTCAAGACCCATAGAAACCTCGCTAATACTTAACTGTGAATAAGGAATAATCTATGCGACAATCGCTCGGCCATTTATTATGCTTTACTCACAATTGACAATTATCAATTTGCTGCCGATTAATCCCAATCCAGTGCACCTTTGCGCCATTCGTAAGCCAAGCCTAAGATCAGGATGAACAGGAAGAATCCGATTGGCACAATCGCAAACAGCATCGAATAGTGGTCACGTAATTGGCGCATCACCGCCGCCCAGGGATAGAGGAAAATTACTTCGATGTCAAACAGGATAAAAAGCATGGCAACCAGATAATACTTGACTGGGAAACGCCGCCGTGCGTCAGCAAACGGAATGATCCCAGATTCGTATGGTTCTAGCTTTTGCTTATTGGCACGCTTAGGGCCAAGTAACATGGGCAAGCCAAGCGCAATGCCTGCGAATCCAGTTGCGACGATTAAGAGCATCAAGAGTGGCAGGTAGCTAGTTGCCATGTGAGAACCTCTTTATATCTTTATTCATACGTGTTTTGAACTGTTGCCTAAAATATATACTCAAATGCATGATTGTAGTGCAAGAATCAGTGCTTTGCGATGATTCTTTTATAGACACTAATCTTATCGCTAGAAAATGATATTGACTCAACATGGCTAACAAAACAAAAGCGTTAACATGTTGAGTCAAAAATAATTAACTATAAAGCTGATAAACTATTAGGATCAATGATAACATTGATTAATCTCTAGCTTTGATTGTTCATTCTATCACGAGCAAATGGCACTGTCAACTTTGGTTCAATCGGCTTGTGAAAAATCGAACATGACGATCTTTGTCTATAAGGCAAGGTTAATTGTGACTTGGCAAGCCTATCAATTGAAGTTTCAATTTTGGTTGAGTGCAAGCGCCACACCGTGATTTTAGCTCTCTACAGCCCAATCTTTTTTTGATCGGCTACCCGCCAATTTTTCTATTGCAATGCAAGTATGCTACCATACGTTGGCATTTGTTATTTTCTACACAATCGCTTTTGTGGCGTATAATGGTTCGTATTAACACTTCCGTAGCCTAAATTGCTAGCGCGGCCATTGCACCGCGATTAGCGATAAACTTGCTCACTATGACGTGATAATGTGGAGTACAGTATGCTGACCCAGTATGGTTTCATTCTTATTTTAAGCATATTTGCCTTTGCCTTGCCCACCGCTGCGGTGATGATGGGCTGGTTCTTGGGGCCGAGACGCCCGGATGCGATCAAGACTGCCACGTATGAAAGCGGTGTCGAGACGATCGGTGACACTTGGGTGCAATTCCGTGCCCAATATTACCTGATCGGCTTAATCTTCTTGATCTTTGACGTGGAAGTCATCTTTCTTTTTCCGATTGCCTTGGCCTACAAACACTTGTCCTTGTTTTCTGTAGTGGCGACTATTACCTTTGTGGTAATTCTGCTTTTAGGTCTGCTCTTAGAGTGGCGCAAGGGTGCATTAGAGTGGAATTAGAGCGCCCTGCATAGCATAAAGGCTTTGGCAGGATGCTGAGATTTATTGGAAAAGCCTCGGTTTTTCATGAATCGAGTTTCTGAGCGATTGTTATAGTCGGGAGTAAAAATGGAAATATGGAGTAGTGGTCTTACTCACCTGCTGACTGGATTAGGCTTGCCGGAGGCGGTGGCGATTGTGATTGCCCTGGCGCTTGGGGCCTTTGTGCTGGCCAACGTTGGGCCGGTGTTGGCGCTTGTCTTGATTTTGCTGCTGCGCAAAGTCATCAGCCGCATGCAAGATCGGATTGGTCCCAATCGGGTTGGCCCTTTTGGCTTGCTGCAAACCGTTGCTGACGCGCTCAAGTTGCTGTCCAAAGAAGATATTCGCCCCGCCAACGCGGATAAAGTTGCTTACTTCCTGGCGCCAATTTTGTCCGTCTTTGGCGTCATTCTGTCACTGGCTGTAATGGCATTTGCGCCCGGGTGGATCGGCGTAGACTTAAATGTCGGCGTACTTTTTTTGACGGCGCTTGGCTCGATTGGCATTATGTCAGCGTTGATGGCCGGTTGGAGTAGCAATAATAAGTACGCTTTGCTGGCTGGGTTTCGCGTGGTAGCGCAATTGCTGAGCTATGAAATCCCGATGGTACTCGCCATGTTTGCGCCGGTGTTGTTGGTCGGCAGCATGCGTTTAGGTGCGTTGTCAAATGCACAATCCTTGCATATCTTCGGCTTCAACATCGGCTTAGGTTGGTTTGGTTTCCTCTTGCCGGGTTCCTTCTTGATTTATTTCATTAGCGCATTGGCTGAAGGCGAACAAACGCCCTTCGATTTGTTGGAAGCAGAATCTGAATTGATCGCTGGTTTCCATATCGAATATTCGGGTATGAAGTTTGCCATGTTCTTCCTGGCTCAATTCCTCAACAGCTTCTTCCTCGGCGCAATTGCGGTCATGCTCTTCTTGGGTGGCTACCAAGGACCATTCGTTGACCAGATTCCCTTGCTTGGGTTTGTCTATTTCGTGGTCAAAGCTTTTGGCGTCTACATGGTGACCATTTGGATTAAAGGCACGTTTCCCCGCATTCGGGTTGATCAAATGATGACTTTTGCCTGGAAGGTGCTTGTACCACTGGTGTTGGCTTTGATTTTATGGCAGATGATCGCCCTAAAATTGCCTGGCGCAACCATTGATCCAGTAACGGGCGATGTCCTCCGGTATGGCTTCTTAAATTATGCCGCAGTTTTTGTTGGGAATCTAGTTGTGCTCGGCATTGTCTCGAATACATTGGCTACTTACTTCAAACGTGAGAAGATGCGCACGAAGCGGATGTTTGAGCCCAAATCGTTGATTGGTGTTATGCAGCCGGCGTCATCTGGGGATTGAACGAGCAGGCATTGGTCATTACCCAACGACTAGCGATTAATTAAGGTGATTTTATGGATATCATACAACAACTTTTTCCGCTGCCGCCCATTCCGACTATCCAACAGGCAGTGTTTGTTCTACTGGCTTTGTTTACAGTAGTCTGTGCTTTGACAGTGGTCCTGGCGCCTAATTTGTTTCATAACGGCTTAGCGCTTGTGGGCACCCTGTTTGGTGTCGCTGGCCTTTATGCTCTCCTCGAAGCCGAATTTTTGGCTATCAGTCAGGTTTTGGTCTACGTCGGCGCTATTTCAACCTTGATCACCTTTGCGATCATGTTAACGCGTGGCATGATGTTTGGCGCTACATCACAGGTCAATAAGCAGGCTGGTACGGCGGCTCTGGTCGTCGGCTTGTTCTTTGTGGTATTGGCTGGGATCGTCGCTTGGACGCCGTGGCCGGAAATCGGTTCACCAATCGGTAATGGCGAACAGATTATTGCCAGAATTGGCGAATTGTTTGTTACAAGTTACTTAGTCCCTTTTGAATTGCTGGCGTTACTGTTACTAGTTTCGCTGGCCGGCGCAATTTTGTTAGCGCGCGACCGAAATTAGGCGTTGATAGCATAGGAATAGCGTAAACAACCGACACATTATACCACTAAATTGCGCAATGTGTCGGTTGTAGGGTACGTCATAAGGAGCACGCGAAGGACAAATCTTATGGTTCCACTAAGCTGGTATCTAGTTTTAGCCGCCTTTGTCTTCAGTTGCGGCCTGTATGGCGCGTTGGTGCGGCGCAATGCGATTGCTGTTTTGATGGGCATTGAATTAATGCTCAATGGTGTAAATATCAATCTCGTTGCCTTTTGGCGTTATGGCGACATTATCGATAAGGCTACCAAACAGGTCGTTCGGCTGGACGGACAAATATTTGCCTTATTTGTGATTGCTGTGGCCGCTGCCGAGGCTGCCGTGGGTCTAGCGTTGATCATCTCGATCTATCGCAACCGCAAGACCGTCAGTTTGGATCAGTTGACCTTGTTGAAAGGATAGACTCAGCCAAATACGGGGAATCAAACCTACGTAAATTGTGAACTCATTCTCTATTTTGCTCAGTTGCCGGCAATTCGTGGTGTAAGTTAAAGACAATCTAAAGATGGCGAAACAAGTACTAAAGGGCACCCTCGAAGAACAATGCGAATTTCTCTATAACGTGGCCCAGGGGAAGATCGCTGAGGGAAATTTTACAGGAGCGGCCTATGCTTTGAAAGAAGTAGTCAAGTACGCACCTCATTACCGAGATGCGGCCACTCTGCTCATCGAAGCAAAACGGCAAAAGTCGAAGCAAACGCTGTTATTAGTAACCGGTTTTGTCGGTGCCGCGCTCTTTATTGCGGTCGGGACAATCCTTAAAGTATCAAACGATCTTTTGTTTCTATTGCTAGCGTTCGTAGGCGCGATTGTTGGTTTTGGTGTGGGCAATTTTATCCAAAGTTTCCAGACGCGTGCTCGTAATGAGCAAATTGTCTGACTTTACCAAATGGCTCACACTAAAAAAATGGTAACGATTCAGGCATAGCGCTGCACAGGTAGATAGCTAGACGTTCGTCAGTCAATGGAACGTAAACAGGTAATATGCGCTGTAGCCCTGTCTACTTATCTACCTATCTACACAAGGGCTGAACAGTTACAAAAAATGATTCATTGCGTGCTTGAATTCACTAGCTTATATTTTGATTCAATCATGTTCGATACTGTGGCGGGTGAGTGAACCTCCCTGCCTCATAAATACCCTGAATGTTGCGTAGCGTGTTGTGGTACGCTGCAATTTATAAGCATTTATAAGTAACGTGATAGGGTCAACATTTGTTTGGAATAATCTGAGACGAGGTTGATCAATGCAAGGATTTCTTAATTTAGCGTGGTTGGTGCCTATTCCACCTTTTCTTGCCTTTGCGGCGATTGTTTTGTTTGCCAATCGTAACAAGACTGTTAGTGCTTTAATCGCGATTGGCGGCGCTGTACTGAGCTTTCTGTTAAGCTGGCCGATTGCATTTAGCGCTTTTACGGCCGATCATTTTGGCCAACATTCAGTCGAAGGCCAGCTTTTTTCGATTCCTACGGGGACGAGCGACCTTTGGATCGGCTATCAAGTTGATCCGGCGAATGCACTCATGCTGTTCATGTCGTCGTTTCTGCTGGTGATGATTTTTATCTATGCCAGTGGCTACATGACCTTTCCAGCTCATCTGAGTCCTGTTATGTATCCACGCTCGGCGGCGCAAGGCAAAGACCCGCGCTATAGCCGTTTTATGGCCTATATTAGCCTCTTCGCCACCGGTATGCTGGGGCTGGTGGTTTCTAATTCATTGTTGACCTTCTTCATCTTCTGGGAAATTATGGGTTTGTGTAGCTACCTGCTCATCGGTTTCTGGTATGAGAAAGCGCCGGCTCGGTCCGCTTCGATTAAGGCGTTCATGACCACGCGCGTTGGTGATGTGATCATGTTGGTTGGCTTGATGTTTCTCTATATTCATAGCCAATCGAGCAGCCTTTTATTTAGTGATATTTTGTCGACTGAGAATTTGCGCCATTTATCCGGCATCACGGCCACCATCCCCTTCTTGAATCTGGCGGTGCCGTGGGTTGCCGTGATTGCTGTCCTACTTTTCTTCGGGACGATGGGTAAGAGCGCTCAATTCCCGTTCCACGTCTGGTTGCCCGACGCCATGGAAGGCCCGACTCCGGTCAGCGCTATGATTCATGCGGCAACGATGGTTTCGGCTGGCGTCTTCTTGCTGGTGCGCATGTTCCCACTGTTTGCTGCTGCGGGTGCAGCAGCGCCAGGCGCCATGCACTTTGTGGCCTTTATTGGCGCGTTTACCGCCCTCTTTGCGTCTACGATTGCGATTGCGCAGTGGGATATTAAGCGCGTCCTTGCCTACTCGACCATCAGCCAACTTGGTTATATGGTGGCTGCGATCGGGATTGGCGCTTATGTGCCGGCGCTTTTCCACCTGATCACCCATGCCTTTTTTAAGGCGTTGCTCTTCCTAGGCTCTGGTAGCGTGATTCACGGCGTGGAACATGGTTTGCATCATGTCCACGAGCATGCCCATCATCCCGACCCCGCGCCGGGCGGTGAGCATGGTGGCAAAGAAGGCCACACCCCTGAAGAATCTGATAGTCACGCCCATACAGGGTTGGTGATTCAGCGCAAGGATGGCAATCTCAACCTGGAAGACCCGCAGGATATGCGCAATATGGGTGGCTTACTAAGTCGCATGCCCCGCACTGGCTGGACATTTATTATTGGTGGCTTGGCGCTGAGCGGCTTCCCCTTGACGGCTGGTTTTTGGTCTAAAGATGAAATCCTGGGCAACGCATGGGGCGGCGGCAATACCTTGGTTTTCGGGGCGTTAGTGCTTTCGGCCTTTTTGACCGCTTTCTACACGGCTCGTCAAATCGGTCTGACCTTTCTGGGCAAGCCACGCACAGAGATGGCTAGTCATGCACCAGAGAGCGTGCCTAGCATGACTTGGCCATTGATCCTGATTTCGCCCTTCGCGCTCTTGCTTGGGTTTATTGGCACACCGTGGGGCAACTGGATTGAAGGCTTCATGGAGCCGTATATAGAGTATTTGGAATTCCATGCGCTGCACGTCGAATTTAGCTTTATCCCGATGTTAGTTTCGATTATAGTCGCAGTTGGTGGTTTGGCTGCTGGTTACTATATCTACGGGCAGGGATTGGCCGAGGGTCAGATTGATCCTTTACGCAACTGGCTGGGCCCCCTTTGGATGGTATTTCATAATAAGTACTGGATCGACCAGTTTTACCAAAAGACAATCGTGGCTTTTTCCCACTGGCTCTCTAAGGTACTTTACTGGTTTGATGATGTGTGGGTGATCGACCCGATTGTCGACGGGATTGGTCAGTTTGGCATCTGGCTGTCCAGGTTTGCGGCTGAGTTTGATCGCCTGGTGATCGACGGCATGGTGAACTTAGCTGGCTGGCTATCTAATCGCATCGGTGGCATCCTACGCAATACGCAAGATGGTCAGGTTCAAGTCTACCTGTTGTTGGTCGTAGTCTCGATGACGGTTTGGCTGTTATTGAAGGCGCTACCGATTTTCTTGAAATTAGTGTAGACAGGTAAGGAGTAGGAAGTAAGGAGTAGGCATACTCCCTACTCCTTACTTCCTACTCCTTATCTGTTAAATTGTTCAGGTTTAAACATAAGCTTGAATTTCCAAAAATAGGGCGTGGAGGAAATAATGGATTTCTCGAACAATCATTGGTTGTTGCCATTGATGTTATTTTGGCCGGCGATTGCTGGTATTCTAGTCTTGTTTGGCAAGAATGATCGGGTAATCAAGTGGGGATCGATTTTAGCCAGCTTATTGCCGTTGGGCCTGAGCATTGTGCTGATGGCCGGCTATAATTTCACCAAAGGTGGGATGCAATTTGAGGTGAAAATGGATTGGATTCCAGCCCTCAATGCCAGTTTCCACCTGGGGGTGGACGGCCTGAGCGTGCCGCTGATTTTCCTGACGACACTGCTCTCTACGATAAGCATCTATTACAGCGCTGGGACGATTAATACTCGGGTAAAAGAATACTTTATCATGTTCCATTTGTTGGAACTGAGTATGTTGGGCGTTTTTATGGCGCTTGACTATGTGCTCTTCTACCTCTTCTGGGAAATCAGCCTGGTGCCGATGTACCTATTGATCGGGATCTGGGGCGGCAAAAATCGTGGCTATGCATCGATCAAGTTCTTCATCTATACCTTGATCGGTTCGGTTGCGATGTTGTTAGCCATTTTGGCTACCTACTTTGCCACTGGCACCTTTGATATCATCGGGGCCGCGGCTGCCAAGCCATTTATGGATATTCAGAATGAAGGCACTCGGCATTTGATCTCCAGCTTGGTTTTCTGGGGCTTGTTCTTTGGTTTTGCCTTCAAAGTCCCAAGCTTCCCTTTCCACACCTGGTTGCCTGATGCCCACACCGAAGCGCCAACGGCGGGTAGTGTGATTTTGGCCGGCGTGATGTTGAAGTTGGGTGCCTACGGTTTCTTGCGCATCATCCTGCCCACCTATCCAGAGGTTAGCCAATATTGGTCGATGTGGATTGTGGCGATCGGCGCAATCGCCATTGTCTATGGTGCGTTTGTCTGCGTGGCGCAAACCGACCTTAAACGCTTAATTGCCTATAGCTCCGTGTCGCACATGGGGTATGTCATGTTGGGGATTGGCGCCGCAGCTAGTGTGTTGACACCCGCTGGTGTGCAAAGCGCAATGACGCATTTTAACTTGACCCAGGCAGAAGTGTTGAAAAGTGCGGCGATGGCGATTAACGGGGCAACGCTGCAAATGTTCAATCATGGCATCATCACCGGTGCGCTCTTCCTTTTGGTCGGTGTCATTTATGAACGAGCCCATACTCGCGACCTGGCAAAGTTTGGCGGCCTGAGCACGAAGACACCCTACTTTTATGCGATGATGTTGGTGGCCGGGTTTGCTAGTTTGGGGTTGCCAGGGTTGGCCGGTTTCTGGGCTGAATTCTTTACTTTCCGCGGCGCCTTCGCCTTGGTTCCCTACTGGGCGGCCTTTGGCACGATCGGCATTGTGATGACGGCGGTTTATATCCTTTGGCGTGTGATTCAGAACGTCTTCTTGGGCGAATATGATGCCAGCAAGTTGCCCCACTGGACGACAGTCGATGGTCAGCATGCAGATGGGCCAACGGATATGGTTGGTTTTGAGAAAATAACCCTGTGGCCGCTGATCGCTGGTATCTTCATCCTGGGTATCTACCCGACCCCTATTCTCGACTATTTCAACGCTTCGGCGGTGAGATTCCTGGCTTTTGTACATGGCCTTTTGTAAGAAGCTTAATCCGAAAAGTGGATTAAACGGTAAGTGGCGGCAGATGGTTAACGCATGAGCGTCATAAACGAACAATTTTTATGAGCTTGGAGATTACCTCGTCAATCTCCAAGCTCTAACCTCTGGCTATAAGTGTTATATCTTTATGCTCGTCAGTATAGCTGGACACGAGCGACCGCTGCGCCTAGTCAGCTGTCTGTCGTCACCTAAGCGAAATTTTCGGATTGATATTAATTGAGGGAGTAAGCCTTGAACGCGATTTCGGTTACCTCATTGGGTTCACTAATGCCTGAGATCATCTTGTTGATCGGTGGGCTACTGATCCTAATCTTAGACACAGCGATGAGCGATGAAAATGACTCGGGGCGCGGCTACATGGCGATCTCGATTGTCTTCTTGCTGGCTGCGTTAGTCGTTGTCTATCTTTTGTTAGACACAAAACCGCATACAGCGCTGATGGTGGTAGACATCGATCCGTTTGCCGTCTTTATGAAAATGACCATTTATGCCGGGATGACCCTGGTGGCCATTACTGGCGGCAGTTTTATGAACCGCCACGTCGCTGGCCGCGGTGAGTTCTGGACTTTGTTCATGTTCGTGACCATCGCCATGAGCTTAGCCGTCAGCGCTAATAACCTGATTCTGCTCTTCTTGTCGATTGAGTTTCTATCGATTACGAGCTATCTGCTGGTTGGCTTTATTCGCGAAGATCAACGGAGCTCCGAGGCAGGTGTCAAATATTTCTTATACGGTTCCGTGGCTTCGTCGATTATGCTTTACGGCATGAGCCTATTATATGGCGCAACTGGTTCACTGATGTTAGTGGACATTGGCAAAGGGTTCGTTGCGAATAAAGAGCTTGGTACGTTGGTTTTGCCAGCGGTGCTGCTGGTGATGGTCGGCTTAGGTTTCAAAACCAGCTTAGCACCGTTCTATCAATGGGCGCCGGACACGTATGATGGTGCACCAACGCCTGTGACTGCCTATCTCTCAACTGCCTCTAAAACGGTTGGTTTTGCCGTGATCGTGCGCGTGTTGCTGATCGGATTAGGTGCCTTTAGCAAAGAGTGGGTGCCAATCCTGGCCGGCCTTAGCATCTTTACGATGTCAATTGGCAACCTGATTGCCTTACGCCAGACCAGTGTGAAGCGCATGTTAGCGTATAGCTCGGTGGCGCAAGCCGGTTATATTTTGATGGGGTTGGTGGCGGTCGTCTCGTCCACGCAAGGGGATCTGAAAACCCTGGCGATGAACGGTTTGAATGGCCTGCTCATTTATGTTTTTGCCTACCTATTCACGAATGTGGGCGCGTTCATGGTAGTGATGGCGGTTGAAGAGTTTTCCGGTGGCGCCGATATTAGCGCCTTTGAAAATTTGAGCAGTCGCTCACCAGCGCTGGCTTGGTCGATGTTTATCTTTCTGTTAAGCTTGGCTGGAATTCCGCTTACGGGTGGCTTCATGGGCAAGTTTTTTGTCTTTGGGGCAGCCGTACAACATCAGTATTATTGGCTGGCTGCGATTGCTGTGATCAATACGGCAGTCGCTGCGTTCTACTATTTGAATATCGTCCGCGCGATGTTCTTTGGCATTTCTAAAAGCACATCGTATGGCGAAGTCTCTGCTGGCGGCGAAGCAACGGCTGCCACCAGCGCGATTTCGATCAGCATTCCCATCCAAATTGGCCTTTTGGTCTGCGTCATCGCGACACTCTGGATTGGCCTCTACCCACCGAATGTGATCGACTGGGCCAATAATGCCTCTAGAACTTTGTTGAGATTAGGGCCGGGTTCCTAATTTATCGCAGTCTCGTATACTAGAAGTTCATACGTCAAGGGAGGGAACTAAGCGCCTCCCTTGACGTTTCTTTTAGGCTGACGGCGCGATAGTCAGCCTTTGCGGTATGCGTTATACTGATGTAGTGTTTATTTGAATTTATTCTACTGGATTGAGCATATTGTGAATTTTTCTTTCCGACAACGCGGCCAAGCCCAACGGGTTTTTCCACATTTTACCTTTATCCATTGGCTTGCGCTGTTATTTATGGTAAGTATATTGCTCCTGCCGGCCTGGGTATTGGCCCAGAGTGGCGTTGCGCCCTCGCCCAATCCTGTGCTCAGCCTGGCTGTAGCGCCGGGCGCGCCGGACAAAGCGCTGGCTGGCACGTTGAACTCACCCAAGCCACCGGGCATCTATCGCAGCAAGGATGGCGGACGAGGCTGGGAAACCATTAACCAAGGCCTGCGTGATAATATGAGCGTGGCGAGCTTAGCGTTTGACCCACAGAACGCTAAGCTAATTTTTGCCGCTGATGGTGGCTTTGGATTTCTATTTCGCAGTAAAAACGGGGGCGACAGCTGGGAAGAAGTGCCCGGCTTTAAAGATTTGTTGAGTGAAAACAGCGCTGTGGGTCGCCTCTATGCCACGGTTGAACAGACAAAAACGGTGTTCTATGCCGGTACACGTTTTGATGGCGTTTTGCGCAGCGACAGCCCCGGTGACAAATGGCAGAAAATAAGCGGTGGCCTGGCTGGTGAGGCGTTGCGGGTTCGTGCTTTTGCCACGTACAGTAACACCCTCTATATTGGCACGCATAACGGGATGTACCGCTTACCCGTTGGCACCTCTACTTGGACCCAGGTGACAACATTCCCTTCTACAAATATTATCTTTAGCTTGCTCGTCCATGACAAAGGCTTGTATGCGGGGACGGGTGATGGCCTATACAGCAGCCAAGATGGCGATAATTGGATAAAAGTGCCCAATTTCCCAGTCACGCCGGTGAACGCTATGGTCAGCACAGGGCGACTGTTGGTGGCGGCTACCGACAGTGGCCTATGGAGTGGTTCTGGCGAGACGTGGCAACAGTCTACCTTAAACGGTGCGCCTTATGGCGGGGCAACCTTTGCGTTGGCGAATACACCCAAGGCGGCCCGCACAATTTATGCCGGTACACAACTCGATTGGGTTTTACGGAGCGACGATGAAGGCGTCACCTTCCATGCCGTTGCCGACATGCCAGAGCTTGATGTAAAGTTGGCGCTGGCAACGCCCACGCCCACCCCCACTTTTACGCCGACGCCAACCAATACACCAACCCCTACCAATACGGCGACCGACACGCCCACGCCCACACCAACTAACACGGCGACCAATACGCCGTTGCCGACGGATACACCGACACCGACCTTTACGGCGACGCCAACCAATACATCCACCGCGACGCCGCTGCCCACCAATACGCCCTTGCCAACCGCCAAACCGATTATTGCCCCATCGGCGACGCCAGGGAGTGCGGTTACGGTCAATGCGCCAGTAACGCAAACAGGACCGATCAGCATCGCCGTCATTCTCCCAACCGCCGTGGCTGGCACGCCAGGCCAGCGACCTGCAACACCGCCTGCTAATGCTGTATCCACAGCCTCAGCGGGCATCGCAACTGCACGCGTCCTGACGCTTAGCATGTCGACTTCCCAACCTTTAACGCCGACGATCACACTGTTGCAGGCAACGCCACTACCGGCAGCATCTGTGCCTGCAACGCCATTGTCAGCCACAAGCCCGACCGAAGCAAGCACGCCAGCGGCAACGGACACAGCGCTGCCTACACCAACACCCACGACGCCGCTTACATCGACGCCAACACCAACGCCAACGGCCACGGCAATCCCAATTGATGTCGCTAAAGTAATCTATACCAGTTTGCCGCCGGTCTTTGTCGGTGCCAGTGTTTTATTGGTGTTTGTGATCTTCGCTGCCGGTATGTCCGTGGTGCGCGGCCCACGCGACATCTGATTCACTAGGTTATATCATTATTTTATGCGCAATTGTGGATATTTCAGAAAGATGTGACCTGCTGAGCGGTCACATTTATTCTATACAGATTGTTAACTAAAAAGTGGGCGCATATCGTCAATGTGCGCGCTTTTTCACTAATAAAACACCACAGAATTTATCATTCGGTCCATTTGCAATTCAAGCATCGGGTCGTTAACGGGCACAATTACCCAAGCACAGAAGCTACTCGGCACATCCACATAGCCTGTCGTGCAATATTCGTAGCGGACATAATCTGGCCCCTGGCGCACCCACTTTGTGCCAGCGCGATCCCCAATCATCATCGGCATTGTTGAAACGGCATCCGTGGGTTTAATGTCGGTATAGGGTGTGCTGAAAAAGCCGATCAGTTGTTCGCGTTGTTGACCAGGAATCCCTAAGTTCCAGGTTTCAAAGCGCGAAGGGTCACTTGGCGCATTAGCCGTTGGCGTCCACGAGCCGGGGTAGGCAAAGGAGAAATGCATCCCATACGCCCGTGGCCAACCAATCCCGGCCAGACGGGTAGGAACGGGCGTGGGCGGTGGCGCGGCTGGGCCAACCAGCGCAATATTGTCCAGATTGACATCCAATTCTTCGCCGGCCACTGCCCATTTTTTCCAGACGCGCACGAAAATAGTAAGCTGTTCATCGGGCGCCGCCAATGTGGTTCGGAAACGGCTGATTTTGCCCGGTGCTAAGCGGTCGTAATAATTGTTCCAACCTACATCCAGCCAATTGTTAACCGCCTGCCACGTATTGGTCATCCCGTAGGTCCAGCCCACTTGCACGCGATAGCGACCCGGTTCGTCGCCAGGGCCAGGGCGGTTTGAGCGGATCATGCCCTGCAAGCTAAGCGTATAGTTGGCATTTTTCGCCACCCGCACAGTCTGCTGGAGGCCCGCGTACCGATCATTGTCAGCGGGGATGATATGCTTATTATTGACCTCAATTAATTGCCCATGCGCCCCTTCGGCGACCACAGGTGGCCATTGCTCATCATAAAAACCATAGGTGGCCCGGCCGCCATTGGTAAAGCATTGCCAGCCCAATCCCACATCACCGCAGCCATCCTGCCGCACAAAGCCACCTTCAAAACCGCCGTTCACGATCAGATTCACGTTAAAGGTTTGGGCGTGCAGTGGCAAGGTGGCACAAATGAGTAATAACAGAATGACAATCATCGAGGTTCGTTTACGCATAACATCGCTTATTCAATGGATAGCGGCGATTTTTGAAATCGCCGCTATTGGTTGTTATTCTGCTGCCACCTTTTGACCGCTGGTTTGGCCTTCATCACTCTTCATATGGCAATTTTTGTACTTCTTGCCACTGCCACACCAACAAGGATCGTTGCGACCTAGTTGTGGGCCGGTCTTGCGCATGGTTTGTGGCTTGCTGCCATTGCCGCCATCACGGTTGGTGCGAATGTTGCGCGCAATTGGCGTCTGTTTGACAACCGGCTGCTCTTCTTTCTGCAACTGAATGGTGAAAACCGCCTTGACAATGTCACTGCGAATATCGTTCATCAATTCGCTATACATATTAAAGGCTTCGCGCTTATAAGCCACCAGCGGATCAACCTGGGCAAAGGCTTGTAGCCCAATGCCTTCGCGCAAATGGTCAAGGTCAGTTAGATGGCGAATCCAGCGGTTGTCCACAGCCCAGAGCATAATCTGCTTTTCGGCCTGCCGCATGGCTGGCTCACCCATTTCGGCTTCTTTGTCACTGTAGAAGTCCAGAGCCATCTGCTCTGCTTGTTCAATGATCTCTTCGCGGTTCTGACTTTGCCAGTATTCGGGCGAGAAATCGGACGGCAGCCGATAGATGCTGCGCAACGCCTGCACTAGTTCGTCGATCTGCCATTCGTCTTCATGCTCACTGGACGTAAAGCTGTTGACAATGGCTTCGACTTCCTCGGTGATCATCGTCTCAACCGAATTTTTCAACGATGGCTCGGTCAAAATGCGCCGGCGTTGGTCGTAAATGCGATTGCGTTGCTCGTTGACTACTTCGTCGTATTGCAACACGTGCTTGCGGATATCAAAGTTGTGCCCTTCTACCTTGACCTGTGCGTTTTCAATCGCCCGCGTCACCAGACCTGCCTCAATTGGCATATCGTCTTCCACGCCCAGGCGGCTCATCAAGCCACTAATGCGTTCGCCACCAAAGCGCCGCATCAGGTCATCGGCCAAGCTCAAATAAAAGCGACTGCTCCCCGGATCGCCAAGACGGCCAGAACGACCGCGTAGCTGGTTGTCAATGCGCCGCGCTTCGTGGCGCTCGGTGCCAACCACATGTAAACCACCCAACCCACGCACTAATTCCTTGTCACGTTCGACATCGGACCATTTTTGTTTGATGACTTGGGCCCATCGTGTGTCATATACCGTGGTCGGATCCTGATTGCGCTTCAGCATGTCCAGGCATTCATTCCAGGCGTGCGGCGGAACTTCCGCTAGGTCAACTTGCTCCTTACGCAGTTGGTCACGCGCCAGACCTTCGGCGTTGCCACCCAGCAGAATGTCCACACCACGACCGGCCATATTGGTGGCAATCGTGACTGCGCCGGGGCGACCCGCTTGGGCAATGATCGTCGCCTCACGTTCGTGATTCTTCGCATTCAACACTTCATGTGGAATGCCACGCCGCTTTAGAATCTGGCTGACATATTCGCTGGTTTCAATCGCAACCGTACCTACCAGCACCGGTTCTTGCCGTTTGTACGCCTCAACAATATCGCTGAGCACCGCATCGAATTTAGCCTCTTGGGTGCGGTAGACCAGATCGGGCGTATCCTGGCGCACGATCGGTCGGTACGTGGGCACCGAAATCACTTCGAGATTGTAAATGCGTTGGAATTCTTCTTCTTCGGTCTTGGCCGTACCCGTCATGCCCGCCAGCTTGTTGTACATGCGGAAGAAATTTTGGAAGGTAATCGTCGCCAGCGTCATCGACTCTTTCTGGACCTTCACACCTTCCTTGGCTTCAATCGCCTGATGCAGCCCCTCGCTGTAACGCCGGCCTTCCATCATACGCCCGGTAAACTCGTCCACGATCACGATTTCCTGGCCGCGCACAATATATTCCTTGTCACGCTTGTATAAGACCGCCGCCCGCAGTGCATTGTCCAAATACGGGATCATGTCGAAATGCTCGGGACTGTAGAGATTCTCAAGCCCCAAACGCTTCTCAATATAGCCAATGCCATCTTCGGTGAGCGTGGCAACCTGCTCTTTTTCGTTGACCAAATAGTGAACTTCAGATTTAAGCGTCTTCACCAGTTCGGCAAAAACCTGATAATAATTCGAGCTTTCGCGCGATTCGCCAGAAATAATCAACGGCGTGCGCGCTTCATCGATCAGGATGTTGTCTACTTCGTCGACAATCGCGTAATGGAGTTCACGCTGCGTCACGCGCTCTAGTTCCTGCACCATGTTGTCGCGCAGATAATCAAAGCCGAACTCGTTATTGGTGCCGTAGAGGACGTCACATTGATAGGCGTCGGCGCGGGCGACCGGTCGCAATGAGAGAAAACGATCATCCGACGCCGGAAATGTTGGGTCGAAAATAAAGCTACCCTTATCAGGGCTACCGGCGCTGTTCTGGATGACAGCAGCGCTCACCCCAAGCAACTGGTAGATCGGACCCATCAACTGGAGACCGACTTTGGACAAATAGTCGTTAGGCGTCACCAAATGCACGCCGCGCCCAGCCAGCGAATTCAGATAGAGCGGCAGCGTGGCGACTAATGTTTTGCCTTCACCCGTTTTCATTTCGGCAATCACCCCGGAATGTAAAACCATGCCGCCCAATAATTGCACATCATAATGGCGCAAACCGGTTGTCCGTTTACTGGCCTCACGGACGGCCGCAAAGGCTTCGGGCAAGATTTCCCAGAGTGCGTCTTCCTCAATCGCCAATACTTCTTTTTTGATGCGCGTGACTTCGACGCGCGCAAACTTTTGCTCGTCCGTGCCCAGCACAGCCATGTATTGAGCCTGCGCAGTGGCAAGCTCTTCGCGTAATGCTTGCGTGGCGCTTTGAATGCGTTCTTTGAATTCGGCCGTCATCGCGCGTAATTCATCAACGCTCTTGGCTTCAAATTCTTTTTCTAACGCGTTGACCTCTGCGACCACCGGCCGGAAACGCTTCAGCGCTTTTTCATTTGGATCGCCAGCAATGGCGTAATATAGTTTCTTGATCATAATTGTTCCTTACGAGCGCCTTCCTACACAGGGAATCGGGATGGGCGCTGAACATAATGGCTGATTCCTAAATTGTATCGTGTTATTTTACCACGATTCTCTGTGCGCGCCGAATATAGGCATTTTCAAATGAAGCCGAGCACCGGACGGGCACGCCATGGCGTGCCCGTCCGGTGCTTTACGGTTCAAAGTATAGCGGCCCTAACGCAATCAAGTCTTCAAAATCTTTGGGTTGTAGCTGTTCAAAATCAGTTTGGCGCACAATTTTGTATTGCCACTCAGTGCTCGTCAACCGCGTTGCATTCTCACACCAGAGCGTCGCCGCCCGATCTTTGTGTTGCACGTCAATATCTTCACGCCCTTTGGTTTCGATGACATGATGAATGCCGTCACACGTTACCGCGACGAAATCGGGTTCATAATAGCGCAGATTCGCTGCAGAATCAGTATACGATTCTTTGGTGCTGTTGAGCATGACAAACAGCACGGGTTTGCGCGCCAGCGGCGCCAGTTGGGTGCGATACTCGCGCCAGCGTTCCACCCCGGCGGCCAGGTAGGCTTGATAACGGATGCTGGCAATGTCCGAAGGCACTTCTTGAATGCCGGAAGCGATGCCTTTTAACGGACGCTTGACCACATTATCCAAGATGGCCTGTTTGAGCGGATAATCAAAAATGATCCAGGTAAAGAGCGAGCCTTTGCTATAACGCGGGGTTGCCGACAGATCCAGTTGCAGAGACACGGCGGCTTGGCGCGCCTGCAATTGTTCCTGCAAGCGCCGGATGCTGCGGTTCCATTCGTTTTCTTCGTCATGGGTATGATGCGCTTCATCGTTGACGACAAAGACCGGGCCGCCGCGTTTGAGCAGGCGTGATTCAAACGGCTCCACAGTTGTGCTCTGCGCCGGTGGTTTGGACCCCAGCATCAGCGTCATGATCGCTGGCTCGTCGTTGTTTTTCTGCTCCTCGCGTGCATAAAATTGCTGAATGTTGGTCAGATAGAGCGAGCCTTGCGAATCGGCCCGCTCGCTGTCGCCGCGCATGTAACAATCAAGCTCCCAGAAGATTTCCAGTTCGGGCGGAATCACCGGGTCGGTGCGGAAGATGCGCCCACCCGCGAAATCGTTGCGTAACCGTTCAAAGACAATCACGTTGGGTGCCAGCAGCAGCGTAGTGGCAGCGTAGTGCGTCGCATCTTCCAGCACGGCATTGAAATATTGCCAGGCAATCGCCAGCGCCATCACTTTCGTCTTGCCGCTGCCTGTCGCCATCTTTAGACAGTAGCGAGCAAATTGATCGTATTGCAACAGCCGCAGATTGGGCGCAGTGGCGTAACTTTCCAGCAAGTCTTTGTGGCGCTCTTTTTTGGCAATCTCGTAAAGATAAATCAAAGTCTCCACCGCCTCGCGTTGGAAGGGATAGTAGGCGAAGGGGTCGCCATTGCGCGTGCGATGATCGGTGTGGAACCAATGCTGCAATAATTGGCGGGTGGTGGCGGTGGCGCTATAGCCACTATCCACCCAGGCGCGCACGGCCTGACGGATGGCTGACACACAAGGCGCGGTCTTGAAATCCGGTTCAAATAACCCTTGTTGGTCAGGCGAACGTTTCGTCTTTGGCCGCGACATGAAACTCCATTTTTCAAAAACTTGTAAAGGTTGCGCTAGGCAAAAGCCCATCCACGAAAGCAATTGATTGCTTCCGTAGATGGGCTATAATGGTGTTAGCCTAGCCCGTAGGTTATGTCTGCGGATTATGGTTAGCTGTGTGCCGGTGGTGTTTACACTGGTACACAGCGACATAACAAAAAGTTATTTTGGCTTGCGTGGTCTCCTTGCATAGCCTTCTGGCAATTCGTCACCTTCAATCGGTGGTTCATTTCCTGCATTTTCTAAGATTTCCCAAAATGCTGCCATATCAGCACGCGTTGCGCGTTTCTTGAAATATTCGGTGGTGCGTAACACTGCAAGTTTTTCAGCTACAGCCACATAGATAAATTGGTTAATGGTCGTTTTATCAGTTTTAACCCTTTGTTTTAATTCTTCCATTGTTGACTCTGGAAGCCTTAGAGCGTAATTGCTTACATTTGTCATGATAATGGTTCCATATGAATTGTTCGGATACACTATAAAATAGAATTACATCATGAATCGCCCCATATTTTTGTAAAACGTTTGAATGTGAGGATGTTCGTTTCCAGATAATTTCGTTACAAAAATTGTTAGCTCCAAAAACTTCATCTAAAACCATTTTGATATAATGGCTGACGGAAGGCTCGCAATGGAGATATAGACTACCTTTTTCACTGAGCAATTCACGTAAAACTATTGCTGTTTCATATACCCATTGTAAGTAACTCTCCAGCCCACGTCCCCAGGTGTCACGGTATGCTTTTGTTTCGATTATGTTGGGTTCCTTTGTAAAGGATTCATCCCCAACGTATGCTTAAAAACTAAAATCTGCTCCGGTTGCGAACGGCGGGTCAATGTAAATCAAATCCACCTGGCCGGCGAATTCATCAAGCAGCGCGGGCAGCACATATTTCTTGTCGCCTCAGAGCAGGCGGTTGCGCCAGGCGCTGGCGCGGCCGGCGCTGAAGAGATCAAAGGCCATCTGGCGTTGTTGCGCGCTTTCGTTGATGGTTTCGACGGTTTGGAAAGGGAGTTTGAGGCGGGGCGGGGCCGTGCGTTTGCCATTGGCGTCGTATTTGCCGTCCCAGATCAATTCGACCATGTGGGCATGTGCTCCTGCATTGGTTTAAGGTAGAAAGTCTTGATCAAGCATCTGATCCATTGTCCATTCGCAGCTTGCCGGAAAAACGCTCGTCGCCAGTTTAGTTTCTTTGGCGGCTTTTCTAAGCGCTCTGGCGTAGGCATCCACGATCAGATCAGCCAACTCGCGGCGTAGACTTGGGCTGTCCCTCAACAAGACGGCAATCTCATCACGCTGCTCATCAAGCGAATCTGCCCAGCGATTGGATTGGCACATCGGCTGGTATTTCCACTTAAGCAGATGAAGCAGGATAATCTTTAGTCTGCTTTCCAGCTCGCGCCGATCTCGCTTTGCCATCGCTGCTATTTCCTCGATCAAGTTTTCCAGATCTAAATTCTCGTATTCTTCATTGCGTAACAGATCTACTTGGCGTTGAGTCCACTGATAGAAGTCTAGATTATAAAGTTGGGTCGTCATGCTGTTTTACCTTTCACCAGGCCGGTCACTTTCTTGCCATGGCGTAGTCGTTCGATTGCGTCTAACGGCAAGTGCTGCTGTGCGAACCGTTGCTTGGCCTAGATTAAGTGCCTTAGCATGCTTGTATTATACCATGATAAGGAGTAAAACAATGGTACAGGAACCTGACCATCAAGTTCCCAAGCTCCCGCTGAGACCAGTAGACTTGGCAGGTATCCCCCCATGACTAAAGTTGAGGACTTCCTGCCTGAAAGGAGCGTGGCGCAGGTACACGCTTTTGCAAAATCATGCGCCACAAAAAGCACCCCAAGATCACTGATCTTGGGGTGCTAAAGTGGAAACGATAGTAACTTACTTCGCAACAACTTTGATCTGTTTTGGCTTTACAGCTTCGGCTTTGGGTACAATCAGGGTGAGTAAGCCATTCTCATTGCTCGCCTCAATTGCGTCGGCGTTGACAGGCACATTGAAGCCCAACCGTCGCTCAAAGGCGCCGTGGAAGAGTTCACGCTTGATGAATTTTGTTTCCTCGGCCACGGCTGGGAACTGGCCACGAATGGTCAATTCTTCGCCCTCGAAAGTAATCTCGACCTCTTCGGGCTTGACGCCGGGTAGATAGGTCGTAATCGTGTATGCTTCGTCACCAGCCCAAACGTCGACTGGCAAACGGGTCGGCGCTGTCGTCTCGCCAGTGGTTGTGCCATTGCTGCCGTCAGCCCGCCCACCATTGCGGACAAAGTCATAGCCGACGAAATTACGGTTCATGGCATCGGCCAAGGTGGCAAAATCGCGCATCATGGTGTTATAAGTGTTGGTTCGCATAATATGGTTATCCCTTTCAAACAATTTGAGTAGATTTATTTTTGCTAGATTCAAGTTGATTGCTATATCAATCTTTATTGTCTGTACTATACTCGGCTTGTGTTAGCTGGATGCTTGCGGAGTGTTACTTTCAGGTATGCACTGTATAAGTTATTTGTTAGCGACCCAAGGGAGGTAAGCATAAAATCGAGATTAGGGATTGAGAGCTTAGAGAGTAGGGCCAATCCAAATAAATAAGGATACAGGCCGATCTGATTTCAAAATTGTCGTCGACCGACCAGACAGGTGGGGTCCTTTCCTCCTGTCTGGTCTCGATCCCTGGATTATTATTTATTTGGAATAGCACAAGAACGAACAATCTCTCAATCCCTAGCCTTTATTGACCTTGAGTGGCTAATGGCGAATTCCTGTATAGCTACAGCGCTTTCGCTAGGTAACAAGCGTCGCCGGACGTGGTGTTGTATGCGTTTGCAAACGCAGTTGAATGCAGCGTTTGCCGGCAGCGCGGTGGGCTAGTCGCAAAGCCAACGCCACCACGCGCTCATCTAAGACCCAACCTTCGAGAATGACGCCTTCATAACTGCCAATCACCTGAATCTGTGCTGTAGCGCCGCCTAAGAGCGGATGCGCAGCTAGTGCATCGCGCACGCGCCAGGCGACAATCCGATCTGTTGTGTGGTGGTGTACTTTGACCATCGGCTACCCTCCAAAATATCTGCGCCATAAGCATCGATCTCTGACGCCGCCCATAAATTCTAGGATAGCAGGTGATCATTTGATTGGCGTCAGCGCGCCGTTTGTAGTGTGTTAGCGTTTATGGGAGGTAGATGGGAGTAGGGATACGGGAAAAACCTACCCTGTATCCCTACAGTAACACAATTTTTTCTTGGCATAAAAATCTCAATTGATAGACAGTAGTGGCTATGCTACCATGCTTAACAGATACTTGCGGCTATTATAAACAGATCGGGCTAAAATCGGTTGGCAAAGTTTTATCGTCAATGTAAGCTTAGCTAAGGCGTTTGATAGACCCCATGTTCGAAGCTCCCAAACCTTTTCGACAAAAACGAGATGTAAATCAATATCAAATTCTATAAATAACTAAAGGAGAATTTCATGGCTACACAGCAACCCATGACGCGACGCAGTTTTCTGCGCGCCACTTCAATGGCCTCAGTCGGTCTAGCACTAGCCGCCTGCGCCCCCGCACCAGCCGCTGCGCCTACAGGTGGTACAGCCGCCGCAGCCCCATCGACCGGAAAAACCAAGATCCGTTTCCATGCGCGCATCGGTACGTAGGAAGATGCTTTGTATGCTATGCAAATGCCGAAGTTTATGGAGGCCAACCCCAACATTGAGCTCGTCAAAGAATCTTTCCCTGGTGCAGAATATAACGCCAAGATCTCGACCATGTTGGCGGGTGGCACATTGGGTGACACATGTTGGAGCGCATTAGGTGGGGCCACGATCCAGTTCGCCACGTCACAGGGATCTATCACCCCCATTGATGATTTGGTAGCTTCTAACAATGTTGATCTAAAGCAATGGTACGAAGGTTGTCTCAAGGGTATCACCGTGAATGGCAAATTGATGGGCTTGCCGTTCAAGTCGCACCCGGGCTTGGCGGTCATCTATTACAACCAGACCGCGATCGAAGCCGCTGGCAAAGAAGTGCCTAAGGCCGGTTGGACCCAGGCCCAACAAGTCGAATTGGCTAAGGCGTTGACCAAGCCCGATGGCAAGCAATTTGGCTATCTGCCGGGCATCACCAACATCTGGAAGAGCTGTGTTACGCTCTTCCGCTCCTTCGGTGAGCAATTGCTCAGTGAAGACGGCACCAAATTCCAGTTCAACTCGGAAAAGGGTGCGCAAGCAGTCACGTTCCTTTATGATCTCTTCCAAACGCACAAAGTCGCCCCCAAGCCCGATCAAATGGTGGGCGCCGATACGGATATGTGGGCCAGCGGTGCGTTGGGCATGTACCAGGGTGGCACTTCGATCTCGGTCTTTGGGAAGACAATTGGTGACAAATTCAAATGGATGGTAGCGCCCAATCCGATTGGCCCCGGTGGCGTAGGCGGCTCTGATTATGAGGTGGACGCCCATTGTGTAACCACCGCAACCAAAAACCCAAATGAAGCATTTAAGTGGGTTCAGTATCTGACCAGCAAGGACAGCGGCATCCAACTCGGTTTGATTGGCGGCACCGTCGGCGGCCGGCCCGATGTGTATGGTGCCCCCGAACTGCTTAAGTTCCCTTTCCGAGTGGTCTTTAAAGACATCATGGACCATGCTCAGGCCAGCCGGATTACGGCGAACTGGCGGCAAAGCGAGGCGGAAACTGCCTTGTTGCAGTTGACCCAGCCGCTCTGGGCCGGCAACGAAAAGCCAACCCCTGCTTTTCTGGACAGCGTAACGACGCAGATCCAGGACATCCTCAACAAACCGAAACCGTAGGATTGCGATGTCGATTTTTGATTATCGCCTGCATGGTGAATGAGATTGGAGATTGGGAGATTTCGCAGATGGTAATCTCCAATCTCTAATCTCGTTTTTCAGTGAGGTACAAATATGCGTAAAACTTCTCGCTTCGGTTCGCATCAACAGCGGCGCGAGGCGCTCGAGGGCTATCTATGGGTTAGCCCCTGGCTGATCGGTTTTCTGGTTTTTTCGTTGGGGCCGATTATCGCTTCCTTCTATTTAAGTTTGACCAAGTACAAGATCGGCGGCACGCCAGAGTGGATTGGCATGGCGAATTATAAAGAAGCCTTTACGGTGGACAAGTTATTCTGGCCGTCGCTGGGTCGCACTGCCTATTTCTCGGTGGCCTCAGTCATTTTGGGCGTCATTCTATCTCTGTTTGCGGCAATGTTGCTCAATCAAGAATTCAAGGGTCGCAATATTTTCCGAGCGCTCTTTTACCTGCCCTCGTTGACGCCAATTGTGGCCTTGGCTATTCTCTGGGGCTGGTTGCTACAACCCAAGTTGGGGTTGGTCAACTATATGCTCGGCGCAATCGGCATTCAAGGCCCCGGTTGGCTGGTGGACCGGGTCTGGGCGATCCCGTCAATCGTTCTGATCTCGCTTTGGGCTAGCGTGGGCGGCGGGCGCATGATCATCTTTCTGGCCGGTTTGCAAGGGGTGCCGAAAGAATTGCACGAAGCCTCTGAGATCGATGGGGCGAATGCTTTTCAACGCTTTCGTCACATCACGATTGCCTTGATTTCGCCGGTGATCCTGTTCAACGTGCTCCTCGGCATCATCGGCAGCTTTGGCGTCTTTTCCTTGGCGTATATTGCGACGCAAGGTGGCCCCAACTATGCCACCTGGTTCTTCATGTTGCATCTCTATTACAATGCTTTTAGTTATTTTCAGATGGGGTACGCTTCGGCCTTAGCCTGGATCTTCTTTTTGATCATCTGTCTGCTCTCATTTTTGCAGATCAAACTTTCGAAGCGCTGGGTCTATTACGAGTTTTCCTGAGCAGCGTGGCCAATGACCCACTACGCCTAAACATACCGTAGCGCAATGCGAGTTGCGCTGGGTCAAGCATTCTGCACTGCGCATTCACTTTAGAGGTTAACCTATGGCAACAACCGAACAGCATATTCGCACCGGTGTCAACAATCAAAGCCGGCCATTCGGGCGAGCGAGGAAGACCTTATTCAAGCAGCATTTTGGCACCTTTTTACTGTATGTCCTGGCTATCCTCGTGGCATTGGCCTTTAGCCTGCCTTTCTTCTGGACAATTACCAGTTCATTGAAATCTGCGGCTGAGCTTTATCTTTTTCCACCCACCTTTTGGCCGCAAACCGTGCGCTGGAAGAATTACAGCGATGTCTTTACCCTGGCCCCGTTTGCCTTGTTTATCTCGAACACGGTGATTGTCACTGCCTTTGCGATGCTCGGGCAGATTGTATCGTCGGCGGCCGTGGCTTATGGGTTTAGCCGGTTTCATTTCCCTGGCCGCGATGCGCTCTTCTTCTTGGTGCTCAGCACGATGATGCTGCCCTGGCAGGTGACGATTGTCCCCACGTTCTTGCTCTTTCGCTATTTGGGTTGGATCAACACCTTTTTGCCGCTGATCGTTCCTTCCTATTTTGGCAGCGCATTTTACATTTTCTTGTTGCGTCAATTTTTTATGACCATCCCCAAAGATTTGGACGAAGCCGCCAAACTCGACGGCGCAACCTCCGTGCGCATCTTTTGGAGCATTATCCTGCCGCTTGCCAAGGCGGCCCTGGCCACCGTTGCGATCTTCTCGTTTCTGGAACACTGGAATGAATTTATCGGCCCCTTGATCTTCCTCAATTCCCCAGAAAAATTTACGCTGTCGATTGGCCTGCGCTATTTTATGGATAACCCATTTGAAGGCGACGAACCACGTGAGGCAATTCTGATGGCGGCGTCGTTGATTGTGGCGCTGCCACCGCTGATCCTGTTCTTTGCGGCGCAGAAGTACTTTGTGCGTGGCATTGTCACCACGGGCTTGAAAGGGTGAGTAATGGTTAATGGCTAATGAAAGACGTTGCGACTGTCCTTCATTCACCATTCACCATTTAAAAAGGTGAATTATGAAAATTACAAAAATCGATACTTTTCTGGTCAACCTTGGGCACCGCAACATTCCTTATGTCAAAGTCCACACCGATGAAGGCATCTATGGCGTTGGTGAGGCTTATTCCTGTGGACCGGATAAGGCGACGGTTGAGGTGATCCGTGACTTTGAAGAGTGGTTGATCGGCCGCGATCCGCGCGATATTGAAGGCTTGTGGCAGTTGATGGTCGCCGGTTCTCGCTTTCCCGGCGGTTCGATCGTGAACGCAGCGATCAGCGGGATCGAACATGCCCTGTGGGACATTGCTGGCAAGGCCGCCAATCTGCCAGTTTATCGGTTGTTGGGTGGCAAATGTCGTGACAAAATTCGCGTCTACCAATCACCGCATGGCCGGACGCCGCAGGAGTTGGCCGAAAACGCTATTGCATTGATCGAAAAGTATGGTTACACCGCGATTAAAATGGGACCGATGGGGCCTGGTTGGCAGAATATGCCCTGGAATAAGGCGCTGCGCGAGGCGGATGTGCGTGTAGCCGCCGTGCGCGATGCCGTCGGGCCCGACATTGATATCGGCCTGGATCCCCACGCCGCAATTTTTGAACCGGCGCGGGCGATGGAATTATGCCGCGTCGTGGCTCAATATAACCCGTTCTTTGTCGAAGAACCGCTGCGCCCGGAAAATTATGCGGCGATGGCTAAATTGAGCCACCATGTCAGCGTGCCACTGGCGACCGGCGAAATGCTCTATACACGCCACGAATTTCGAGAGCTGCTCGACTTGCAGGCCGTGGATATTATTCAGCCCGATGTTTGCCTCACCGGCGGTTTGTGGGAGATGAAGAAGATTGCTGCGTTGGCCGAGGCCCATTATGTTAATGTGGCGCCACATAACCCGTGTGGCCCGTTGGCAACTGCGGTCAATGTGCATTTTGCCGCCAGCACCCATAATTTCCTCATTCTGGAATACCACGCCGACGATGAATCGCCGCGCCGCGATATTGTCGATGAACCGATCAAGTTGGTGAACGGTTATCTGGAATTGCCAGAGAAACCTGGGTTAGGTGTTGATCTAAACGAGGAAGCGATGGGCAAATTCCCCTTCCGCAGTTGGCATCGCCCCTTCCCCTGGCGCGAGGATAATTCTTTGGGCTATCAGTAGGGCTAAGGGAAGGACAGGATGGAGGAAAAAGAAACAGGACGCATTGAAGCCTTTAGTGATGGGGTCTTCGCGATTGCGATGACGTTGCTGGTGCTAGATATCAAAGTGCCCCGCGATTTACCAGAAGGCGTAGGGCTGGGCCAAGCCTTGCTCCAACAGTGGCCGGCCTATCTGGCCTTCTTTATTAGCTTTACCTTTATCGGCATTATGTGGATCAATCATCACCGGATCTTCAAATTGCTGAGACACACGGATCATACCCTGTTGGTGCTCAATGGTCTACTCTTATTAGGCGTGACCATTTTACCATTTCCCACTGCTTTACTATCTGAATACATTGGGCGGCCAGAACAACGCATGGCTGCGCTGGTCTTTAACGGTGTCTTTTTGGTGATTGCGATCTTTTTCAATGTGTTATGGCGCTACGTCGCGGGTCATAACACATTGCGAGCCAAAGATGCTGACCCGCAGACGATTGCGGCCATTACGCGCTCGTTTGCCTATGGTCCAGTGTTCTATCTGATTACGTTCGGCTTGGCTTTTCTTAACGTACCAGCCAGCCTGGTTGTAAGTGTGGCGTTAGCCATTTTCTATGCCTTACCCGGGCGCAATCAGTGAAGGAGGGACAGTGTCCGGCACGTTAGATGCAACCTCATTCATGGGACAGATAGCATAAATTCGCCTAGCTTAACACGCACCTGCGCCAGATCAACATCTAGATCACGCAGGATGATAATCGCCATACCCTGCCCCTCGCGCAGCAGACCGAGCAAAATATGGTTTGGGCCAATTTGTGAATCACCCAACGTTCGTCTTTCTTCTTCCGCCATCTCAAACACATGCACCACGCGCGGCACAATGACAGGTTCTGTGGTAAGCGATTTTTGACCACGTCCGATCAATCGCTCCACGGCCTCCATCACTCGCTCCTGTCCGGCGCCTAAGGCAAGTAAGGCTTTAGTGGCGCTGCTCTCTTGATCAGACACTAGACTTAGAAGTAAATGCTCAGTGCCAATGTAATTATGTTTCAATTTTTGTGCAAACGCTTCTGCTTGTTTCAGAACTCGTACAACGCTTGGTATGTCAGCGCCAGGCGCTTCCTTGAGTTTCTGTTCCCATTCCTGAACGGTGTGCGCCACTTCGGCCATGTGCTGCGTCTCCTGCTGCAACCATGCTTGTTCGTCGAAAGGCTGGGGCAAAGGTTGGCCCACTTGCGCCAGCACTGCATCCGCAACGAAAATTGGGCTCCTCATCTGCAAAGCTAGCGCCAGCGCGTCACTCGGTCTGGCGTCCAATTCATGCACAGCCTTACCATTCTGCGCCTTGACTACTGCATAGAAGGTGTTTTCCTTCAGTGACTCAATGCGTACTTCTTGCAATTTGGCGCCCAATGTATCAAGCAGGCCAGCCATAAAAAGGTAAGTCATAGGACGGTGAGTCACTTCTCCGCGTAACAATTGGGCAATTTGAGTGCCTTCATGTGGCCCCACCCAGATTTGCAACATGCGACTTTCTGCCGTGTCGAGCAAATAAAGAATGTAGTTTCCCGTTAGTGCGGTTTCGATGGCATGAATTGTTGAAATCTTGATCATGATCATTCTCCTTTCCTGTGTTGAATAGATGGAATGTGTAGAGCTAACCATTGGTGGATAGACGTCGGCTAATTGCGCTTGCAATTGCTTTCTGGACTGAAACAAGCGACCTTTGATCCCATTGACGGAAGTTCCCAAAAGGACGGCGATTTCTTGTAAACTCAAATGTTCGTAATAAAACAATTCAGTAGCTGCTCTGTTTTTGGCCGATAGTGACTCAATGGCTTCATATAAGCGATGGTGTAACTCATCTGCTTCTACTACATGCTGCGGATCTAGTTCTGCGCTAATGCGCCGCTGATCCGTATAATACGCTCCGCCTGACAGGGCCTCTAGCGAGATAAAATTTGTCTTCTGGCTGCGCAGATAATTGCGACAAACGTTGCGCGCAATTCCATAGAGCCAGCTTGCAAAACGGTCGGCCTCACGTAAGTTGTTCAGGGAAAGATACGCCTGAAGAATGGCTTCCTGGGCCAGTTCCCAGGCAATCTCTTGATTGGCCAGCATACGCATTGCCACGTGCTGCGCCATCGGCAAATGGCGTTCTACGAGCAGGCCAAACGCTTGTTTGTCTCCGGCTTGCGCGGCGCTGACCAGTTCTCTGTCCGCTTGTTCGCTCATCTTCATCTTCAAAATCTAGGCTAGCACTGTTTCTATAAAGTAGTGGTAAAAATGTGGTAAAAGGTTAGAGGGTGTGGATGACCAAATTTGGCATTGCGCGCCGAATTCAGGGCAAAGTGTGGTGTTTAGCTACATGACACGCTGAAAGCAGAATCAGGCTCGGTTCTGATCAGCTACAGCGCGTGCAATCGCGACTGCTGCCTGAGGGCCTTCTAGCGCCAGCAACAAGGGTAAACTGCCTTCGATGCTGTGGACAATTTGCCAGACGCCCCGCTGTGCGCTTGCCTGCCACAAATCGACCAAAAACTTGGTTAGCAAGTCGCGAGTGGCGGGATCATTTGCAATGGGGGAAAAAGGCGCCAGTGGCTGGGTTAACAACGTCGTTACTTCGGCCACACGCACGGCATGCTTGTGACCGTTCAGCTTGCCCAACGCCGTGTGAAGTTGCGGCAGTAACTCCCACGCCGGTTTATATTTGCCAGCGTTTAGCAGCGGTTGCAACAGACCTTGCACGTAAAAATTGATCAGCGCTTCGCCATCCAACAAACGTGGCGCCCATGTGGCTAAATCGGTAAAGATCGCTTGCATCTCTTGATTGGCGCGGTTGAGTTGCAGCAACGCCTGTAAACGGAGACTTTGATTGCGCAGCGCGTCGTCGTCCAGTTTTTTGTTGCCAAGTGTTCGCAAGCGTTGGAATAAACTGGTGGACGTGCTGCGCCATTGATTTAAAAGTTGCAGTGCGCGTTCTGGTTCACCCTGTTTGAGATAAATTTCGGCTAAACCCCAGGTGACGGCCCGCTCGGGATTACGGCCTTCTAATGAGCGGGCCCAGGCTAGGGCTTTGTCTACCTGGGTGGCGGCTAGTACAGGTTCACCAGCGGCTAACAGACCGCGCACCAATGCCAATGTGCCTTCGCTGCGGGTTGGATCGTTCGGCGCAATTCGATCCACCACGTTCACAGCATACTCGATGGCACCTAACTGGATCAAACTAGTCGCAGCGCCTGCGGCCGTCCAGCCATCACTACGCACGCCAAGCCAGGCCAGTTGTTTCGCCAAGCCAATCCGCTGCTCGCGTGTAATCTGCTGGATTGGCATCACGACGACGGCTTCTTGTAGCGTGTAGACTTGAAAATCAAGGTCGGGTTTGGCTTTGGGCCGTTTTACCTGCCGCAAAAGCAGCGCTTCACTTTGGCGATTGATCCCGCTGTCGCGCTGCGCGGCCAGCAAATTGGCGATGATCGTCAACTGCGCCAGCAAATCGTCAACCAGACCCGCTTGCGCGAGCACGGTCACCGCTAACCGGCGACTTTGCACATTGGTCAAGGCGGCGTCGCGCAACGTTTCCACACAAGCCGCCAGCAAATTGATCGTGGTCAGCGAAATCGTTGATTCGCCCCTCTGCGCTTTGGCGCGTTTGGCGAGTAACGTAGCCACCTGATGCAAAAACTGAACGCCGGCATCATCAAAACGGCGCACCGCACCGCTGATCAGATGTTCGGTCTGCGCCTGAAGGCCAATGTAGGCAACACTTTCGGCGAGGAGCGCGCGCCATTCGGTCTGCTCCATAATCCGTCGCCACGAGATCATCGATTGATCCAACCGTTCTAGACAAGCGACTGCCAATGCCAGATCCTTGATCAAAGCTGCGCTAGCGGCGCCTAGTAACAAGCCTTCGATCTGGCGCGTATCATCGGCCAGAATGTCCCTGCTGGCCGGTGAAAGGGCTGAGTCGAGCAGGTGGGGCTTGTTGGCGGCCAATTCGGTGCGCACTAGCACGGTTAGCGCTGGGCTTTGCTCGGCTTGTTGCGCCAGTTGATGCAATACTTGGAGTGAAGCCAGCGGTTGGCGCAAGGTGGCTAGCTTGGCGACACTTAATGCCTCATCACCTGCACCAACTTTCGCCAGTGCCTCCCAACAACATTGGATTAACCAAGAAGTTGGCTCCCAAACGCTGCGTTCTTCGATCAAGCGTGTTTTCTGATCGGGCTGCACGGTAGCTGCCGTCGAAAGTGCCTGCAATGCGCTTTGCACCAAATTAGAGGAGGACGGATTCGATTGAGGCGAAATTACAGAGGGTCGTAAAACAGTCAAAAGCACTCCTTGCGTAATTTGCTAACAGCGTACAACTCACCAGTGTGCTGTCAAGGTTGAAATGCGTCGTTACTCGTAGTGATGACTTTAATCGTTCTTGGTCGCACAACGAACGACTAATGAATTTAACAAAATAGACGGTAATCACGCTGTGTAGTCAGCATCCTCAGATGCGTCCCTATCGCAAAACCAGCGCACCTGAGGATGCTGACTACACTTTACCACAATAAATTTTCAACTTTCGTAAGTCGTCACTACGAGTAGCTACTCACTTCATGCTCGACCGATCTTAGCCTGTCCATAACCAAAGCAATCCGATAATGACAGCCAGCATTAACCCGATGCCAAGTAAAAGCAGACCAAGCCGGCGCAGACGGTGAGCACGGACAACCGCACGACCATGCGCCGCGTGGATGGCTGTCCCTTGCTGCAAGATCCGTGGCTGTTGATGAGGAATATGCTGTACATGGGCCAACCACCAGGCCCGCTGGCAAAATGCCCAGGCACCAATATCGCTGGCGCGCACCAGTGTACGATCTTTGGTCATACCTTTACTCGTCCGGCCAATCTACTCATCCGACAAATCTTCGAGGGCCACGGGCAATTCAGTGCTAGAAAATTGCGTGCCCAGGCTGGTGTCCAGGCGTGTCTCAAACGAATGCAGGGCTTGGCGCATCTGGTCTTGGCGGATGCCCAACGTCAAATCGCCGCGCGTGCGCTCCAACACATTGCGCAGAACATCGGTGTTGCGCCGTAGACCCTCGGTGATCGCATCTGGAAAATCAACCGTGATCAGCAAACTGTATACTTCGTCCATAAATTCGAGATAGGGTTCCGCTTCAAGCACCTGGCCACGGCGCATCAAATCTAACACAAAACGGCGCATCTCGGTGGCTGCTTCGCTCAACCCTTTCAAATACGTGGCGCCGGTGACATACAGTTCAACGGGCATCGGCCAGGCCTGCTTGCGCACCGCCGCATAGACGACATGCGCTTCAACCAGCTCTTTTAACGCATCTTGCGTGTAGCCCGCTTGATACAAAGTTGGATGATTGGCCAATGGCTTCACCATCGCTTCGGCGTCGATTCGCGCTTGGCTGAGCGCCGCTTCCGCCGCCGGCCATTCGTGGCGATGGATGGCGCGAATGCTATTGGCGCAGGAACGCACTAAGGTTCGGCTTTGTTGGAGCGTTTTGTCGCGCAACTCATTAATGCGGGTAAATTCCTGGCGGATCGCTTCTACCACTTCGGCAAGATTTTCTTGGGACACGGCTGCTCGCTTTTGGACAAGATAATAGCAACTATATGATTCACAATAAACCCATTATACTGCCTGGCCCGATAGCAACAAAAAAGCGTCTCAAGTTACTGAGACGCTCTGATCTAGCTCTGCAAATGATGAGGACGGGTTGTACCGGAAATTGCTTAAAACGGAATGTCCTCGTCGCGTAATTCTGGGCTTTCGGCGTGATTATTGGCTGAGGCATGACCGCCGCTGCTACTGGGTTCGCTGGCACCGGACACATCGCCGCGGCCACTGAGGAATTTTACCGTTTGCGCGGTGACTTCCAACGAAGCCCGTTGATTGCCGTCGCGGTCGGTCCAGGTGCGCGCTTCTTCAAGTTCGCCCACCACTAACACTTTACTGCCCTTGTTCAGGTATTGGCTGACGATTTCTGCCGTCTTACGCCAGGTTGTGACCCGGAACCAGGTTGTCTTGTCTTGCTTTTGGCCGTCCTGCCCCGTCCATGTCTTGTTAACCGCCAAGCTAAAGCTCGCCACCGGTACGCCACTTGGTGTATAGCGCATCTCTGGATCATTGCCTAGATTACCCATCAACGTAATTTGTTGGTACATAAAATTCTCCTCTCACTTTTGATACTCAAGCTTGAGCCATTAACGGCGAATTCGCAATCTTAAATTTTGCAGCACTTTTGATCGACGCAAACCTGGAAACTTTATCGCGTTCCAGGGTAATAGTGTTTCGAGGCGGTATTCCCTGTAGCAAAATATCTCGTCAAGCTAGCCAAGCGATTGTGTGCAACCCTACTGCGCTGGGCGGAAACTAGCGTGCAAACAAAGGGAATCCTCGTTACGATTCAGTACATTGTACTGCTAATTCAGTTTGCTGTCAACAAATACATGAACAGAACATGCGTTCTTGATGGATGAGCCAAATGTTTAGATCGCCACTTTTTCGACCGCCGCCATCACATCTTTAAGCACAGGTTTGTTGGCAAAATAAAGCACCTCGGACGGCGTGTCCTTTAACTTCTCGGCGCTCAAATTAACCCCTTCGTAGACCAGCAAGATCAGATCGCGCCGGTTGGCCGCGCGCACCTTGGCGACTTTGCGGGCCAGATAATCGGGATGCCAATAGCCGACTAATTCGACCAGGGCGCGCCGCCCATCCGCTTGATTCGTCAGAGCAAAGTCGGGGATCATGACGGTGTCGCCCAACAAAATCACTTCATCCTCACGCGTCAACGTCCACTTGCCGGCGTCCTTATCCGGTTTATGCTTGCCAAATTTGGCCTCAAAATCGGCGGCGAAATCGGCCTCCAAGCGGCTGTCAAATTCGCCGCTGCGCTTGAAATGCGTCACCAGACCTGTCATGTAATTTAACTGATAGGTTAATCGCTGATCCGACTGCGGCGGGCGCACACTGGCGCGCATCTGCCAACGGTCACACAAGAAGAGCGCGGGTAAGAAAGCGGCCAACTGCCGTCCGTAGCGCGTGGTTGCTTTGACAAACGGCGAAATTGGCCCGTCCAGCGTGACACAATAACCACCATCCGGCAACGGGGTGGCCCAAAACATCAGCTTAAAGAACTTGATGTATTTCCAGAAATCCTTGAAGCCCGAATAAATGTGCACTTGCATCTGGTCGGCCCAATACAGCGCCGCCCGCGCTAGTTCCAAATTATAGCGCGCGATCAGGGTTTCGGGTGTCCACAGTGGGCCGGCATGGGTCAATTGATAAGCCGCTGGTCGGTCGGCGTAGAGCATGCCCTCGGCCGCTTGATTGGACAGCCCATATTCAGCCGCCGCTTCTTTCAGAATGATGTCGCGCGTCTGCGGTTGCAACAAGGTGGCGTTGGCAAAGACAGGCCCGTGTACAAAGAGATGGGCCCGCAGTGCAGCGGGCGCAACCGGGGTCGGTATGGTGACGAAAGTGGCGGCGTCGCTTAAGACTTTGGCCAAGCCTCGAATCACGTTGTAATCTGTGCGATTGCCTTCGTAGATTTCCAGCGCCCGTTGCCAGGTTGCCTGGGTTTGCCCCACTTGCTGCTGGAACAAGGCAATCAACTCGGCCGCGGTGTTGCGCCAATGGTTACTGTTGCCGTCCAACGTGTCAATTTGCAACTCGCCACCGCGCATGTCCAGGTGCGGGCGGACCAGGTCACCGGTCAACATGGAACTTACTCCTGCGATGACCATCTTGATTCGCTTTGGGCCGCCGCCGTTGCGCGCGCCCTTCGTCTACAGTCTTGCGCACGATAATTTCGTAGAGCACCGCTTGCTGGTTGCCCACCTTGCGCAGCACGCGGCCCAACCGTTGAACGTACTCGCGGGCTCCCGCGCTGCCGCCTAGCACAATCGCGATTTTAGCTTCGGGCACGTCGATGCCTTCATTGAGTACTTTGGACGTGACAATCGCTTGATAACGCGCGGTCTGAAATGACTCCAGAATTTCTTTGCGCTCGGCGGCTTTGGTCTCGTGCGTAAGCGCAGGAATCAGATAGCGGTTGGAGATGCGATAGACAATATCATTGCTCTCGGTAAAGATCAGCACCCGTTCGTGCACATGTTCATGCAACAATTGATCCAATGTGGCAAACTTGCCTTCGGCGCCTGACAGCAAACGTTGAACTCGTTGGCGCGCGAGCAGGGCGGCGCGCGCTTCATCGTCAAAGGCGCTTAGACGCATCAATTCGCGCCACCAACCGGCCCCGTGCAGTCGCGGGAGTTGGCGGCTGCGAAAGAAGGTGGCATAAATCGCATAGTCGGCATCATATTGTTGGCGTTCGCTTGGGGTCAAATTGACGCGAATTCGCTCCGTGCGATAATCGGCCAACTGTTCACCGACTAACTCATCGAGCCGTTTTTCGTAAACGATCGGGCCAATCAAATGATCCAGCGACCAGCGGCCATCCGTCTGTTCATGTGGCTCTGGGTAGGTGGCTGTCAAGCCGAGGCGACACGGGGCCGGTGACATCAAGGCCGTTTCACCCCAACTGGGCGCGGGCAGATGATGCACTTCGTCGTAAATAATGAACTTAAATTGGTTGCCATAATCAGCGATCAAATCGCCAGCTGAATGATAAGTAGTGACGGTAATCGGCTGTACGATCTTCTCGCTGCCATAATAAACGCCAATCTCAGTGTCGAACGCATTCGCCAGCCGCGCGTACCACTGATGTAGCAGATCAATCGTGGGCGCGATGATCACGGTGGAGCGTTTCACCCGTTGAATGGCATGGATCGCCACAAACGTTTTGCCTGCGCCGGTGGGCAGCACAATACTCCCCAACTGCTTGGCATTGTCCCAGGCGTCGAGGGCTGCCAACTGATAATCGTGCGGCTGCCTTTGATCGTGTAATGTAAGCGGCAACAATTGCCAGCGCGGCACGCTATCACGGATGGCGTGCGCATGTAGCCACTCGGCGAGCGCCGGATAGTGATAGGCTTCGCAGCGCCAGCGGGCTTTGATCCACTGAAAGGCGGGATGAACAGGTTGATCTTGGGGCACGTTCTTGAGGACAAGCGTGCCACCTTGAAAAGTGAGCGATGCATTCACAATGATAATTCCAGAACGACACAGACATTACTGGAAGCCATGATAACCGATCAAAACTGATTTGTGAAATGGGTTTATCGTGGTGACGCGCTACGCTTGGTGAACTGCCATTTAGGCTAACGCGGCGACTTTGGTCAGATATTGGCCTGGCGCCCGCCTTAATCCAGGCATCGTAACTGGTCATAAAGAAACGCGCGCCCGCTTTGATGTGCGTTTCCAGCACCGATTCCATACCGATGGTTCCCGTCACAGCATGAGCACAGTGGCAATCTCACCGGCTTGTAATTTTTGCTTGACGCGGCTGCCGCGCATGAATGTTTTCTCCTTGTTTTTCTTTGCGCCTTTGCGTGAGATTCGCCCTGGCTCATAATCTCCAAATCGCTGCCGCCGTGCCACCGAGGATGCGATCCCTGTCCACTGCGGTTAAAAATGGCAAGCCTTCGTGGATCAGCCGCAATTCGTCGATTAGCGGTGGCCACTTGTGCTTAACGCGATGATGGCCCGGATAGCCGGTGCCCCAGATGGTGCGCTGCGCACTAAAGGCATTGACCAACTGCTGGATAAATGGCTGTACATCCTGGTAGGGAAAGCCTTGCTGCGAACGCCCTGCCACATCCGACAGTTTGAAATGCACATTCGGATAACGCGCCAAATCGATGATGGGCTGGAACGCGGCGGTTGGCTCATTAATCTGTGGATAGCCCATATGGTCAATGATCAGCGTCAGGTGCGGATAGCGCTGGGCGATAACAGCCACTTGATCCGCTTGCTCGGCGCGTAAGTGCAATTGAATCACAGCGTTGAGCGCTGCAATTTCCTCCCACATCGCCCGATTTTGCGCGGTTAACAAAATTTTCTCGTCAGGATAGTACATGGGATGAAAGCGGAAACCAACCAGACCGCGTTCTTTGACCCAGTAGCGCACCTGTTCGGCATTACTGGGATTTTGCGGATCGATCAAGCCGTGGCCGAGCAGCCGATTCGGGAAACGCGCCACCGAATCGGCAATATAACCATTGTCCCAGGTCGACCAACTGGTTTGGACCAGCACCGTCCAATCGACGGCGTGCGCATCCATCTCGGCGATCAGTTCATCGGTTGTCCCCGGTTCGTCTGGCAGCGCCGTCCAATTCGGCGCCGTCGGCCCGACCGGATAGCGGGGTGGATCAATTTCCCAAACATGAACATGCGTATCTACGATCATCGGGTTCTCCCTCTATCATTTACGATTTTAGATTGACGATTTACGAAGTTGCTTCGTAGACGATATGTCTCGTAAATCGTCAATCTAAAATCGTACTAGCGAATTTTGCCGCGGGCATAGATCGGCCAGATCGCTTCAACTTTGCCGCTGCGTATGGCGACTAACTCGTTATGTTCGTTTACGCAAGGGCAGGGATGCACCGGCAATACCTGCACCCGCTCGCCGATCACGGGTTTCTTCGTACAGGCCGAAATATCTACATGACCGTGCTCTTCCGAAAAAGCGTAGAAGCGGGCATCGGGATATTCGACAATGTAGCCAATGCTGGGGCCTTTGTCGGTCTGCATGATCGATGCGCTCATCGTCTTGCTGCCGCCGTCGAGCACAACCCGATCATCGTTGGGACGGCTGACGACCGTGGCGATCACGCGCAGCGCACATTGTTCCACCGTGTGCCGCCCAGCGACTAAATGACCATAGCCGCCGACTGGATATTCACCAATCCGATATTCGGTCAATTCGGGAATTTCATGGGCCTGCATGGCATAGCCGGTGCTGCCGCCGCTCACGATGGGGTGGGGCAAACCATGTTGGTCAAACAGGGAGAGAATTTCTTGGATCAAGGGCCGCACGCTGGGCGCAGTGGGAAAGCCCATGATGCCACGCAGTTCCAAGCCGGGCGATTGGTCGATCAACTGGCCTAATTCAACCGCTTCTTGCGCCGTGACGCCGGTGCGATTCGAGCCGGTTTCGACCTCAATTACCACGCCCAGCGTGACGCCTTCCGCCGCAGCCGCCACCGACAGCCCGTGGATCGTATACGCGGAATCCGCAGCCACCGTCAACCGTTCCGTTCGGTGCGCGAGCGCGGTTAAGCGATCTAACTTCTGTTTGCCAATAATGTTAAACGGGATCAGAATATCCTTGTTCAAGCCGCCGCCGACCATCACTTCGGCCTCGCCGATCTTTTGGCAAGTCAGGCCAATCGCACCTTTGGCCATTTGCATGTGGGCGATGGCGAGCGTTTTGTGCGTCTTAATGTGTGGCCGCAGACCGATGCCGTGCTTCGTATAATACGCTTGGTAGCGGTCGAGATTCGTTTCTAATGCGTCCAAATCGATGATCAAAACGGGGGTGTCGAGTTCGTCAATATGCATGCGGTTTGCTCCTTTGCCGTGCGTAGCATGGGTTAGTTAATGCTAGCAGTAAGTATAATCTAATAGATGAAACAAATAAAAAGCATACAATCAGGCTGGGGAGGGAGCATCCTCAGATGCGGCTTTGGCCTAGATTGTATGGGTTTAAATTGACGGCTCTATAAGCAGACCATCTGTTCAACCTAACTTTCGGGAAAGGGTACATCCATACCAGTGAACGCATTGCATAGCAACTCGTGATCCTCTACTGCTTTCTACATGGAAAGCAGCAAGGGCTTGTGCATTCCAGTGAGAATCTGGAATGCACAAGCCCTTGCTTTATCATGCTGCTGGAAACTATCCAGCGCTATCTTAGTTGATAAATGTTCAATTACCGATAATTTTCTCGCCCGGCACGGTCATTGCCCCGGTCATAATCGCGACCACGTCGGACATGCTAATGTCGCTTGGTTTGACGACGCCGGCGCGCCGCCCCAAGCGTTGGATGTGGATGCGATCCGCCACCTCGAACACTTGCGGCATATTATGGCTGATCAGGATGACAGGCAGACCGCGATCGCGCACTTGCTTGATCAGTTCGACCACCATGCGCGACTCTTTGACGCCAAGCGCTGCGGTCGGTTCATCCATAATCACCACGTGGCTGGCAAAGGCGGCGCTGCGGGCTACCGCAACCCCCTGGCGTTGACCACCCGACAAGGTTTCCACCCGTTGGTTCATCGACCGGATGCCAATCTTCAAATCCTGCATATAGCGAACTGTATCTTTGAGCATCCGCTGTTTATCCAGCATATGAAAAAGCGACCCCAATATACCCGGCCGCCGCAGTTCACGCCCCAGAAAAATATTTTCCATAATGTTGAGCGCGGGCGCCACCGCCAGATCTTGATAGACGGTTTCGATGCCCTGCCGCCGGGCATCGATCGGGCTATGAAAGCGCACCTGCTGCCCATTCAACAAGATTTGCCCTTCATCCGGAATGATCGCACCAGACAGCGCCTTGATCAGCGTGGACTTGCCCGCGCCATTGTCGCCGATCACGGCCAAAATTTCGCGCGGGTAAAGCTCAAAATCTGTGCCATCAAGGGCCGTCACATGGCCGTAACGCTTGACAAGGCCGCGCGCCGCAAAGACGGGGCTTAGATTTTGTTCACTCATGCTTGCCCCTTGTGCGAAAGCTGATCGACCGAGACGGCGAGAATGACGAGGATGACGGTGATCAGCACCTGATAGATCGACGGAATGCCGATGAGCTGTAAACCGTTACGAAAAACACCCACAATCAGCGCGCCCACCAACGTGCCCAAAATGTTGCCCCGCCCGCCAAACAAACTGGTGCCGCCGAGCACTACGGCGGTGATGCTATCCAGGTTCGAGGTCTGCCCCGCCTGTGGATCGCCGACGCCAGTGCGGGCGACCAGCAATAAACCGGCAATCCCATAGATAAGGCCAGCAAGCGTGTAAACACCGATCAACAAGCGCGGGGTGGAGATGCCGGCCAACCGGGTTGCCTCTGGATTATTGCCGACGGCGTAAAGATGGCGACCCCAAGCCGTTTCGCGCAGGATAAACCAAATTACCAAAAAGAGCACTAGCATCAATACCGAGCCATACGTGATGGCGGTTTTGCCCACGGCGAATGTTTTTCCCAACGCGATAATGCTAGGGGGCAGGTCTGTAATCGTAGTTGTGGTGTAAATGCGGGTGACGGCAAAGGCGATGTTGAGCGTGCCCAGCGTGACAATGAAAGGCGGCAGCCGCACCAGCGTGATCAGTGCGCCATTGAGCAGGCCAAAAGCCGTGGTCACAAGCAGACCGATGCCAATCGCAAGCACGGGGTTCATCCCATAGTCGACGGCAAAACTGGTCATGATCACCGAGCCCAGGGCCATCACCATGCCATTCGACAAATCGATGCCTGCGGTCAGGATGACCAGGGTCTGGCCAATCGCCAACGTGCCGACGACAACCACTTGTTGCACGATCAGCGAGAGATTGTGACCGGTCAAAAATTTGTCTGTCCGCCAGGTGAAGAAGGCGCTGGCGATCAGTAGCGCTAGCAAAGGACCAACAGCCGGCAAGGATAGCACATGCGTGATGCGAGAACGAAGTGACAGCGGCGGACTTGCTTCCGGTCGATTTTGTACAACGACGTTGCTCATGATGGCTCTCAAAAGAGGATGATAGTGGCAAGAATAGGATGATCAGTCAGTTGATCAATGAGTGGTAAGTCGTGATCAGTCAAGTGTTGTAGCCTTGATCACGACTTACCACTTACAAATTACGGTTTGCTACCTATTACGACAACGTTACATTAGCACGCCTCAAATCGTTGCTGGTAGAAATAAGTCATTGGGCGGCGACGCAGGAAGCGCCATTTTTGGGACAAACGATCCTGTTGCCTTCTAATCCTATTTTACCATTCAATGCTTGGCAGGAAACGGCGCCACAATCGGCTTCTACCAGTGGTCGGTAATTTAACGTTGTCGTACTATTTACCCCAACAGTTATCAAGACCATACGTTGTGTCTTTGCTGTCCACACCGGTCTGGGCTTTGTCGGCGATCAGGCTTACCCCGGTATCGGTGTAGCCAGAAACTTTCGTTCCGGAAGTCGCATAGTTGGCGATCGCATCAACACCTAACGACGCCATCTTGAGTGGATACTGCTGTGACGTAGCGGCGATCTTCCCATCCTTCACACCCTGGACGCCCGTGCAGCCGCCGTCAACCGAGACGACGACCACATCCTTGTCCTTGCCTGCGGCTTTCAGCGCCGTATTGGCGCCAAAGGCGGCCGGCTCGTTGATGGTGTACACGACATTGATATC
>JBBREZ010000003.1:0-46366 GCA_038225095.1 Caldilineales bacterium
CCTTGCTCAACTTCAGCTTTTCCACACGATACGAAAGCGGTTTGCCCGCCGCCTCCACCCATTCCAAGCGGTAGGGCTTCATGGTTTCATAGTGCAAATGCAACTCCGCCAACGCACGCCCGGCTGTGGCAAAGGCCCAAAAATCCGGTGCCAACGGAATACGCGGCAACTCGCGCTTGAGGTTGTCCGCAAACTTGGCGCGATAATCCGGGTGATGGAGCAAGGCGTAGACGTAGTAGAAAATGTCCCACTTTTCGAGTGTGGAATGGGGGGCCCAGAGGGCGCCCCGGAGTGCGGAATAGTGTTCCCGAAACTGTTGCAGCGCCCAATCGGTGATGTTTTCGCGGCGGTTTGTGCCGTCTTCGTTGTAGGTGTAGAAGGGGAAGCATTGTGCGCTGCTGCCTGCCCCGACTAGGTGCAAATCAGCAATTGTGTCACTAATTAAGGTCATAAATGGCTTTTCGGAGCCGAGATCAGTTAGAGAAATTATTTTATTTTCTTGTTCCGTCGCAGGTGTGGGAAAAAACTGTGGAAAAACGTAAACTTCCTCGTTTAATGTCCGATCAAAAAACAAAAATTGTTTACAAAATGGTCGATATAGAGCGATCCTAACTTTCCTTTCATCAAACTCTGCGTAGTTTTGTCGCTGCACATCCAGTTTCAGATCGCGACTCCAATTGATCCGTTCATAACTCACAAAATTATCTAAATCGGCTTTGCCGCCTGCCCGTCGGTAGCGATCCACCTCGCTGTTATAATCCTCAACAAACTGTTTCACGCGTGCGATCAATATTTGGCGATCAAAATCGGAGACAACAGCATCTCGTGAAGTGGCAACGCCACGCCCGTACACTTTGAAAATTGTTTCTGCTTTTTCGCCCTTCATGGCTTTTGATACTTTACTTCCTATCGGCAAAAACGTTTCAAATTCATCCACATTCTCTGGGACTAGCCAAGTATAATGTTTGTCGGGTATTAATGCCTGCCAGTCAACGCCATTGACTGTTTTAGCTTTCGCCAAAAATTTGAATTTTTCTTGCCTCGTCGCTTGCCAATCGACAGTCAAGTAAAAGACTCTATGTTCTTGGTGTTGGCTAGTCTTTACCAATAGCGTAATTGAAATGCCCACCATAGCCCCAAGCCCAAATACAGTGTGGTTCTCCCCTATAGGTTTGCCATCACGCATGGAATCTTTGCGAACGTTGCCTTTTAAATCAACCACGTAGATATGGCTAAAATCTTGGAGCAGATGTTTGCGCATCCCATCAAAAGCAATCTGATCCACAAAACTATTGTTCGACACGTAACAAACAATGCCATCTCGGCCTTGCAGGCGATCACTCGCCCAGCGGAAGAACTTCACATACGCATCGGACAGCGCATTTTTATTCGTGGCGGCTGAATCTTTGGCATAGGTTTGCGCCACGCGTTTGTCAATGACAGTATATTTGCGATTCTTGTTGTTATCATTCTCATCCTGCTGGTGTGTGTTATACGGCGGATTGCCAATAATCACCGTGATCGGCGCATCCTTCTGGCGCTGCACGCGCGCCGTGTTTTCCTCGGTCATAAAGCCCATCTGTATCTGCGGCCCTTCGGCCAGTTCCAGCGTATCGACAAAGCAGAGGCCCTCAAACGGCTCATACGTGCCGGTCAATTCGTAGTAGGCGTGTTCGATGTTGAGCGAGGCAATGTAGTAGGGCAACAACATGATCTCGTTGGCAAACAGGCGCGTCCGGTAAAGGCTTTCCAAATCGCGTTTGGCGGCGCGGCGCAGCAAATTGACCACAAAGTTGCCAGTACCCGTACACGGGTCCAGAATCAGCACATCCTCATCGCCCAACGTCTTGCCAAACTCCGTGCGCAATACCTCCACAACGCTGGCGCACATAAAATCGACCAGCGGCTGCGGCGTGTAGACAATGCCGTGCGTGTCGGCCAGCTTGACGCTGTAGCCCTGGAAAAAGCGTTCGTAAATCGAGTTGAGAAAATGCTGCTTGTCGCTAAATTCTTCCAAATGGCGCGCCGCGTCCTCGATGGCGCGATAGAAACGATCCAGCGAGCGCAAAAATTCGTCCCGGTTAAAGCTCTGGCTGACCAGGGCGCGGATCACCTTTTCGATCTCGACGGCGATCACGTTGTTGTTGATAAAGTCCGAATTGTCGAAGATTTTGCGGATCAGCCGTTCGGTGAGCAGATGTTGCACCAGCATCTCGTCCACAGCGGCCCGACTGATGTTGGGGTTGAGCGCGCTTTGGCAGAGGGCGAAAAAGCTGGCATAGGCGTTTTGGAACTTTTTGTTGCTCTGGTGCGCGGCTTTGATCTTTTCGTCCAGCCCGCGCGCCAGCTCCGGTACGCGTTCCTGGAATTCGCTGACCGCACGTTCAAAGCCTTCAATATCCGGTGCGGCATAGGTGTAAAACAGGCTGAGCAGATCGGCCAGTTGTTGCGGATTCGTGAGATCAACGCGCAACTGTTCCTGATTGTCCTGGTAGAGCACGGCGTGGCGCGTGTCTTCAAAAATGGTGTTGGTGAGCGGGTAGCCTTTGGCAATTTTCTTGCGAATTTCCTCGTTCAGATCATCCGCTGTGTCTTTGGCTTCCCAATAGCCGCGCGGTAGGTAAAATTTATCGCGCAGGGTGCCGTCTGGGCGTACCGTCTTGCCGCTCACCTTCAAGCTCAATTCGGGCACAAGCGTCCAGTGCGCAGCATTGGCGGTTTCGGCAAGCAAGTTTTGGAAGGCCGAACGCAGCGCCGTTTCGTGGCTGATTTGCTGGTCGGCATATTGTTGCAGCGCGGCATAATAGGCGCGCAACGCTTTGTGCGCCGGTTTGATCACGTTCCGGCTGGCGTCAGACTTTGGCATAGGCATTTTCCTTTGTGTGTAGCCTCTATTTTACCTTACTATGCCGTAATGCCAAAGTAGCTTTTGGTTTACTTACTCAAGTTACGCAGTCTACCAGAGAAAATTTTCAAACAGGCTCTAATCGACAAATTAATTAAACATGTTACGCAGAGCTACCGCAACCCCACCCGCGCCCCAAACGGGCTCCCGCTCCCCTGGTAAGGGAGGGGACTGATGGCACTTTGTGCCCGCTGTGCGATCAGGGACAGACGAAGTGATACCTTCTGTCCACCAAACGGCTCCCTCCCTTACCAGGGGAGGGCGGGGGTGGGGTTGCCTTGCGTAACATGAGTTAATTAAGCATAGCCCAAGCCAATGAGGAGTCGAGCATCCTCAGATGCGGGTCTGTCCCGTCGGAGCCGCATCTGAGGATGCTCACTTCACACTGTCCAATTGTAGTTTTACCGGTTGAACAATTACCCCGTGTAAACAATGTGTGAATTGTATGGAATGATCAGCGGTTGCGGCCCATCTGCTGAAAATTGCGCGGCCCACTCTGTTGGATCGTAATTGCGCTTGACGAAGCATTGATAATGCGCAGGGACGGCATGTTTCAGCCCGATCCGCTGCGCCATTTTGGCCGAGCCGGCAAAGAATGGGAATTCGCCCTCGGTGGGATGGTTGGTCAGAAAGCCGATCTCAGGCGTAAGCGCGGCCACGGGCGCAATCAGATCCTCGCGGTCGGGGAAGGTGTGGATCGGGTCGCCCGTAAAATAGAGTGTGCGGCCACTGGCTTTGACGACATAGCCCAAGTGCGTCACATCCGGCGGCTTAATGCCAGCCTCGGGATCGCCGTTGGGTGGCTTGGCATAGACGGCATGCACTTGAATCGGCCCCAGTTCTACCGTGTCACCGGCCCCGACCGTGATCGTATGATGGGACTCAATGTTTGTTTCGGCCAGGATGCGCCGAATACTCTCTTCTGGTCCAATAAACTTTGCATGCGGAAAGCTCTGCCAGATGCGCGCCAGCGATTCGGGCCAGGTGTGGTCGCCGTGGTCGTGCGTGAGCAACACATAATCGGTCGGCAAAGTTGCCTCATCCAACGGCGGATCGGCATGAATGAAGTTTTCAGGCGGTCGGTTGTGCGGAAAATACGGGTCAATCTGGAGTGTAATGCCCTGGTCATCTTTGAGCGCGTAGCTGCTCTGTTCAAACCAGTGAATGGCAACGGCGCCGGTGGGCACTTTGAGCGTAGCGAGTGGGTGCATGTCATACCTCGTTAATGGTGAATGGTTAATCGTGGTCAGGTTCATGATTCCTTCGCTTGAATTTTAACTTACTTGCGCCGATTTCGTTAGTACACTATACTCGCACTTGTCCTCCAGGCGACGCTCCATCGGTACCATCAATAGAAAGCGAACTTTATGGCCCTACAAGACCTCTTTCCCCAACCGCAAAAACTCGTTACCCACAGATCATGAAGCATGGCGTCATAAAAACCCTACGGCTACCTGTGCCACTGCCCCTGGAAGCCCTGCCGATCACGATTGGCGGGCGCGATTGGCAGATCACGGCAGTGCACGATCAGGCGGCGCTGCTGGCCGTGGCGGACCAGTTAGAGCACGGCCCCTACGGCTTGTTACTGTGGGATTCAGCGCTTGCCCTGGCCGAACAGTTGATGGGGCAGGCCGAACAGGTGCGCGGTAAACGGGTGTTGGAATTGGGCGCGGGCGTGGGCCTACCCGGCTTAGTGGCGCACAGTTTGGGGGCCAAAGTCTGGCAGACCGACCACGAAGCGACTGCCTTAGACCTGGCTGCGCTGAATGCGCAGCAAAATGGCGTGGCGGGAATCGAGTATTTCGTGGCCGATTGGCGCGCTTGGACGCACACTGAGTGTTATGATATTTTACTCGGTGCGGATATTCTCTATGAGCGGTCTATGCATGTTCATCTGGAGTCTATTTTTTGCCGAAACCTGGCGGTGGACGGGCGTCTCATCCTCAGTGACCCAGGGCGACCGCAAGCGCTGGCCTTCGCTGCGCAGTTGGAAAAACGCGGCTGGGTAATCGAATTAACGATGCGAACCATTCAATGGGCGCCACCGAGCCGGCCCGCTAAACCGGTTGAAGTGACGTTGCTGACTGGCACACGAGCCGCCTGAATGGCTACCGCAACCACTGAAAGCGCACTTAGCCCTCATAAAATTTTGAGAATCGGGCTAATCTGCGTAATCTGAGGATCTATATTGACCAAACATTTTTCAACTTTGACTATCTATGTCGTTCGAAAGGATCAAGCATGTCTATCAAAATTGCCATGATCGGCGCAGGGTCGATCGGCTTTACACGCCGGTTGATGCACGATCTGCTCGCCGTGCCCGAATTAATCGACACCACTTTTGCGCTTATGGACATCTCGCTCGCCAATTTGGATATGGTGAAGCAGTTATGCGAACGCGATATCAAGGCCAACAATTTGCCCGCCCAGATCACCACCACCGATGATCAGCGCGCCGCTATCACCGATGCCGACTTTATCATCTGCATGATCCGCCAGGGCGGACTCGATGCCTTTCAACTGGACATTGACATTCCGCTGAAATATGGCATTGACCAATGCGTGGGTGACACGATCTGCGCTGGCGGCATCATGTACGGGCAGCGCACCATTCACGCCTTGCTTGGCATTTGCAAAGATATCCGCGAGGTCGCCAAGCCCAATGCGCTCTTCCTCAACTATTCCAACCCGATGGCGATGAACACCTGGGCTTGCAACAAGTACGGCGGCGTCAGGACGATTGGTCTTTGTCATGGCGTGCAGGGCGCGCACTGGCAGATCGCGCGTTGCGTGGAGCATTGGGCGAAGCAAGAGAAATTGATCGGGCAAGACGAAACCGTGCATCGGCGCCATGTAAACGTGATTGCGGCGGGCATCAATCATCAGACTTGGTTTGTCAAAGCCGAGTGGCGCGGCATCGACCTAATCCCTAAAATGCTCGAACTCTTTGAAAATCATCCCACCTATCCCACCACGGAGAAGGTACGCATCGACGTATTGCGCCGCTTTGGCTACTACAGCACCGAGTCGAACGGCCATTTAAGCGAGTACCTGCCCTGGTATCGCAAACGCGTCGATGAAATTGCGCAGTGGATTGACCTCTCTAACTGGATCAATGGCGAGACCGGCGGTTATCTGCGCGTCTGCACGGAAGGTCGGCGCTGGTTCGAGACCGATTATCCCAAGTGGTTGGCCGAAGCGCCGCCGCTGATTACCCAGGAGAAGCGCAGCGAAGAACACGGCTCCTATATCATCGAGGCGCTGGTGACTGGACGCACCTATCGTGGTCACTTCAACATCCCCAATCAGCATCACATCACCAACCTGCCCGATCATTGCATCGTCGAAATCCCTGGCTATGTCGATCGCACCGGCATCAACATGCCCGTCGTCGGCGATCTGCCGTTGGCTTGCGCCGCTACTTGTTCGGCCAGCGTGCGCGTGCAGCAAATGGCGATGGAGGCCGCGGTGCATGGCGACGTGACCTTGCTAAAGCAGGCGATGTTGCATGACCCGCTGGTCGGTGCAGTCTGCAACCCAGAGGAAGTCTGGCAGATGACGGATGAATTGCTGGTGGCGCAGGCCAAGTGGTTGCCGCAATATGCTGCGAGCATCGCCGATGCGCAAAAACGGCTGGACGATGCCGAGCGCAACGGCACGCGCGTGAAGACGGTGCAAACCGAGGGCGCGGCGCGCTTAAAAGTGAAGACCGTCGAAGAAATGTCGCGCAACGCCGACGAAGCACGTGCGAATGCATCCGCCGCCGATAAAGGCAAAATGACGAAAGTGGCGGCGCATTAAGTAGCACATTTCAACAAGCACGACCACTAGTGGACCAATTTTACCGGAGAATTCTTACAATGAATTTATCAATGTATATTCTGGGCTATCCTGCGCTTACTTGGCTCGTCTTACTCATCATTGCAGCCATTTGTGGGGCTATCGGTCAGGCGTTTGCCGGTTACTCGCCTGGTGGCTGTCTGATCGCATTAGTGGTGGGCTTTATTGGGGCGTGGTTTGGCATCTGGCTCGCAGGCACGCTGGGCCTGCCCGCGATTTTTACCATCAATCTTGGCGGCCAACCTTTTCCAGTCATCTGGTCAATTATTGGCTCGATCCTTTTTGCTGTTGTGCTTGGATTGCTGATCCAGCGTGTGATTGTTGATGCGTAATCGTAGGCACCCATTGGGTACCTACGATTATGTTGTGTTTAATTGATTTCTGTTCAAGCTAGCCTGCCTAAAATATGGGGTGCGTCATCACGCCACCGTCAACCGTCAAGCTGGTGCCCGTGATCCAACGGGCTGGCAGCGCGGCATGGGAAATGAGTTCGCGCGTCAAATAGGTTTGTTTGAACACGCCACCTTCTACAGGCAGCGGCTCAAAACCGTACAATTGAATCAGGTCATCTATTGTCAGCCTACGCTTTCAGATCAGAAAATCAGTAAAAAGAGTTAGTCTACGAATGCCCGCATTAGGCAAGCTCCACCGGCGCGGCTTGAAGACGTTTTCAAAACATAATGATCCCGCGCGCTACGTGTCCGGCTTCCATATCGGCAAACGCCTCGGGCAATTCGTCCAAGGCATACCGTTTGGTAATCAGATCATCCAGCGGCAGGCGGCCCGACCGATATAACTCAGTCAGCCTGGGCAAATCTACGTGCGGGCGTGATGAGCCAAAGAATGAGCCCAACAGCCGTTTATTTTGCGCCACCAACGGCCCGACCGCCATTGGTACATCGGTCTTAATCGCATGCATCCCGATGATAATGGCCGTGCCACCCGGCCGCACCGCCTTCAAGGCTTGGTTGATGGTGCCGGCTGCGCCCACACTGTCAAACACATAATCGGGACCGCCGCGCGTCATTGAGCGCAAGGTCTCAATCGCGTCTACCTCGCGCGCATTAATCGTGTGGGTTGCCCCCATCTGGCGCGCAAAGGCTAATTTACTTTCCATCACATCTACGGCAATGATCGGGTTACAACCAACCAATTTCGCCCCCATAATCGCGCTCAAGCCAACGCCGCCGCAGCCAATCACTGCTGCCGAACTGCCGGCCTCCGCATGCGCCGTGTTGAGCACCGCGCCCGCGCCGGTCACCACCGCGCACCCGATCAGAGCGCCCACTTCAAACGGCACATCGTCGGGAATCGCAATCGCACCCGCTTCGTCGATCACGGCGTATTCGGCCATCGTCGCCGAACTCAAATAGTGCTTGAGTGGCATGCCGTCCAGCGTGTGGAGCCGCGTGGTGCCATCGGGCAAAAGCCCAATTAATGTGGTGCTGGGAAAACGCTCGCACAGATTGGATTGGCCGCGCAGACAGGCCTCACAATGCAGGCAGGATGGCAACCAGTTGACCAGAATCCGGTCGCCAGGCTTGAATTTAGTGACCGCTGCGCCTACTTTTTCGACCACGCCGGCCCCTTCATGCCCCAGCACAAGCGGCGGCGCCGCGCGCAATTCACCGCGATAGGTGTGCAAATCGGAATGACAGACGCCCGCCGCACGGATGCGCACGAGCAGTTCATAGGGTTTAGGCGCGTCTAGCTCGACATCTTCGACGGTTAATTGGTTAATTTCACGGACAACGGCGGCTCTAATCTGCATTGGGATTCTTCCTTTTCTAAAACAGAACCACGGATTCAGACAGCAGCGAATACAACAAGCTTGCCCATTACCCATTGTTTACAGCTTTTTCGCCTCGCGTTTGTGCCAGTCATCCGCGAAGAGATTAAAGTGGAGCTTGCGCTGTGGATGCTCCTTGATCAAGTCTTCATTCAACTTTAAGCCCAAACCGGGCGCAGTGGGCAGCGCAAAGTAGCCATCCACGACTTCCGGCAAACCAATCGCCGCTTCCTTGACAAAGGCTTCGGAAAAGTCGTTGAAATATTCTTGAATCTTGAAGTTAGGCAGCGTGGCATCCAAGTGCAATGCGGCGGCGGTGGAATAGGGGCCACCCACATTGTGCGGCGCTACCAGCACGTAATAGTTGGCCGCCCAGGCTGCCACTTTTTTGGTATTGAGAATGCCGCCAAAGTGGGTGATGTCGGTCTGGATAATGTCGGCGGCTTGCATCTCAAAGAGTTCACGGTACTCAAAAGAAGTGTGCAAACGTTCGCCGGTGGCAATTGGAATGCCCAGCGGCGCAATCGCATCCGCCACTTTTTTCATGGCGGCGGTGTTTTCGGGTGGTACTGGTTCTTCGTACCAACTTGGTTTGAACTGTGCCAGTTCACGCGCCATTTCAATCGCCGTCACCGGGTTAAAACGCCCGTGCATCTCGACCAAAATTTCTACGTCCGGCCCGATCGCATCGCGCACGGCTTCCACCAGGCTGATCGCGCGCAATTTCTCGGTGCGCTCCATTTCCATAAAACCCGCGCCAAACGGGTCAAACTTGAGCGCTTTGTAACCCTTCGCGACGACCTGTTTGGCGGCGTTATGGAACTCTTGCGGCGAGCGTTCAACCGTGTACCAGCCGTTGGCATACGCCTTAATCTTGTCGCGCAGCGTGCCGCCCAGCAATTTGTATACTGGCACGCCAAGCGCTTGACCGACAATATCCCAACAGGCGGTCTCAATCAGCGCAATGCCCGTCATCACGATTTCGCCAGCGCGCCCGTAATCTTCGATGTACATACGGTTGACCAATTGCTCGATGTTGAAGGGGTCGGCACCCAACACATAACGCGGTACGGCTTCCTGCAAATAGCCACTGACGGCATCAGTGCGGTTCAGGGCGCGCACATCCGCCGCGCCCACCAACCCCTCGTCGGTCTCCACTTTGACAAAGGTAATGTTGCGCCACTCGGTGCCCATTACCATCGGCGTAACCTTTGTAATCTTCATTTTGGGAGCTTCCTTTCTGATAAAAAGAAATGTTGGGAAATGACTTAATTGTTGTAATTGTCTACATTTTGGAGGAGGATCAATTCTTCGGCGGGCGTGCGGGCGATAACGCCGGGCGGCACGCGTTGACGTTGCTCGTGATCAAGGGTGATGAGCACCGCATTGCGCATTTGGGCCAGGGCAACGTAGACAGCATCGCAGCCGCGAATATACTGTTGCGCAGCTAGAGCGGCGGCCAAATTTCCCAGCCGCTCATCAACATTGGTGATTTCAATATGGATTTGCCGTCGAATGAACCAGATGAAATTTTGCGCACGAGCCAAACTGCCGCTGTTGCGCGCAATACTCCCCGTGATTTCTGGCAAGACAATCGTTGGTGCATACACCTGCCATTTTCTTGTAGCAATCTGCTGTAGCAAAGCGCGCGCATCGGCATGAGCGGGTTCAGGCTGCTGTACACTGGCTAAGAACACACTGGCATCAATCACATAAACTGGGTTTGTCATTAGATGCCAGTCAACGAATGTTCACGGTCGCGACGCATCTCGAATAGTAGTTCGACTGCTGACCGCATTCCTGGCTGAGTTTGATCAATTTTACGCGACAGTTCATCCCACTCAGCCCAGATATCTTCTTGCCTAGAGCCACTGGTAGCAAACGAGTCATCCTTAGCCCTATTTGCTGTAGCATCGAACGGCAGAATTCTTGCCACCGGTTTGCCATGATACGTTACAACATATTCAGCCTGTTGCTCCCGTACTTCGCGCAAAATTTCTGTGGCCTGGTTTTTCAACTCGCGCACACCGATCTCACGCATAGTGTTATCCGACATCATCTACCTCCTGGCTAATGTGGCTACTTTTGTGGCCATATTATAATAGATCTAGATCAAATGTTCAAGTATCGATCTGCGCTAAACCGCCGAGTTTTGCCACCCAAGGCCTCATGCTAGAGGGATTCTTATTCGGATTCTGCGCTCTACAATTCATCGCCCCAGCCAACCACCGTCGACCACAATCGTTGCGCCGTGCACATAATTCGACGCGGCCGATGCCAGAAAGAGCGTCGCACCGGCCAGGTCATCCGGTTCACCCCAGTGGCCGGCGGGAATGCGCGCGACAATAGCTTGATAACGCGCCGGGTCGTTGCGAATGCCTTCGGTATTGTCGGTGGTCATATAACCGGGCGCGATCAGATTGACATTAATTTGGTGGGCCGCCCACTCGTTAGCGAGCGCTTTGGTCAGCCCTTCCAGGCCATGTTTCGCCGCGGCATAGGCAGGGACGAGAATGCCACCTTGAAAGGAGAGCACCGAACCTACCTGAATAATTTTGCCACGAAAACCATTTTGTACCGGCTGCTTTAGCATAGCGCGGGCGGCGGCCTGCGCAAGAAAGAAGACACTGTCCAAATTCACTTGCAGCGTGGCGCGCCAGTCCTCTGCGCTGTAATCGACGGCCTTGGTGCGCCGGATAATGCCAGCGTTATTGACCAGGATATCCAACCGGCCAAACTCATCCACTACGCACTGCACTGTCGCGCTTAGTTGCTCGGGCGTAGCCGTGCTCAGGTCAACTTGAATCGGTAAGAAACGCCGGCCACGCGCCGTTACTTGCTGGTGCGTTTCCTGATAATTGTTGTTGTAAACGATGGCAACGTCTGCGCCAGAATCGGCCAGCGTGACCGCCATTGCTTTACCCAGACCACGTCCAGCGCCGGTTACTAAAGCGATGCGACCGGTCAGGTCGAATAATTTTAAAGCTTGCATCAGCTACACTCCCTGAAAAGGTCATCACGGCGGCGAATAAATTTGTGGCCTGCTAGTAGAAACGTGTTGATAAAAATCAGATTTATTTCGGCAACGATTACTTACTACACGACTTGATGACCGGTTTATCTGCTTACGCCTCATGGACACATGCGTGGCGCATGTGAACCGGTTTCGCGCCCATAGGGCGTCCGCCACTGGTCGCAGCGGTTTTTCTACGCCGCAACCAAATTTAGGTCACGCCGCAGGCCAACGAATGCACCACCGGCTTCTTCTTTTACCGCGGTGTCGAACATACCCATGACTTCGGCATATTCGGCGTCGCTCAAATTGGCCTCAAAGCCTGGAAAACTGGCTTCCAACTGGCGTGCGGAACTGACCCCAATGATCGGCGTGGTCACGGCTGGTGAATAGCGTAGCCAGGCGACGGCTAGTTGTGCAGGATGGAGCTTATGGTCGGCGGCAAATTGATTAAATTTGACAATACCGTCGCCATATTTTTCCAACCAGCGCGGAATGCGCGGATCGGTGTTGCCGCGTGAATCTTCGGGAATGGCTTCGCCTGGTTTGTATTTACCGGCCAAAATGCCAAAGATCAGGGGGCGATAGACGGTGATCGCAATGTTGTTGGCCAGCGCCGAAGGCAACACTTCCACCTCGACGCCGCGCTCGATCGGGTTGTAGGGGATCTGATTGCAGGCCAGAAGCGGCCAATTGTTTTGGGCCGCAATCGTGTTGAAATGGGCCAGTAGCCAAGCGGGAAAATTACAACAGCCGACAAAGCGTGCTTTGCCTGCTTTGACCACATCATTCAAGGCAGACATCATTTCGGTCGGATTCATGCCGGCCTTCGGCCAGTGCAACAAGTAGAGATCCACCGCATCGAGTTGTAAGCGCTTCAAACTCTCATCAATGCTGGTGCGGATCACTTGGGGATCGATATTGTTTACTTTGGTGGCAATAAAGAGTTTGTCGCGCCGACCTCTGAGAATCTGGCCGAGAATCTCTTCGGTGCGCCCGTTGACGTAGCCCGCCGCGGTGTCGATAAAGTTGACGCCGTGTTCAATCGCCGTCGCCAAAATGCGGTCGGATTCAGCTTGATCACAGCGGTCGCCAAACATCATGGTGCCGAGGCACATTTCGGAAACTTGTTGGCCGGTAGCGCCGAATGGTACGTAGTTCATAAAATTCCCCCTAAAGAAAAGTGTTGAGATTGACGATTGACGATTTTTGATTTACGAGACGACATCGTTGACGAGACAATTCGTCAATCATTAGCCTAGTACTAGCGACTGCGCGCCGTCGATCCATAGTTCGGTGCCAGTGATGTGCGAAGCATTGTCTGACACGAGAAAAAGCACCAACTGAGCGATCTGTTCGGGCGCGGCTGGTTGATTGCCGGTTAAAGGAATGGTGCCTTTGGGATAATTCACGGGCCAGCGGATGCTATCACGGTTGCGTTGTTCGGTGTTTTCATTGATATTCGTTTTAACCCCGCCAGGGCAGATCGCATTAATGCGCACGCCATGCGGGGCCAGTTCCGGGGCCAGCATTTTAGCCATGACGAGTTGGCCCGCTTTGGCACAAGCATAGGCAGTCGCGCCCGTGTTGCTAAAGACGCGCGTGCCATTGACCGACGAAGTAACAACAATTGCGCCGCCCTGTTTTTTCAAATAGGGAACGGCATACTTCACGGCGAGAAATGTGCCTTTTAGGTTAATATTGAGTGTGCGATCCCATTCTTCGGGCGTAATCTCTTCAATTGGCGCCCAGACACCGTTAATGCCCGCATTGGCAAAGACAATGTCGATCCGTCCCCATTGCGTAGCCACTTGTTTAATAGCCGACTGCATTTGATCCGCCTGAGACACATCGGCGACGATGCCGATGGCCTCACCCCCATTCTGCTCAATTTCTTTGGCAATCGCCGGCGCTCGTTCTGGCACAAAATCTAGCGCGGCAATTTTGGCGCCTTCTTTAGCAAATAGGCGTGCGGCAGCTTGACCAATCCCCGAACCAGCGCCGGTGATCACAGCCACTTTCCCTGATAGTTGCATACGCTTTTTACGCTTTCTGATTAAAAATATATGGGTCAACCAAAATGATCCACGCCGAATCCGGTTGCGCTAAGCGCCCATTGACGCTATGGAGGGGAACCGCCAGCACTACACAATACTTCGATGGACTTTACAAATCATAGCATGGTTTTTTCCCACATTCAATTCGCACAGCCACGGCGGGTGCCTATCAGGTTGGGGCAGGTAGCATGCAGCGCACTAGTCATCACTGGCGTGGATAACCCAACGCGGCCTGACCAGGGCAATGCACGCAGGTGGTCGCGCCCCCAACCTAATAGGCACCCACCAGGGAATGCAGGCGAGCTTGCGACCTGTGGAGCGCAAAAAAAATGAGGCAGGGCGTTAAACCCCTGGCCTCACTTTTTCACTTAAACTTCACTTGCCTTACGGCAGTGGTGCACAAAACAGCAATACTCAGTGCGGGAAGTTCACAGTCAAATTCACAGCAGAGGTTTGCACGGCGGGCAACAAGCTCTTTACGGTATCGAGCATGGTTTGCATCTGCGGGCCATTGCCACCCGGCAACATTTGGAGTAGACCCATCTGGGCAGCTAAGTCCAAAACATGGTTAATTTCGCCATTGCCCCAGGTGATGTGGGGTAACGTATTACCGTTGATCGAGATAAAGACGCCATCCTGATTGGTCGAGAGCCCAACGGTGCTGATCCCAGCGGCACTGGCATTTTGAATCAACTCAGGTGGTAGATTTAACTGTTTCCAGTTGAAATTTGGTACACTTTTCTGCCACTCATCAGCGCTCATGCCTTCAACTTTCCAAGTGCCAGTGGCATCATAGTTGACGGTCAGGCGAATCTGCGGGGGCGTGCCAACCGATTTCAAATAGTCTTTCTGAGCGGCTTGCGCAACGGCGGCGGCTGTATTGTCCCCTTGTATTTGCAACGGAATTAAGGCCGTACCTGCAGCAACGGGGAAGCGGATGACGACGCCAACACCCAGATCGCTGACCAGGGGAAGAATTTTTTCCAACATGGGCGGCACAGCGGGTGACAACATGGCGAGCGTTGCGCCCGTAGAGGTGAGCGACTTGCCATCCCAACCCAAGGACGGAATTGGCTCGCCGTTGACAAGGATGACGATCCCGTTCGGTGTATTATCGATATGGATATGTTGGATGTTCGTCGCCGTCAAATATTGAATCCACTGCTTATCGATCTTCAGTTGCGAGAGATTCTGACCCGCCAACGCGGCCAATTGCGCCACCGGTTGACCACCGATGCTTGGCGTGCCGTCGTTGTCAAAATCAATATAAATCGCCGGTAAATCAACAACCAAATCCTGTGCCTTAGCATTGGCGGCTAGGTCGCCGCCACCAGCGCGCGGTCCACAAGCGGCCAACGCAAGCATGGCCACGAGCATTACGGACACTAGCAAGGTCAATCGTCTACTTTGCATGGGAATGTCTCCTCTTTTCATGGCAGGGTAACCTCTGTTTGAAATTTTCTTTTAAACTTGTTTTTGTTAGGTAACTTTAATGAATTTTGTGAAATTTGCTGTAAAACTGAGGTGGGTAATAAAACAGGGATGGCACCACTAAATACGCCAACATTGTAACACAGAAGTGAATCTTACACAATTGCCAAATTTCATCCGAATCGTGCACGAGTGCTAGTCGCGGTGCATGGCTGCGCTTAAAACGGCGATGGCTTGTTCCAGCGTATAAATGGTCGCGCCATGCTCGATTACGTGCGCCTTTGTCAATTCATTGATCACTGCGGTTACATCAGGTACATCCAGCCCCAATGCGTGTAATTTGTCCGGCTGCCCAAAAATTTCACCTGGCGTTCCTTGCAGTGCAGTCTGGCCCTCGGCGATCACATATAACCGGTCGCAAATGGCTGCTAATTCGGCCATATTATGGGAAATGATCACCAAAGTGACCCCTTGCTTGTGCAGCGCAAGAATATGCTCAAGCAACTGGCGACGACCTTCGGGATCGAGCCCGGCGGTTGGTTCATCTAATACAAGGATTTCTGGCTCCAACGCCAGCACCCCAGCTAGCGCAACTCTGCGCATCTGGCCACCGCTCAGACCAAACGTCAGGCGGTCCTTGAACGCATCAAAGCCTAACCCGACGGCTTCCATCGCCTTGCGCACCCGCGCACGCACTTCTTCACGGCTCAATTTCAAATTGCGCGGCCCATAGGCAACATCGTCACCGACATATTGCTCGAAGAGTTGCGTTTCGGGCAGCTGAAAGACCAGACCAACGCGGCGGCGGATGGTTTGTACGTCTAGCTTAGGATTGCCTACATCTTCACCTAGTACGGTCACGGTGCCTTCATGCGGCCGCATCAGCGCGTTGAAATGCTGTACCACCGTAGATTTTCCCGAACCGGTGTGGCCGATAATCCCGACAATCTCATTTTGGTAAATGTCCATGTTAACGTCATGGATTGCCTTGACGGCCAACGGCGTGCCGCGCATATAATCATGACCAAGCTCGCGGGTCGCAATCAGTGATGGGCCCGTGGACAATTGTGGGGGTGAGGAATAGGCACCAGCCAACGGCAGATGATTGCACCCTGTTTTTTGCTGCACTGCACACACCATCTCATCAATGCTGAGCACATCGCTCGGAAAATCGGGAAATTGTTGATGCAGCGCAAGCGCCAATTCGGTCACTTGGGGCACATCTAAATGTAAAGCGCGTAATTTGTCCACCTGCTGAAAAAGCGCGCGCGGCGTGCCTTCCAGCACAATTTGACCTTCGGCCATGACCACAATGCGATCCGCCTGGATCGCTTCGTGCATAAAATGGGTGATGGCGACCACGGTCACATCTTGCTCTTTGTTCAGACGGTATGCCGTTTGCAGCACCTCTTGGCGTCCCAACGGGTCGAGCATGGCGGTTGCTTCATCCAACACCAACACGTCCGGCTGCATGGCGAGGATGCCAGCAATACAAATCCGCTGTTTCTGACCACCCGACAGTAAATGCGGCGCGCGGTGGCGAAAAGGCAGCATATGCACCTGTTCCAGCGCCCAATCCACCCGGCGCACCAGTTCGGCATGCGGCACGCCGAGATTTTCTGGACCAAAGGCGACATCTTCTTCCACAATCGTCGCAACGATCTGATTATCGGGCACCTGGAAAATCATACCGACCGTTGCGCGAATGTTGCGCGTATGGGCACGCGCTTTTGTATTCCACGTTTTCACCCAGACATCACCCTGAGTCGGCAACAGTAGGGCGTTGAGATGCTTGGCCAATGTCGATTTACCCGACCCATTGTGGCCCAAAATTGCCACGTATTCGCCTTTATCAATGGTCAGATTGACATCGCGCAACGCTTGAACTGGTTGGGAGCTTTCGGATTGGTAGGTGTGATAGAGGTGCTCAATGCGGATCATTGCTTCCAAAAATAACCTCAGCGCCTAATCATTTAACAAAATCATGTCGTTGCGGTGGACGGCCGCCGGCCCATACGTATACCCAAGGCGCTCGGCAATGAGTTCGGACTGGCGGCCAACAATTTGACGCATGTCGCTGCTGGCATAAGCCGTCAGACCGCGTGCGAGCTCATGGCGTGCGAGATTCATGATGGTTACGGTGTCGCCGCGCTGAAAGTCGCCTTCTACATGGACAATGCCCGCCGGTAAAAGACTGCGCCCTTTCTCGCACAAGGCACGCGCTGCGCCGGCGTCAACGAGCAAGCGGCCCGCTGGTTTGGGTCCCGCTAAAATCCAACTCTTGCGGCTCTCCAAGCGCGTCTCTAGCGCAGGAAAGCGTGTACCCAACGCCTCACCGGTGGCGACACGGATAATGACGTTCGGCTCGCGACCAGCCGCAATCACCACATCAGTGCCCGCGCGCCGGGCAATGTTGGCGGCCTGCACTTTAGTGGTCATCCCGCCGACACCGAGGCCACTGACGCTGCCGCCAGCTTGGGCGCGCAGCGTTTCGTCAATGTGACGTACTTCCGCAATCAGTTGCGCATCGGGATTCGTGCGCGGGTCCGCAGTAAAAAGTCCCGACTGATCGGTGAGTAGAATCAATAAATCGGCATTGACCAGTGTGGCCACCAACGCCGACAAATTATCATTATCGCCGACTTTGATCTCTTCGGTGGCGAGTGCATCGTTTTCATTCACAATGGGGACAATGCGATGTTCCAATAGGGCCGAAAAGGCATCGCGCGCATTAAGAAAGCGCTGGCGATTTTCCACATCAGCACGGGTCAACAGAATCTGGCCGACATGAATGCCATAAATCTCAAAGAAACGCTCCCAGGTGAGCATCAGGCGACTCTGGCCCACGGCAGCCAAGAGTTGTTTACTGGCAATCGTCGGCGGCAGCTCGGGGAAATTGAGGCGCGCGCGGCCCACAGCAATGGCGCCGGACGTACATAAAATAATATCGTAATTCTGATGATAAAGTTCGGCGCACTGGCGGACCAATTCGACCATGCGCGGATGGTCAAGGTTACGTCCACCACCAGTGAGCACGCTGGTGCCCAACTTAACCACAATCCGTTTGTACATAAGCTCCGTTTACTTTTTACGTTCAGATGAATCTGTTTACTCTAGCCGGTAGACAATTTCTGGTTGCGCCACCTGCATCTCTAGGGGTGGCAGACCAGCTAACATCGCTTCCAAATCATTGACCACCATGCGCCCGATATGACGCAAATCGCTCGGCACGCTCCCTGCCCGATGCGCCGAAAGCACAACGCCCGGCGCGTGGCGGATCGGATGATCTGGGGGTAGGGGTTCCTCTGGAAAGACATCAATCACAGCCTTGAAACGGCCGGCGCTGACCAGTTCCGTCAACGCTGTAAAATCCACCAGATGGGAACGACTGATTAGGACAAACACAGCGCCTGATTGAATAAGCGCCAGGTGTTGACGATCCAGAATGGCGTTGTTAGCGGCCGACGGAATGGCAAGGACAAAGATCACTTTTGACGTGGCTAGCAGGGACTTGAGATCGACTGGTGTCACGCCTTGGCTGGCTAAATAAGGCGTAGGCAACCAGGGATCGTAGACTTGCAGCTTGCACTGAAAGGGCGCCAATAAGGGTTTCAAAGCACGCGCTAGCCCACCAAAGCCAATCAGACCGACGGTCTGGTTATAGAGCGTAAAGGTGCCAGCATTACCGGCGTGTAACCAACGTTCTTCACCCGTTGTGAAGGCAACATGCCCATCTACGATTTCGCGCGATGCGGCCAACGCCATGCCGAGCGCCATTTCAGCCACCATCGGCCCGAAAGCCGGTGCGCAACTCAACACCCGAATGCTACGGGCAAAGCAGCTTTGGTAATCTAAAACTTGCGGACTCGGATGGCGGCCACTCACTTCTAGAATGGCACGCAAGTTGGGCATTTCGTTCACCGATCCATAGCGCCAGCGGCCAGTCACGATGGCAAAAGCATCGGCCTTGGCTTGGGCAAACGCTTCATCCGGCATGGGTCCATCACGACCCCAAACCACGTCTGTTAAACTATAAAGCCGCTGTAGATCGGCTGGCTCGAAGATTTCGTCCAGTTTACGCCCATACGGATCAAGGATAATCTTTCGCTGCATAGTGCCTTGCTCGCTTAGTTGTTGATTGCCAAGCCAAAGACGAGATGACAGTAGGGTTCAGGCATGCCTGAACCCTACTCATTGATGCCCCATTAAACGAACAGAATCTTCTTAAGCTTTCATTGAACTACGCACGCGTTCTGCAACACCGGCTCCATCCAATCCATAATATTGATAGAGATGGTACGGCGAAGCGATCACAGAATATTCGTCGGGTGGGAAACCAATGCGCACCAGTTTTACCCCGTCGACTCGGGCATCAACAATCGCGTCGGCGACCGCAGTGGCCACACCGCCGCGGGTGTTATGCTCCTCGGCGACAAAGACATTGCGCGATTCTTCGATTAGGGAAAGCACGCCTTCCGTGTCAAACGGTTGAATTGTATGCAAATCGGCCACGGTAAGGCTGATGCCTTCGGTCGCCAGTGCCTCAGCCGCCTGCCGCGCCGCACTTACCATAATGCCGTTGGCGAACAGGACGCCATCGGTCCCCTTGCACAAGACGCTGATCTTGCCATATTCCCAAGGTTCACCTGGCAGATAAGCGTCCGCTTCGCGCCCACGCCCTAAGCGGAAGTAAATTGGCCCTTCCACGTCCACAGTCTGGCGCAAGGCTTGTTCCAGGCTATAGGCATCGGCGGGACAGACAATTTTCAAGTTAGCAATCGAGCGCATGATGCCAATGTCTTCGGTGGCATGGTGCGATGTGCCGTAATAGCCCAGTGAAATGCCAGCATGATGACCTAACAGGCGAACGGGCAAGTTGGGATAAGCCAGATCGGTGCGGATATGTTCGCAACAAAGCAAGCCCAGGAAGGAGGCAAAGGTAGCCACATAGGGAATAGCGCCGGTTGTCGCTAGACCCGCCGCGACGCTGACCATATTCTGTTCGGCGATGCCCAAATTAAAGAAGCGATCCGGGTGTCGATAGGAAAATTCGACCGTACGATTGCTAAAGCCTAAATCGGCGGTCAGCACCATTATGCGATCATTCTGATCGGCAAGATCAGCCAGCACGCGTGCCGCAATGGCTGAGTGTGCCTGTGTGCGCAACATGCCCAAGTGCCAAGATTCCGACTCCTGCAAGTCAATGTCGGCGGGAATGAGTTGTTCAAGCGTACTCATAATGAATGATCTCCTCAATTGTCGTTTGGGCGTCAGCGCCGTGTAGATACCCCAAATGCCAGAGCCGCGAATTTTCCATGTATTTTACGCCTTTGCCTTTGATCGTGCGCGCGATGATCACCTGGGGTTTGTCGCTATTGACAGGTAAGTTATCAAAGGTATTAACCAGTTCGGTCAGATTATGGCCATCGCACTCATGAACTTGCCAGTTGAAGGCCGTCCATTTATCGGCCAACGGCTCAATGCGCATCGTCTCTTCGGTGCGCGCATCCAGCCCCATACCATTACGGTCGACAATCGCGATTAAGTTACCCGCTTGGAAATGTGAGGCAGCCTGGGCAGCTTCCCAAATCTGTCCTTCGTTTAGTTCGCCATCCCCCAATAATACAAACGTGCGCCCCGGTGATTTTTGTTGCTTAAGCCCCATTGTCATCCCCAGTCCGATGGAGAGTCCATGACCTAGGGAACCAGAACTGAAGTCAATGCCAGGTACTTTGCGCATGTCAGGGTGATCGCCGAGGGGTGAACCAAGGTGGGCGTAGTTGTCTAGCCACGCGGTGGGGAAATAACCCTTATCAGCCAAAATGGGATAGACGCCAACCGCGCAGTGGCCTTTGGATAAAATAAGCCGGTCTCGATCAGGCCATTTTGGATCGCTCGAAATGTTCATGGTGTGATAATACAGGGTGGCCAGAATCTCTGCCGCAGAGAAGACCGAAGTATAGTGCCCACTTTTGGCAATCTCGATCAAGCGGACAGTCTCAGTGCGGATAAACTGCGCGCGCTCGCGCAATTGATCTAAGTTTGCTGTCGTCATTGTTTCCTCTCTCTATAAATATCTCTAGGGTGAAATAAGCGGCAAGCATTGCTGTTTGCGCTTAGCGTAGTTAGCCAGTGATGGGTGTTCCGCCCAATAGGAAGCCGCCATCTACGGTAAGACATTGGCCTGTGATAAACGAAGCGCGCTCAGAGACAAGAAAGGCGGCGGCTTCAGCAATGTCTTCTGGCACCCCAATGCGGCGCAGCGGCGTGATTGGGATGACTGGATCGGCATAAGTTGGCTGACCAATCGGCGGCTCAGTGGGATTAGGGATACGGCTATCGATATAGCCTGGTGCAATTGCATTGACGCGGATGCCCTGAGGACCCAACTCATAGGCCATGCTCTCGGTCAGCCGCATAATACCAGCCTTGCAAATGCCATAGACCGTATCCTGTGGCCAACAACGACTCCGATGCACAGAGCTGATATTGATAATGACGCCCCTCCCGTGTGACGCGTCGCCGTGTGAAGCAATCATCAAATGGGCTGCGGCTTGTGAACAGAGAAAAGGCCCTTTGAGATCGACATTCAACATTTTATCCCAATCTTGCTCGGGTATATCCAAAAAGTCTTGCCAAGCCCAAGTGGCGGCGTTGTTGACGAGGACATCTAGCCGACCGAAGCGCTGCTCAATTTGTTGAAACAAAGCTTTGATTGAGGCTGAGTTGCCCACATCTGCTTGGATGGTAAAGGCCTGCCGACCCTGGGCCTGAATGGCTGCCGCCGTCTGCTCGGCGTGTTCATCAATTTCATAATCATTGACGACAATGTCATAACCCTCGCGGGCCAGGGTTAACGAGATCGCGCGACCGATCCCGCGGCGCGATCCAGTCACCAGGGCAACTCGGTTGGTAGTCATCGAAACAGCCTCCTTCTACTTTCTCTTGACCCAATACATGGGAATCTAGGGAGATATGAATACGAAATTATGAACAAAAAGCGCAAATAGCAGCAATGATTGCACGATTAAGCGCATGGGTGACTCTGTTACGATAAATTAAGTATACTTGGAGAAGGAGTGGGCGTCAAACGCAAACTTTTTTCTGGCTCAACCGGATCTCAAGGGGTCGGTGCCACCTTCCGGGAAGCTGTATTCGATGGCCCAGTGTAGGCGACCAAAGCTTCCCGGAAGGTTTCTTTGTCAACCCCCTGCATGCCCGAAAGAGCCTTTTTTCTATAGGGATTGGTCAGGACTTTCTGAAGGATGTATCTGAGGTTGGGGGCGCGGTCCCTGAGTGCAGCGCACTAGTCATCACCTGAGTGGATAAACAAATTTGGTCTCACTAGTGCAATGCACTCTATTGGTCGCGTCTCCATCCAGGGATATCCCCCTTTTTTGAAGGCGATGCCAGAAAATGCTGGATCTGTATGCAAATTGAGGATACAATAAAAAAGCGCAGGGTGTGATTACCCTGCGCTTTGTATGCTCTGGAAAGTGCAAGACTTAGCCCTTCAAATACGCATCAATCGCATCTTTGCTGATCCGATATTCAGCGCCAATTTTTCTGGCCTTGATATCACCACTGTCGATGGCGGCCTGCACATCGGCTGGTTTTACTTTTAAATAGGCCGCCGCTTCTTCTAGCGTCATGATCCCGGGCGTGGCAGCCGCGCTGGCGGTGGCTGGCTGAGCAGGTTGCTGCTGAGCGGACTGTTGCGCGTTGGACATGGCATTGGAGATCATCCCAGCCATGCCAGCACCCATCCCGATGCCAGCGCCTAAACCTAAACCTTCGCTCGTGCCACCCGATTGCTTGGCTGCATCGCCGATCGCGCCTGCGGTTTTATATTTCATGTAATTATCAAGATTACCAACTGCGCCCATGCTCGAGCGTTCATCGATTGCCTTGGCCGTTTCGTCCGTCGGGCTGATCGAAACAATCATGAATTGCTTGAGGTTGATGCCGAGGGCCAAGAAGTCTTCTTGCACCTTGGCCTTCATGCCCGCGCTGATCTCGTCAAACAATTTGGGCAAATCAAAAATGCTGGTCATATTTTCGCCCAGCACATCTGTCAAACGCGAGAGGACAGCGCCGCGTAAATAATCTTCGATCTGGGCTGTGGTATAGAGCCCTTGCGTACCAACCACCTGATCGACGAAGCGTTTGGGGTCGGCAATTTGCATCGTATACTGTCCAAAAGCACGGAGGCGGACCAAACCAAGATCCGTATCACGCAAGCTGATCGGTTGCGGCGTGCCCCACTTCATATCCGTAATCTCGCGCATATTGACGAAATAAACTTCGGCAGTAAAGACATTATTGCCGCCGGTCACCAGCCGCAATAAGCCCGAGAGGATCGGCAAGTTCATGGTTGTGATCGTATGGCGACCTGGCTCAAACGTGTCTAGTGACTTGCCATCGCGATAAAAGATTGCGCGCTGACTTTCGCGGACAATCACTTGACTGCCGAACTTAAAATTACCCGACCCATTTTCGGGCATGCGTGAAACTAGATCATTTGGGCCTTGATTCGGGGCTTCAACGACATCAATAATACTTGGCATGATATTCTTCTCCTCAATAATCTGAAAATTTAAATAAGCGGCCACTGCTCGGCCGGATATAGGTGTGCTCTATGCCAGCGCAATCGGCAAGCATTACCCTTTGTTTTCACTCACGGCTGGGCTTGGCTCAAGCGCGGGCGAGGTCGGAATTTCCTCAAGTTTAGCCGGTAATGAACTCACATCAATCGCAGGCACAGCGGTTGCGTCCATCAGCAGCTCAGGCGAGAGCACGGCTTGACTGCGCTTATCGAACATGGTGCGCAGTTCTGTGATAATGGTCGTAAGTTGGTCGATCAGCGGCGGAATATTCTGTTTATTAGTCACGGCATCGGCCAATGCCTTAACGGCATTTTCGACCGCTACCACGCGCCCAGCCAGGGCAATATCAAACTTGTTCAGCGCATCTAGTTGCTCTGCGCGAATTTTAATCGCGTCAAACAGTCCAGCGTAACCATAACTTGCCGTCTGCACTCGGTCGATCAACGTCTGTAATTTCTGAATCGCGCCATCCACATCGTCTAGCAAAGCCAGGCCGCCTCCTTTGAGCAATTTATTTTGGATGTCGAGCAAGGCTTGTTTTTGCTCTGTCAGTTGGCTAGCAATTAACTTGCGCAAATGTTTGTCGGCATCACGCCGCAGATCTTTGTCTACATACCCGCGAATCCCTGGCAGACCTTTCAAAAGTCGCTCAAGCGCACCCATGTTGGACTTGGCCGCTTCTACATATTGATCACTCATAAAGCTTATTTCTCCTTTGTGAATTGAACGGTAATCGGTGTCTGGTCTCTACACCAAGTCTAGCTTACGTTGTCGTGGGCGTATTCGTTGATGCGGGCGCATTCGTTGATGCGGGCGCATCGGTTGTGGGCACGTTGGCCCCAGTTGCGGTAGAGGCAGCCGCCCGTTTGGTGAGAAATACCTCACTGCCACAGTAGGGACATTTGATCAAACCCTTGCCGGCGAAGACAAGTTCACCGCCACAATTGGGACATTTCTTGCCAGTTGTTAACGCTTGGCTCTCGACACTGTACAAAATGCCTTTTTCCCAATTAATGGCACCGCTGAACAATTGTTTGCCCACCAGGTCGCGAATCATATCTTCAATCGCATCACGCGGCACTTGCATTTCGGCCACTAACTGGGTGATTGTCACCTGGCCCTGCGTCAACACCATGTTGAGAATCTTTTTCTCTTGGGTGACGATGTCGAACTCCGCTTTTTCGGAACTGCCTTTGCGGAAGACATAAAAGCCGACGCCAAAAACCGGCGTTGCGACGATGAGCGCTAGAAAGATGCCCAAGATCGTGCCACCGCCAGTGGTGCCGCTGGACAGTACCACCGCGCCAAAGGCTAAGAGCAGCACAATGCCGCCAATCATCATCAAAACCCCAACTGTGCGTCCACCACCAATCATAATGTACTCCCTGATCTGTGCCGTGAAATTGTAAAATCCATATAACTGTTCAGCCCTTGTGTAAACAGGTAGATAGGTAGACAGGAGGTATACCCGTATATCCGTGTTTACCTGCGTATCACTACGCCTGAACAGTTACGAATCCATTATGGTCTACGTAGCTACAGCAGTAAAGTTGAGATTTAGCCGAAACCGCCGCCGCCACCCCCGCCGCCGCCACCGCCACCACCGCCACCGCCACTCCAGCCACCACCGCCGCTGCTCCAACCACCGCGCGAAGAGGAGTTGCTTGGCGCAGGCCGACTGGTCATAACACTGCTGGCGCTGTTCAACATGGCCCCCAAACCAGCGCTCATGCTGGTCAGGCTGTTGCCCATACCGCGGCTGGCTTCACTCAAACCGCCACCGAGGCTGCCACCTTCCTGTTTACCCGAATCCCCTGGCATCGAGCCGTCGCCCATCACAGGGCCGATCCAGGGCGTCCCGTAATAGCGCCGTCGATACGGGCCATACAGAGTGGGTGATGGAAAATACCAGCCCGGCGCTGGGGCATCTACGCCTTCAAATTTGCGGATATATTGACTGTCGATACCAAAGGCAATCGCATAGGGCAGCCATTGATCCCAAATAGTCTTTTGTTCTTCGATGTTAGTGTATTTTTCGATATTAGTCAGATAGCGCTTGAAAGCCTGCCAACGCGCGGCCTCCTCGGCTCCATGCTCGGTTTTGCGCGGCATACTGCGCGCCAGGATCAGCAAGCCCAAGGCGAACACGCCAATTCCCACACCTGGCAAGATGGCGGCCCCCGTCAATTCGCCAAACAAACTCATCAAGCCAATGCCGACCAGGAAAGCAACAACCAAACCGGCGATCGCCAAATAAGCATAAAAGTTACGTACACTTTCTGGGTTGCTTGGAAAAAGATTAGCCTCAGTCACCGCCTGATACATACTGGCCTGGATGTCCGGCAACAGCGCATAGAATTTGTTTTTCAGTGCCGACAATTTTACTTCATCTTGCGTGCCGAACATACCGTTGAGTAGTTTTTCCTCATACGGCTGTAAGGCCACATCATTGCGTTCGCGCCGGTAGATAAAGTCGGTGCCGCTGCGGAACATGCCCTCTTCCTTCTCTTCGGTGATGCTGATGGCTTTACGGCGCGCCAGATCAACCAAGGTTGCAATGACATCCTGCATATCGACCTTTTCGTCGAGCAGCGTGCCAGCCATGCCCGGTGACAAATCATCGGGCGGCTCCGGCAAATAATCGGCCACCATTTCCACCGACTTATCGCGACCAAAGCGATACCACAGGCCATAGAGCAGGGCTGGGCTACCCAGAATTAAGAGCAAACCCAAAGCGCCAAAAGTCAACGTCGCCAAGGGTCGCCAACGTTCACGCGCCGCAATTTCAGCATCACGTTGCGCGGCGTCCGCATCGGCCTGTGCCTGCCAGGCTGGGGCTACCCCATCGACAACGCCATGTGTAAATTGCGTGCGAACTTCAAACTCTTCGCCGCTGTCGAGGCGTCGATTCAATTGGAACAGAATCGAATGCTTGCCTTGGGCTAACGTTGCAGTTGCCGAATCGCGAGCGTCAGCGCTATTAATATAGGCTGCCCACTGATGAATCTCGGCCTTCTCGGGCACGGTGACGCTGACACGCCCAGCCAAGACAGGAAAGGAACGATCACCGTAGATGGCTTTCCACCAGACCTGATCATCGCCCGAATAAACGCGCAACCCACTGTGCACTTTATAGCTAAGTGTATAAGTTTCACTGTTATTGCGCATTGCGGGGAAATACCAATGGATAATGTAGTGTGAATTCTGCGTATCTACAACAAAAGTGTAAGGTTCACTACTCCCATTAGCTGGATAATAAGTGTGACCACTTTCGTCTGTGATCTTCCACTGATCAATCGAATCAAAATTATTAATCGGGATATCACGGTATCCAAAAGTATAGGATCCCTGGGTAAAGCGAATGGTCTGGTGTTCATTTACGTCAAATGTACTGTCAGTATTGACGATAATGTCTACATCGAAACGTTCCCATACCAACGATTTCTCTTGGGCATGGACAACGGATTCGGCGCTTACTAATAGAATGAATAGAAAACTGCCCACCAGAGAAAAGATATGCCAGCGTACGAATCTGTACATAGGTTCTTTGCCCCTTACTGATTTATATTTGTTACATGGGTATATCATAAAAGCGTTGGTTACTGCAGTAGCTAGGCATAGGACTAAAACGCTTACGCCAGTGATTTTATCGAATTTGATTATCGCGCTAACTGTACGACCTCGCCTGACATCTAACCTACAATTCAGCCATGCTTGCGTCCAACAAACTGACATGCTATTACAGATGGCCGCTAGCAAGTCCTTCCATATCTGCTAGTTTTGTCGTAGCCGATAGCGTATCAGCCTCGGTCATTTCTGGTGGCGGCAATTCGTCTAGCTTGGTAAGCCCGAAATGCTGCATAAACAGAGCAGTGACGCTATATAAAATCGGGCGACCGGCGCCTTCTAAACGGCCCACCGCTTCCACAAGCCCCCGCTGCACTATTGAAGATATTTAGCGTTTGATTATTGAACCCAATCAGGTTCGAAAGGAGCACAACGCATGTGGACATCCAACTTGCCCAGCTTTAGTCCCAAGTCTTGCTCAATCACGTCGCGTGTTACCTCAACAACCTCGTCCGTTTTCATCGGAATATCAACGTCCGAAGCAGCCTCAATTTCAAGCTTGACATCAACTGAGCCACCGCGCGCTTTAACAATCGGCACCGCCTTAATAATCTCCGCCAGTTGATCTAAATGCCAACCGAGGCGCCGTCCAACACTAGCAGTGTCCAATTCAGCCGAACTGCCATCTACAGTACGAATACGAACACCGCGTCGCTGCCATGTCCAGATTTCCATCCACAGTAACGTGCCGAATAACAAAATAGCAACCACACCGGCCGCAAATTGCGCAATCAGAAAAGTGGTTGGATTACTCGTTTGCCATAAGCTCAAAGTGCCTGTGCCTACTTCCAGCAAAGCCTGAGCCTTATGCAGTGTATCGAACGGGGTGACAGCCAAAAGGCAAAACAGTGCCAGTAAAATAAGCCAAAGTAGAATAACAATAAACCGATTAAAAACCGCCATGCATTTTTCCTTTCAACAGCTTAGCCATGAGTGCATCGCCGTCCTACCAATGTCGCTCAGCAGTCGGACGTTTGCAAAGGTGCTGTATACTTGCTATGAAAATTCATATCCTGCCGCCTAACGCTAGCTAAGCAATTAATTCATTGCCGATTATACATTAAATTTAGTTGGTTAGCGAAACAATTACTTAAAATCATAGGTGCCAATAAAAACACCGGCGCCAACTGGCGCCGGTGTTTCACGTGAAACAATAATCAATGCCCAATCAAGGGTGCATCTCAACTTACATACTCGATTTACAGGTAGTCACGCAATTTTCGGCTGCGGCTGGGGTGACGCAAGCGGCTAAGCGCTTGGGCTTCAATTTGACGAATGCGCTCACGCGTGACGCCAAATTTCTTGCCCACTTCTTCAAGCGTATAACAGTAACCATCTACTAGACCAAAGCGAAGTTGCAAAATTCGTACTTCGCGCGGGGTCAAGCTCTGGAAAATCTCATCAATCACTTCGCGCAACAACTGTTGACCGGCTGCTTCACTTGGCGCATCGGCGTCTTCATCTTCAATAAAGTCACCCAGGTAGCTGTCTTCTTCCTCCCCTACGGGCATCTCAAGGCTGAGCGGACGCTGGCTCACCCGCATAATATGTTCTACCTTGCGGGGTGATACACCCAACTCGTGAGCGATCTCTTCTGTCGTTGGGTCGCGGCCAAGTTCTTGCACAAGTTGGCGGCTGGTGCGGGTAAGCCGGTTGATCTGTTCGTACATATGCACAGGCACACGAATGGTGCGCCCTTGATCCGCAATTGCGCGCGTCACCGCTTGGCGAATCCACCAGGTGGCATAAGTGCTAAACTTATAACCGCGGCGATAGTCGAATTTTTTGACGGCTCGAATCAAGCCAATGTTACCTTCTTGAATCAGATCCAAGAAAGGTACACCCCGTCCGACATATTTTTTCGCCACACTAACCACCAAGCGGCTATTCGCCTTGATCAGGTGTTCTTGCCCGGCTTGACCATCGCGCACAAACCATAGCAGGCGTTCGCGCTCTTCCCAATCTTCAGCACCTTGAGTCAATTTCTTACGCGATTCGCGACCCTTTTCCATCCGCTTGGCCAGGGACACTTCTTCTTCCGCCGTCAGCAGCGGTACTCGACCAATTTCTTTCAAATAGAGGCTAATCGAATCGTCAATTTCGATCTGGCTGAGATCAAAATTCTCTTCTTCCGCCGCCTCTTCAATTTCATGCAGATCGTCAGGCTCCTCTTCGCGCACCTGACCCACTTCAATCCCTTGTTCAAATAACGCAGCGAACACATCTTCGACCTGTTCCATATTATTTTCTGCTTCCGGCATCACTCGGAGAACATCGTCATAAGAAACATAGCCCTGGGCGCGACCTAAGGTAAGCAGATGTTCTAGGGCTGCTTCGGGTGAAAGGGCAACATGTTCAGCCGCTTCAACTTCATCATCGTCAGGGTGTGATTCTTCTTTAGCTGCATCTCCAGGATTTCGTTCATCGCTGAGTTCTGGCCCAGCATCACCGTGCAGTTTGTCGTCAAACGCCACAGCGAAATCAGCATCCACTTCAGTATCGCTTGAAAAATCAAGTGCTTTTTGTTTTACCATAGAATTTCGTTTATCTCCTGAAAAAATGCTCGCTCTCGAGCAGTCATTCATTAAATCTACGCAGTAATACAGGATAGTTGCTTACTTTCCACACGCTTCTTCATATAACTGTGAAGCAAGTAGAAAGATTTATACCGTGACCGCTTCCTTAAAGTCCCAGATTCCTGATCTTTGCCTATACTTTTTACCACAATTTGCACATAAAAGCTGTTCTTTTCCTACCATTTCAAAGGCTTCTTTTGTACAGCTCGGACATCGAAATAGTTGAGCAAGCGCAGCTGCATTGGTCAAGATAGTGGCACGTGCACCTGCCTCTAGTGCATCTAGCTGCGCAAAAACGCTAGGCGCTAAGGGGTAAAGACCGCCGAGCCGAAATAACGCGCTATCAGCTTTTGCCAGCTTTTCTGCATTTAGATTATTTTTCAACAAGGGCGAACGGAAATGTGACACCGCTCGTTGGGCCCGCAGGTGCAGTTTGGCTTGCTTAAACTGCGCCCTCATCCAGTCAGGGTGAAAATCAAAATTCAATTTAACAAACTCAACGGGCTGCTGCTCTGTCGGCGACCAGGCTTGTTGGCCCAGCGCCCAACGCAACAGAGCCTTGAGATTACGTTTATTGGCATACTCTAGCACGGCGATACTATGACGATGCAACACGCGGCGAATTTGCTGGAGTGCCTGTGGTACATCCGCCAGATGATGCATAACGCGCACCATCACAAGCGAATCCAAGCTATTTGTTGCCAGTGGCAATTCATAGATATTGCCAGCAACAAATACAAAGCGCGGGTCATGACCCCATTGTTTGACCGCATCTTGCAATAGGGTACGGCTATAATCGAACAGAATAATCTGTTCATAACCCACATACAGATTAGCCAACCGCCCAAACCCTGCGCCAATTTCCGCGATGCGCACCCCTTGGCTAGGTAGCAGTTGTTTTAAAACAAGTCTCTCAGTGGCGTCTTCATAATCGCGCCCTTGGCCTTCCCAGAAATTTGTCTTGTACTGGCTACCTTCATAATCTATGACTGGCGTTTCCATGTGGTCAATTGAAGTATGGCTCGTTATCGTCATTCAATTGGAATTCCTAAATTGGTCAATTACCAGTCCGATGTTTCACGTGAAACAATCATTTACTACAACAATCAATTTATGCAGTAATGAATGACTTTTTTACCTAAAATGACCTGATGATTAATATTATAGCAGGCTTGTTAAACAATTTCAATACCCAATTTAATAAGAAAATACATCAAAGGATACAAATCACTGCTCCAAATCGAGCTGGTTTGCTCAACCATTAATTGATGATATGCTAAACGCCATCGAATAATTTTGGCATTGATATGGCGTCAGGGTGGAGATGCGCATGGAGATTCAAGCTAAAACATTTTTAGTCAGCGGTGGTGGCTCTGGCCTTGGTAAAGCAACAGTCCATTTATTAGTTGAGCAAGGCGCACAGGTTGTGATTGCAGATATTAATCAAGTAGCAGGCGAACAGAATGCAGCTGCGATTGGCAATCGGGTCACTTTTATTCACACGGATGTAACCGATGAAGCTAGTGTCCAAAATGCAGTGCATAGAGCAGTTGCACATTTTGGTGCATTACATGGGGCGATCAATTGCGCTGGGATTGGTATGGCGGAACGGACGTTGAGCAAGCGCGGGGCACACAGCCTGGCTTCCTTTATTAAGTTGATTCAAATCAATTTGATCGGCACCTTCAATGTCTTGCGCCTAGCAGCAGAGGCAATTGCGCGCAATCAACCAGGTGAAAGTGGCGAGCGCGGCATCATTATCAATACGGCATCGGTGGCTGCCTTTGATGGACAGATTGGCCAGATTGCCTACGCAGCTTCCAAGGGCGGTATTGTAAGCATGACTTTGCCAGCCGCCCGCGATCTGGCCAGCTTTGGCATCCGCGTGATGACGATTGCTCCTGGCATTTTTGACACACCGTTGTTGGCCGGCCTACCAGAACCGGCCCGTCTTTCACTCGGCCAACAAGTCCCTTTTCCATCTCGCCTAGGCCAACCCCATGAATATGCCATGTTGGTGGCCCATATCATCCAAAATCAAATGCTAAACGGCGAAGTTATTCGGCTGGACGGGGCAATCCGCATGGCGCCGAAATAGGGCATGCACAATGTGGCTGGTAGCCAGCAACCTATTAGACATGATCTGGATTAACAAAGATGGGAAACAGGTAGACAGGTGATGCGTACCTGTTTCCGTCTCATCTACGGATGGGCGTCTCCTTGTCTACCTGTGGTGAATGCTGATGCCGAATCATGTCTATTGATTAAGCCCGTTGATCAATGCTCGTTATCGCCAGCTATTTCCTCGGCGTAAGCAGAGCTATCATTTTGGACGATGGCCGCTGCGGGTAAATGGTTGGTACTGTTAACCGCAAGTGCTTGCCACTCGCCTGCTTCAGATTTCAAGATGCTGATCGCACAGTTATGAGGCTCCCAGCGTCGCCAATCGTCTGGCCCTGTGCCAAACCAAGTAGCCAGCACGTTACAAATCAAACCGCCGTGGGTGACAACCAACACCGTCTGCTCTGGATGTAATTGCGCCAAGTGCTCGAAGACTGCCACAGTGCGCCGATTAAAAGAATAAGGCGACTCGCCATTTGGGGGCGCAAACCAAGAATCAACGCGCCAGTGTTCCCACAAATCCTCCTTTTCTTTTAACTCTAAAAATGAGCGCCCTTCCCAGTCACCTAGGTCAAATTCCCGCAAATCTTGCTCAATCGTCGGTTGTAGATTGATAACCTGCGCAATCGCAGCGGCTGTACTCTGAGCGCGCGCCAATGGCGACACATAAAACTTGTCGATTGGGTATTGACTGGCTAATTCGGCCATATAATGTGCGGTGGCCTGCACCTGCTGTTGTCCACGCACGGTTAGTGGCGCATCTAATGCTCCCTGCCATAGTTGTTGGACATTTGCCTCCGTCTCGCCGTGACGGATTAAGATAAGCGTTGTCATTTTCATCTTTTCCATATTTTATATTTTTTTTACTTTATTATTGACACTACCATGAGCTCATGTTAAACTTATTCGTGCTATACCAAACAGATCTATGCAAAGTTTACTAATTTTCTATATTTGAAAAGTCCAACAGCGAGCCACTTCACTTAGATGAGCTATTGATTCATTATGCCAGCGCAATATTCCGTTTCTTTCAACATTATTTTTAGGCTGAGCCGCCGACCTACCGGATAAAAGGTCTGGAAGTTTGCGCGCGCGGTTTATGATATGAAAGTCATTGGCGAAGCTCTCCAGAAGGGGAGCTTTTTTTATTGGATAGGCATCGTCAACGAAATAAGCGGGAGCAACCATGTACATTCCTAGCTCAAATAAAGAAGATAACCTTGAAGCCTTGCATCATTTGATGCGAGCTTACAATTTTGCCACCTTGATTACCAGCGATAACGGCACACCGTTTGCGACGCATACTCCTTTTATGTTAGACAGCACACGTGGTGCTTATGGTACATTGGTCAGTCACATGGCGCGTGCAAATCCACAATGGCAGCATTTTACCACGGCGCATGAAGTTATGGTGATGTTTCAAGGACCCCATGCCTATATTTCGCCAGCTTGGTACACAGCAGAGTTTAGTGTGCCAACCTGGAATTACGCCGTTGCTCATGCCTATGGCATCCCTAAAATAATTGAGGACCAGGGCGCCATTCAACAAATACTCGATGAGTTGGTTAGCCATCATGAAGCGTCTATGCCGCAGCCTTGGACGTTCAATTGGTCAGCGTATCATATCAATCTGACCAAAGCCATTGTAGCCTTTGAGATTGAAATTACTAGACTCGAAGGTAAATTTAAATTAAGCCAGAATCGTTCACAAATTGATCAGCAAGGCGTCATCAACGGACTGAATCACTCGCCATTTGAGGCAGACCACGCAGTAGCTGAGATGATGAGCATTGATGCGCAGGCAAAACAAGCAGTATAAAGAAATTTAAAGCGAAGGAGTGATGGTCAATGGAGAAAATTGTCTATAAAGCCGGCATTGCTGGCGCCACTGGCTATACTGGCTATGAACTAGTTCAACTGATTCACCGCCATCCCAATCTGAAAGTTGGTTGGCTTACTAGTGAGAATAGCGCAGGTGGCAAATTTTCTGATGTGCACTCAGCACCCTGGGATTATCCACTTATTAGTTTAGCAGAAGGTATGCAGCGGGCAAATGAAGTGGACGTAGTCTTTCTATGCCTACCCCACGCCGCATCCATCGGCCCCGTCAGGACTTTTCAAGAAACAGGTGTGCGCGTTGTTGATCTGAGCGCCGACTTTCGGCTGATCGATCAATCCATCTACACACGCTGGTACAATATACCGCATACAGCACCAGAATTACTGGCTCGGTTTGTGTACGGCCTATGCGAAGTCAATCGCGCGCAGATCAAAGGCGCGCAATTGATTGCAAACCCCGGTTGCTATCCCACGAGCGTCAATTTGGGACTTTATCCACTGGCCAAAGCGGGTTGGCTCAGCCAGCGGGTGATTGTCGACAGCAAGAGTGGCATGAGCGGCGCGGGCCGTAAGGCGGCTTTACAATACAATTTTAGCGAAGTCAACGAAAATATGACGCCCTATAGCATTGGTTATCGTCATCGCCATATCGCCGAAATGGAACAGGTGCTAAATCAGGCTAGGAACAACGGCAATGGTGGCAATGCTCAGCCTTATCATTTCACTTTTGCACCGCATTTATTACCCGTCACACGTGGCATTCTGAGTACAATCTACGTGAGCGTACCCGCTGGCGTTACCGAAGTGCAAATTCGCGATTTATATGCGGAAACCTATGCCAATGAGCCATTTATTCACCTGGTGCCGGCTGGACAAATGGCGACATTGCACCACACCACACACAGCAACCGCTGCGCAATTAGTATTATATCAGCTGATCCCACCCAGCCGGATGGGCCAGATTATATTATTGTGGCGACATTGGATAATCTGATCAAAGGCGCTAGTGGTCAGGCTATTCAGAATTTTAATATTGCTGTTGGCTTGGATGAAACCCTTGGATTGATGTAGTTCTAAATTTATGAGTGCAGAGGAATCCATAAGAATGGAACAGACAGACGAAATGGCCAAGCAACAAGCGGTTGAAAAACCAGATAAATATATTGTTGTTATCAAGGTAGGCGGCAATGAATTGGATGATACAACCTTTCTGGCCGGGCTAGCGAATGCAACGCGCACTATACTCAGCCAAGGGTATTTCCCAGTCATTGTCCATGGCGGTGGTAAGGCAATTGCCGATTTACAACATAAATTGGGCTTAACACCCCAATTTATCGAAGGGTTACGCGTGACAGACGACGCCAGCTTGGATATTGCTGAAATGGTCCTGAGTGGTCTGATGAATAAAAGGATTGTACGCATCTTGGTCAACGCGGAGATCCGGGCGGCTGGCATTAGTGGTGTAGACGATGGCACAATTTATGTTGAAAAGATGTGGCATCCCCTCGGCGATTTGGGGCGTGTGGGCGATATCCAGGATGTGGATGATCACCTACTGAAAACGTTGATCGACGCCGACATCGTACCGGTCGTTAGTCCGATCAGTTTCGGTGCCCTTGATGCGCTTAGTTATAACGTCAACGCTGACCACGCTGCGACGGCAATTGCCGCTAAATTGGGCGCCATTCGCCTCATTTTTATCAGTAATGTACCAGGCGTTTTGGTTGCCGGACGAGTTATCCGTGCAGTCACGGCGAATCAGGCGGAGCACTGGATCGACGAAGGAATCATCACCGGCGGCATGATTCCCAAAGTACGCAGCGCGATTGAAGCAGTACGCGGCGGTGTAGCCCAAGCCGTAATCACCAATCTGGCCGGTGTGATGGAAGGTAGTGGCACCGGCATCATTGGGGAGGGACATTGATGAATATTGTACGCGCAGGAACTCAGCATATAGACCTGATTGCGCCTATGTTTGATGCTTACCGCCAATTCTACCGACAAACTGCCAACTTGAATGCGGCGCGCCAATTTATTGCGGATCGGCTGGCGGCTGATGAATCGGTCATCTTTTTGGCCGTTGATGAAGTAATGCCGCTTGGTTTTACCCAGCTCTATCCAACTTTCTCATCAATTTCGCTACAACGTTTATGGATTTTGAATGACCTTTTTGTGTTGCCCATCGCGAGAGGCCGTGGGGTAGGCGAGGCGCTGCTTAAGCAAGCAGCGATCCTCGCCCAAGAAACCAAAAGTCGCGGGCTTACGTTAAGCACCGAGGTCACGAACGCGACCGCGCAACGCCTTTACGAACGTTGTGGCTGGCAACGCAACGACCGCTTTTTTCAATATTATTTGTATATAAACTGAAGGCAACCCATTTCCAAAGGAGGAAAAAGCATGGATGCACAAAGTGTGATTGATATGGAACAAGAATATGTACTTGGCGTTTATGGACGTCCCCCTTTTGTATTAGAGCGCGGCCAGAATTGCACGCTCTATGATACCGAAGGGAAAGGCTATCTCGATTTGGTGGCTGGCATTGCGGTCAACGCGTTGGGCTATGACGATGCGGGGATCAAGCAGGCGATCACGGAAGCCACAACCAGCGGTGTCTTGCATGTGAGCAATCTTTACCACAGTGCGCCGCATGCCGAACTGGCCAAGCAATTATGTCAGACAAGCTTTGCTGATAAAGTGCATTTTGCCAATAGTGGCGCCGAAGCAACCGAAGGTGCCTTCAAGTTTGCCCGCCGTTATGCCCGCGAAAAAGACAAAGAAGATAAATATCACATTTTGGCTTTCACCAATGCGTTCCATGGCCGATTATACGGCGCGCTGGCGGCCACCCCGCGGCCCAAGTATCAAGATCCGTTTAAGCCGCTGATGCCCGGTGTACGCTTTGCGGATTTCAACGATGTGGCAAGTGCCCGCGCCCAAATGGACGAAAATGTCTGTGCCATTATCGTTGAACCGGTGCAAGGCGAGGGTGGCCTCTATGTAGCCACGAACGAATTCCTCAGCGGTCTGCGTGCGTTGGCGGATGAATTTGACGCCCTTTTGATCTTTGACGAAGTACAGTGTGGCGTTGGGCGCACAGGAACTCTGTGGGCCTACCAAGGATACCAACACGATGGCAAGACGATTGAGCCAGATATCCTGACCGCAGCCAAGCCATTGGCAGGCGGTCTGCCGATAGGGGTGATTATGATGCGCCAGAAAGTGGCAGACGCGATGCATAAAGGTGACCACGGCAGCACCTTTGCCGGTGGCCTGTTGGTTACCCATGTTGCGCAACATGTCATTAGTCGGATTGCCGAACCAAAATTTTTAGCCGAAGTGCAGGCCAAAGGCAAGCTGCTCAAGGAATTGCTAGAAGAAATAAATAGCCCGCATATCAAAGAAGTGCGCGGCCGTGGTTTGATGGTTGGGGTCGAGATGGACATCGACGTGACACCAATTGTCAACAAAGGGTATGAGCGGGGTTTATTACTCGTCAGTGCCGGTGCTAATGTATTGCGCTTTGTGCCACCGCTGATTATTAGCGCCGAAGAGATCAAACACGCGGTCGCCGTTGTTGATGAGATTTTACAGGAAGTATAACAAGGTAGGAGATAAGCCAGCCTTGTGCAAACATTCCGGCTGGCTTATCTCCTACGCTTTGTAGCAAGGAGAAGCAAGGTGTCGATCAACATTCGTCCTGCGAATCAAACGGATGAAACCTTTCTCTGGCAAATGATCTTTGAAGCAGCTCATCTGGCGGAAGAAGGTCATACATCAGTGCAAGCCGCCATAGATCGCCCAGACCTTGCCCATTATGTGCAAGGGTGGGGTCGTAGTAGTGATATTGGTATTTTGGCAGTTGAGTCTACGCATAACCAGCCCATTGGCGCGGCATGGGCACGCCTGCTACTCAGCGACGAAAAAGGCTACGCCTATATCGATGATCACACGCCAGAACTCGCCATCGGGATCTTGCCCGATTATAGAGGTATGGGCGTAGGCAAGGCTATGCTCGCCCAACTTTTGACGATTGCTAAAGCATCTTATCCAGCCATATCGCTCAGCACGCGCGCCACCAATCTGCGAGCGGTGCGCCTCTACGAGCAGTTAGGTTTTAAGAAGATAGCCGGCAGTGATGTGGCTAACTCGGTCGGAGGCGTCTCGTACAATATGCTGATTCGGTTTGAAAGTTTGGATGAAGGCAAGCCAGTGCGACTGCGAACAGTCTAACACCGCTGCGCCAAATTGTTTCAACGCTCCATAGCATGGGGCATCCCTGAAGCAGCCAATCGCAGTGTGATATGAGGTATAGCCGCTTCATTGCTCTGGCACGCAATTGATACTTATCGCATGCAACTTACGCAACATTTTGGTCAATAGAACGTAAATTACACAGGTTCAACAAATTTAGGAAGATAAATTTTAGGTTATAAGCAAGAGTGTGCATTACACATATAATCAATTAGTCAATGGGTTTTTCAGTCACTGCACAGAGAAAAGCATAGCGGCCTAAATAGGTAGTTTATGTAATTTCCTAAGTGACTTTTTGATGGCTTATCTGGGCAAAATGCGCAAACTGTTTGATTAATCGCGAGGCTAATCGACCGTCGGCACAGCTAACCGATAAGCGTTTTGAATATAAGGAGTAAAATGGCTATCATTATTCGACCGGCACAACCGGAAGACGTGGGCAAAATTATAAATTTGGTAAATCGCTTTGCTGCACAAAACGTAATGTTACCGCGCACAGAAGAGAGCGTGCGTCAGACATTATCCGACTGGTTAGTGGCGGTGGAATATGAGCCAGGTGCCGATAGGCTACCGGTGGTCGCTTGTGGTGCGCTCGTATCGTTGACCGACACATTGGTGGAAATTCGCTCGTTGGCAGTTGATGAAAATCAACATGGCAAGGGCGTGGGCAGTCAGATCGTGCTACAGCTAGTAGAATTAGCGAAAGAGCGCGAATACCAACAGGTGTGTGCGTTAACTCTACGCGAGAATTTCTTCACACGGCTAGGCTTTGAACTGGTGGATCGATGGAGTATCAGCCCTAAGGTGTGGCAAGCCTGCATCTACTGCCCCAAATTTCATCATTGTGACGAAGTAGCCGTGTTGATGAATTTGGTCAAGCAGGCGACGGCGGAACAAGCAACGCCGCGGCCGGCGGCCTGGAATCATCTGCTCAAGTGGGAAGAATGGCAGCCGTTGCGACTTGCCTATAAGCGCGATCCGCACAGCAATTGAGTAACGTTCCGCAAAGACAGGGTATTCAAGCCTCATAATTTGACTGATAAGGTTAAAAAAGGGTTTACAATGATGACTGGAATTCTTGTTCTGGCCGATGGCACAGTTTTTCATGGCAATGCTTTTGGCGCAGCCACGACCGTGGTGGGTGAAGTTGTCTTTAACACCAGCTTGACTGGTTATCAAGAAGTGATAACCGATCCGTCCTATCGCGGCCAGATGATCTGTATGACCTTGCCACATGTGGGCAATACAGGCGTTAACACCGAAGACTTGGAGAGCGACAAGCCCCAAATTACTGCGTTCATTGTGCGCGAAATCAGCCCAGTCATTTCCAACTGGCGCGCCAACGAAAGCTTACCCAGCTATCTAGAACGGCATGGTATTCCTGGCATTAGCGAAATCGACACGCGTGCCCTCACACGCCGGCTGCGCGAGAAGGGTATATTACATGCGGCGCTCTGTACGGATGGCAGCCAAACGCCCGAACAATTGCTGACCCTTGCGCAACAATGGGAAGGGCTTGATGGCCGCGATCTGGTGAAAGAAGTCACCTGTCAGGAAGCTTATCATTGGGTTGACAGCACCGCAATGGCCTGGACGCCGGTATCATCTGATCCCAATGCCACGCACACCCTACAGCAGACAACGGCCCAGTCGCCGCATGTTGTGGCCTATGATTTCGGGATCAAACACAATATCCTGCGGCGCCTAACCAGCCACGGGTTGCGCGTGACGGTCGTACCGGCTAATGCGTCGGCAACGGATGTGCTGGCCTTGCAGCCTGATGGTATTTTTCTGAGCAATGGGCCTGGCGATCCGGCAGGTGTGCCTTACGCGGCACAAGCTGTCAACGAATTGTTAAAAATGAATATTCCAACCTTTGGCATCTGCCTGGGCCATCAAATTATCGGGCTGGCGCTTGGCGGTGAAACCTATAAGCTCAAGTTTGGCCATCACGGCAGCAATCAACCGGTCAGTGACATTGGTGCGACCAATGTGCAGATTACGGCGCAAAATCATAATTACGCGGTGAACGCCGAAAGTCTACCGGCTAACGTCGAAATTACGCATCGCAACCTCAATGACGGCACGGTGGAAGGGTTGCGCTTGACGGATCGCCCAGTGTTCAGTGTACAATATCATCCAGAGGCGAGCCCCGGCCCCCACGACGCCGATTTGCTCTTTGAGCGCTTTGCCACGATTGTCAAGACCCAGGCGAAAAAGTAATTTTAATGATGAGGTAGGGTCATGCCGCCAACGGCATGACCCTCATTACGCTCAAAGACCTAAACGTTTACTTCACAAGGTGTGTCAATTGATTGAATTGCAGTGCCGCCCAGGCTGTGGCGCCTGTTGTATTGCCCCTTCGATTTCTTCACCCATTCCAGGGATGCCGCTGGGCAAACCAGCGGGTGTGCGCTGCGTGCAATTGACCGCGGATAACCGTTGTCAATTGTTTGGCAAACCGGAACGCCCGGCAGTTTGTGGTCATCTCCAGCCTGGCCTGGATATGTGTGGTGTGAGCAACGAAGAGGCAATCCTGCTGTTGGCGCAACTTGAGCAGGCCACCACCTTCACTGCCCGCGCATCTCGGTTAAACTCTGGGCATGATCATAATTTTCAGACAATCTCAGTGACAAAGTAGGTAATGATGAAAGCGGAGCAACGCCCTTTTGACATTGATCAAGCTATCGAACGCATTCGAGAGGCGGTCAAGCCGTTTCCCAAGGCAGCGATGTTTGAATTGTTTGAAGATGGGTATTCGTCCGTCTTTGAACAACTGATCGCCTGCATTCTCTCGATTCGCACCTATGATGAAGTCTCATTGCCCTGTGCACGTAAGCTGTTTGCCTTGGCACGCACGCCCCAGGCAATGAGCCAACTATCGCCCCAACAGATTGACGCGGCAATTACACAAAGCACTTTTCACGAAGCCAAAGCCTATCAGATCCTCGAAATTGCCCGCCAGACCGTCGAAAAATATGGCGGCGAATTACCCTGCGAGGTTGAAGCCTTGCTCGCCTTCAAAGGTGTTGGCCCCAAATGCGCCCACCTGGCGCTGGGCATCGCGTGTGGGCTACCCACGATTAGCGTGGACATTCATGTCCACCGCGTCACCAACCGCTGGGGTTATGTGCAGGCCAGCACGCCAGAAAAGACGTTGGTCAAACTTGAAGAAAAATTGCCGCAAGCATACTGGATCGAGATCAACCGGCTACTCGTCCCCTTTGGCAAGCACATCTGCACCGGTACCCGGCCCCACTGTTCCACCTGCCCCGTGCTCGATATGTGCCAACAAGTTGGCGTGACCGCGCCGCATTAAGGCCATTCCAAATAAATAAGTATACGGGCTGAACTTATCAACGGACCTGACAGGTGGGGTCTTTTCCACCTGTCAGGTCTCGATCCCTATATCGTTATTTATTTTTCTGGATTGGCCTTAGTAGCAGCAAAAAAGATTACCGATGCGGCTTCGCGCGCGCGAGCTTTGGGTGTATTGGCCGTGTATTTGCCAACAGCGCAACGAGCAGAAGTGCTTGAAGAAGCGATTACGATAGCAAGCGCGATTATCGATGCGCCTTCTCGTGCTAAAGCTTTAAGTATGCTAGCAGTATATCTATCAGAGCCATTACTCAAAGAGGCGTTGGTAGCGGCGAGCGCGATTACGCATGGCTCTTCCTTTGAGCCTATTCTAAGAAAACTTGTACCGTATTTGACTGAACCCTTGCTCCAAGAAGCGTTAGAGGTCGCAAACGCGATCACGAATGCAGCTGTCCGTGCGAGCACGTTACATACGGTGGCATTGCAACTACCAGCGTCACAACGGAAGAAAGTAGTTGAAAAAGCGTTGGCTGCGGCAAGAGAAATTACTGATGAATCTTCCCGTGCATCTACCCTTAGTAAGCTTGCACCATACCTGCCAGAGCTCTTGCTTGAAGAAGTGTTGGCGATGGTGAGAGTAATGACGGATGCATATTCCCGTACCTCCACTTTCTATGGATTAGCATTATCTCTGCCAGAGCCACGCCAAGGACAAATGTTTGCAGAAACGCTAGCGGCGGCGAAAGAGATTAAGGCGCTCCCTTTCCGTGCACCTATTTTGGCTCTGTTGGCAGTACATTTGCCAACGGCGCAACAAGAGGAAGTGCGCGCAGAGGCAGTGGCAACGGCCAGAAAAATTCTTGACGCATCTCATCGGGTAGCCGCCTTGGAGGCAGTGGCAAGGTATTTGCCAGCACCAAAGCAAGCGGAAGTGCATAAGCAGGCATTGATCGCCAGTCGTGCGATTGGAAACAAGGATAAACATTCGGCCATGCTGCGAGATGTTGCACTATCCTTAGAAGAATACGAGCAAATGAAGACATTGGCTGCTGTACGTACAATGCCCGCTAAAGATACCCCTATCTCTACATCACAAGACGTCGCAGCGTTGGCTACCATTTGTGTAATTGAGCCTGGAGGTGACCGTATTGTTGCCCTGCGTAAGCTTGTACCACAGTTATTGGATTGGGCTTCGCAGCAGCCACAAAATGCCTATTCAGTCTTTGTCACTTCCTTGTCCATCCTAGCCGCGCGACCCCGCCCGAGTTTTTGCGCGACCTAGCCGCCCTCATGCCCTTCATCCTCGCCCTCGCTGGCGACGAAGCGCCTCAAGCGGCGGAAGGCATCTTCCACGCCATCCAGGAAGTCTGTGCGTGGTGGCCGTAGATGGGCGGCGGGCCGGCTAGCGTTGCTGTGTATTTTGTCGATAGAATTGCGCCAGATCCTCACGGCTGGCCTGGCCCATCGCCAGATTTTCAAATAAGCTGATCTGTTCAGCGACAGAGAGGACATCGAGGGTATAGCCGTTCGCGTAAAGAAACAGACCAGCGGCGGCATAGGCTGTTCGCTTGTTACCGTCGATGCATGGATGATTGCGCGCGATCCTTGCCGCATACGCAGCCGCCAGCAGAAACAAGTCTTGTTCCCCATACGCATAAAAATTTTCTGGGCGAGCCAGCGCAGATTTCAGGAGTCCTGCGTCACGCATACCAAAACTACCACCGTACTTTTTGATGGCACTTTCATGCAGGTAAAGCACCTGTTCTTCGCTGATCCACCTGGGTGCAGAGGCGGCATTCACTGCGCCAAACCGTCCAAAACAGCATCATGCTCTTGCATGAACTTGTCTACATCTTGCTTGAATTCATCTGTAATTTCTCCACCATAGGCATAGCGGTGTCTTTTCAATGCTGCATATTCGGTGGCAGAGAGCAACACAACGCTTTCTTGCCCATTGCTGGTCACCATCACCGGTTCGCGCTGGGCAAGCGCTTGGAAGTGATCAAAATTTCTCTGAAACTCGGACGCGCTAACAATTGTCATCATAAACCCCTTTCCTGCGCCTATCATACAGAAAATGCGCATTTTACGCAATCAAATCATGATGGCGTGGTATAAATTGTGTAAAGACGAAACGTCCGAGCAGCGCAGGCATCTTTCACGCCATCCCGGAAGTCTGTGCGTGGTGGCCGTAAACGACAGCCGATTTGTTACGGAAAAGCGATGATCCTTTGGACAACCGGTGGCTGCTGTTATCGGCTGTCATTGTGGTGGGCATCTTTGTGCTCATATTGAGTCAGCACGCCATGAGGATCATGTCTGGGGGCGGTTGACACGGATCAGTTGACCAGCCAACGAAGCATAGGCTTGAAGCGCCTGATCAATCCTGTGCGCCTGACCGATGAAGTCAATATCGCGTGTACAAATGACCATGCCACTGTGATCGGATGACTGGCCATGTAATCGATGAAAATCTTTCCGATTGATGGTTAAGAGTGCTCGTCGGTCAGTATGGGCGTGAACCAGGACTTCGGGATCAGGAACTTTTCGATTCCCCATCCCTGTTTCCTGAATTGTCAACCCATCATGCCCTAGACGACGTAGTTCCGTTACAACCGGAAAGGGGAAATTCTCGTTTGAATAGAGGCGGGCCATTCCTCATCCGTTTCATTTTCGGTGATTTGTTGATCAATCTCATCCCGATGGAAACGATAGTAGGCCCAGACATGAGAGAGATTCTCTGCATCAAGGGTGGGATACGCTTGCAACAGAACAGCATCGCTTGCGCCAAGTTGCTTATAGCCAACCAATGCCCAAACCGGAATCCGCGTGCCTGCAACACAAGCCACACCACCGCAGACACCTGGCGTCTGTTCAATTCCAGGTTGGACATCTTTTGTGATCTGGCCAAGCAGACTTAGTTTTTCGTGATAAGTCATCTGAGGCAGTAATGCTTGTACTCGCTCTAATAGAGAAAACAAATAGAAGTCATACAAATGTGGAGGCAGCATTCTCTAATGCGACACTGGCAGCATTAGAGAATGCTGCCTCCACATGGTATGGAGTTTAAATGTTTTCTCTATAAGGTGGTCATCTATCCTGCTTATTCCCAATTCTTTCGCCGAGACAGCGCAATTATAGCAGACAAACGCGCGCTTACATAATTCGCGTAATGGGATCCTGGATGGTATTGGTAACAGAATCCTATTACCTCAACTCACCGCCAAAATCGTCGGCTGCACGACGCGCACTAACTCCGCTACTGTCAACTTCATCATGGTGTGGTGATCGCCGCCGCCCCCATAAATAACATCATCGAATAGGCTTGGCAAACTCCTGATGGTGGCATCCAGGATCACCGGCAACGCGGTTCGGTGTCCGAAGGGCGGTACGCCACCGGCTGGATAGCCCAACAGATCGAGGACAACGTCGGCGGGTGCGAACTTGATCCGTTTATTGCCGACCTGGAAGTGATCCGCCAGCAGCTTCTTATCCACACGGCGCTCCCCATTGCTGATCACGATGACTGGGGAAGCTATTGCCGCCACCTCACCCGGTTTTTCCACCAGAAACAGTAACGTTTTCACAATCTGCTCGGAATCCACGCCTAAAGCGGCGGCGGCGGACGGCACGGTGGGCGTATCACCGATCCCCTGAATCAGTTGCGCGGCAATCTGATGGGCATCGATATAGGCTTGTAAATCAGTGGGTGTCCTCGGTTGGTGCAGCAACGGCTTATGCCTCGGTTGTTTAATGGTTGATTTAGCAATGTTGCAGTAAAATCAGCGTAGCGCGTAAAAATTGCGCTGCCACTCCCCAATCTACATCAAAATCGTTGCACGTGAAAATTTATCTATGATTGAAGCCATTACGTTTGACTTTTGGGATACGATCGCGATTGATGACTCGGATGAACCGAAACGGGCAGCATTGGGCTTGCCCAGCAAGCCAGAAGCACGGGTGCAGATGTTTGTTCAGAAGATCATTGAGCGTTATCCAAGCATCGAGCCGATTCACGCGGCTGAGGCGTACCATGCCGCGAATGAGCGTTTTCGTCATGAATGGCATAATGCGCATCGCACCCCCAGTGTCACAGCCCGCATTTATTATGCTTACGAACATCTCGGCCTTCAACCAAAACCGGGCGAATATGCCCGGCTCGTGCGCGAAATCGACGAACTTGTGCGTGACATTGAGACGATGGAGATCCGCATTCCACCTGACTTTGTGCCGGGCGTCCACAACACATTGCAACTATTGGCCCAGGAATACAAACTGGGCATTATCTCAGACGCGATCCATACCCGCGGCCTCGGCTTACGCAACCTACTCGAACGCCAGGGCTTGCTCCAATATTTTAGCCAGCTTATCTTTTCAGACGAGGTGGGCGTAGCCAAGCCATCGAGTCAAGTCTTTCTGCATGCTGCGATTGGCTTAGATGTCTCGCCGGCGCGCATGGTTCATGTCGGGGATCGGGAAAGTAACGACGTGATCGGGCCGCTTGAGCTTGGCATGCAGGCCATTTTGTTTACGGGCGTCGTTGATCGTGGCAGTCAAAAAACTCGTGCCCAAGCGATTTGTCGCAATTTTGCCGATTTGCCAGAGATTATTAGGCGCTTGCGATGATATAATCTTAAGCAACCAGTGCTTATGAAAAATCTGGTTGTTAAGGATAGTCTTATGAACCAACTTGCTAATGATAAAATTGCCAATCATCAACTCGATGATGCCATCAACGCGCTGGCGGCTCGGTTTACCAATAGCTTCTCTGAACACGTCGCCCAACCGCGCACCATCGGGCGGGAGGCGGAATTTCCAGTGGTAACGGCTACGGGGCAAGCCTCCGACGTGCGCCGACTCTGGGAACCGTTAATGGCTGACCCTGAGTGGCAAGCACGCTCGCCCATGCGGCCCCACTACGATACGACAACCCCGAATATGATCGTAGGGCTGGATGGGGATGATTACAATTATGAGTTGGAGGTGGGCCTGG
>JBBREZ010000004.1:0-44225 GCA_038225095.1 Caldilineales bacterium
CTAAGGCGATTCCAATTAAGTAATGATACCGGGATCGAGACCTTCGGCTGAGCGTTCGACGACTCGACTGAGCTCGCCGAAGTCTGAGCTCACGCCGAAGTCTTGTCGAACGGCAGTCGAGTCGTCGAACGCTCACGCCCCGGTCGGGGTCTGAGCTTGCCGAAGACCGCCGAACGTCCTGTCAGGCGGGTGCCCTCTGGGCGCAATAGGCCCAGCTCGTATACTTATTGATTTGGAATCGCCTTAGTACGCCACGTAGCCCGGCAACTCGGTTTATCGACAATACAAAACTTTACGCACAGTCGTTTTAGAGATAATCAAAAATGTGCCATAAGATCCCTAGGTCTGCACGGCGCTGAACAAAGGCCATATACACGAACGTTGTCGTATTCCGCAGAAGAGCAAGTGCCCAGCCGACCAAAAAACCTGTAATGAAACCGTAGAGCAGCCCAATTAAACTCCCAAACAGCGTAACCGTATAGCCTGGAAAATAATTGTCTAGTAAGCCCAAGTGTGGCCCAACGACCTCTCCACCGCGTAGGGTCAGGAGTAAAGTTGTCAAAAATAAGACCAGGCCAGAGAGCAAGCCTAAAGCAATGCCGTAGGCAAGTGGATCTAACTTTGCAAACACTTGGGCGAGTGCATTGCGCATCGCTTCCGGTGATATTGGCAAGGTTGCTTTATCTTGTCCGCGAACTTCCTCATGGTATTCTTGGTCAGCATTGACGACCCATAAATTGTTCTTTTCGCCAAGCATGATGTTACGCACGGCCAACATACCTGTCAGCATAGCATGATCTTGGTTATTATAACGATGGAGGCCATTACGCCCAATCGTTTGAAAGTTCTCCAGCCCTTCTACATAATCTCTGAGCACAGCTAAATGTTGGCGATAGTCTGAATCGTAGACCGGATAGGATTTGGGCACGCGAAACACACAACCATCTTCAACATCTGCGTAACTTGCCAGGCCGATCTTCTCAATCTCACGCCGGCCCAATTCAATCAACGCTTGATTGTCCATCGACCATAGCTCATCCCCTTCATTGCAGAAGTATTCCATGCCCAAGCTGGTTTTATCAGAGCAAGGAACCATATAAGGACTCCAGTTCTTGAAGTTCTGAATACGCCCTACCTTAACGGTCGGTTCGTGGATATAAATCCAATTATCGGGAAAGAGATCTGCCTTATTCACGATCAAACAGACCGTCAGGAAGTCCCGGTATTTGAGTTGATTGGCGGCCGCTAAAATAGCAGGCGGTGGCGGCGGTTCAAGCTGTTTGACGAATTGCGTAATAGGCATGCTTGAAATAAAGTCAGTACCTGCAATTGTCTCTTCCTGGCCATTACAATGCACTACAATACCTGTGATTCGATTGCATTCGCGACAGATCTTGATGACGTCGCTGTTTAATTGCACCCTGCCACGATTGGCTTCGATCTGCTCTTTAACCGCCTGCCACATCATACCGGGCCCTTGCCGCGGATAGTCAAATTCTTCAATCAGCGAAGTAATTTCTGTTTTTGGGTTGACAAACATACTAAAAATAGCAGATTTAAGGGAAAGATTCTTGATCCGTTGGGCAGCCCATTCCCCTTTCAATTCGGAGGTAGGGAGCCCCCAAACTTTTTCTGTGTACGTCTTAAAAAAAGTCAGAAACAGCCGCCGGCCAAAGCGATTCGTCACCCATTGTTCATAGGTTTCCTCCTCACGAAAAGGGAAAAGCTGCCAACGAATATAACTGAACATAATCATGATGCTCTCGTAAAAACCAAGCGAGATGAGCGTATTAAGCAGCTTAAGTGGATAATGGAAAAACTTGCCATTGTAGAAGATTCTTGACAAACGGGGTCGACGCAGGAATTTATCCCCTAATGCATCGTGCCAAAACGCGTTTACCTCTTTCGACTTGGTGAAAAACCGGTGTCCACCCATGTCGAAATGGTAACCTTTGTAATTTTCTGTGCGGGCAATTCCCCCTACTTTATCGAGTTTCTCCAAGACAATGGGACGAAGATTGTGTTTGGTAACTAATTCATGAGCAGCCGTTAATCCGGCTGGCCCGCCGCCTATAATGACAACTTGCTTCTGCTTTGTAAGTACTTCAGGTGTCTGCATGTTTAATCTCTACTCACTATTTTATAAAGTTTACACTGCACCAGGTCCCACAAATGCGACACAAGTGCAAATAATCGCGACGGACACAATTGGGCAACTCAATTCATTCAAGACCAGCCTCGAGATCAGGATCACCCATACCTAATCAACGCTGAAATTGGATATGCAAGCGATAAAGAGACAGTCTGACCATTGTGCGACCTTTATTGGCGTCTCTATTAGGTCTTTTCTCTAAGGCCATTTCAATGAAATAAGTATCCAGTGTTTGCCGAACAAAATCATGCGTAGGTGCGTGCTTTATTCTTTGATTGCGCCTAAGTCTGATTAGTTTTACATACTGGGTAAGATTTCCCACCAAGTCTGTGATTCAATGGGCAAATAACTGGGCTATGCGAAACCAGTCGACGAATAAGTACAACGCTCCGCCACAATAGAGCAAGGCGAGCACAACAGTAGTCTCTGCAACGCTGGGAATCTTTTTTAAGCCCTGTGCCATAAGGAGCGCAATCGCAGGAAAAGTTGGCATAAAATACCTGTGGTCAGGCATCGTGAATAGTAGGATGAGTGAAACTATTGCAAACCATAACAAGATCAAAAGGTCAGCTTGCCGCCGCCGCCGAGCTAAATACCACAAACCCAGCGCTATCAGCGGTAGATTGTATACCCCCAGCGCAGAAGTAAATTTCGTCAAGATCGAATCGAGCAACCACTTTATGCCATCACTGGTGGTCAGGAAATAGGCTGGCTCAAATTCCGTTATAATATTGGTCTCCTGATGGGTCAGAACGCCAATTTGATAGGCGTAGCCGAACCAGCCTGCCATTACAATACTTGCGACAAGACCGGTAACCATTAAATAAAGAATACGGCGCCTAAACTGTGTGTTGACGACAAAGTAGCTGAGTAGTACTGGACCAATAAACACCATGGTATATTTTGTTAAGAAACCAGCGCCAAGGATCAACCCCGTCACAACCGCAAGCCAATACGTTGGCTTTTGCACTAGATAAAAGACTAAAAGCATAGTTAGTGCAAAAAAAAATGTTACTGGGAGATCGGTCATCGCGACTGTGCCCTGGCGCAGATAAAGTGGAAATGAGAGCAGCAAAAAGGTGCCCACGAGACCCGTCTCACGATCATAAAGTTGGCGGCCAATTAAGTAAGTGATGATTACAGTCGTCGTCGCCAATACCAAAGTAACCAGCCGCATCACAAATAGATTCACGCCAAAGAGGCGCAAAGCAAAGCCGTACAACACCGGCGTTAGTGGTGGATGCCAGCGACCAAGCCAATCGATTTTTGCATATTGGTCAAAAAATGGCCGCACCCCCTCTGTCGCCAGAATAGTGGCTGCTTTGAAGCTATTTTCTTCATCATAAGGCCAGAGCCGCTGATAGCGGGCATAGATAACGCCAACGCATAAAGTGAATACAGAGAGGGTCAACAGTAAGAGCTTTTCATGCTCAATCAGGTACACCTTTACCTGTCTAACTTTATGCCAAAACCCAGCAGGTAGGGTCTTGATAATGATGCCGACCCCTATAGTATACGTCGCTATGATCGTCAGCCGTAGCCAGTTGGTAGAGGCGCCACTCAGCCATATACTTGCCAACCACACTAACTGAAGTAACATCATCGCAATAGGTAAACTTTGTGAAGACACAAAGCGGTGTATGAACGAGTGATACTGACTCGCAGGTTCAAGTTCATTGCCCGAGGGTATTCGCGTAGATTGCATTTACTAAACCGCCGTTTCAATTGAAAGGTTACGGATGGCAAGCGATTGTCACTGTGTCTCATGATCCCACGGCGCAAGGCCGTATTTATTGCGTGCAGCCTTGTGCAAAAAGTCGAAGTAAAGTGCCATATGGGCTTCTTTAGACCACCATTTGACAAAAGCTCGGTACCCTTGATCACCCAATTTGTTCCGTAGTTCGGCTGAAGTTGCCAGGCGATTAATCGCAGTGATCAATTCTGTTTCTGTGCTATAGACGAAACCGCCGCCACTGTCCTGAACAAGCTCAGGCAATGCCCCTAAGTCGCGTACAATCACAGGTGTCTTGCGGGCAAAGGCTTCGATGATGATCATGCCAAACGTCTCATAGGTAATCGATGGCACGATGCAGGCCAGTGCATGAAAGTAGAGCGTCCCCAGTTCATGCTGGGACAACGCCCCAAGAAATTTAATGCGCGGGTTTGCGGCGGCTTGCGCCCGCAACGCCTGGTCATAATTGCCCGTCCCGGCCACTAAGAGATCAAAATCGGGAACCTTTTGCCAGGTATCGATCAAGGTCTGGAGACCTTTGATAACCTCCAACCGTCCAACAAAAAGAAAGTAGGGGCGCGCTTGCGGGCGCGGACCAGGGCTCTGCCAATCTTGATCTGTGCGCTCCATAAAGTAAGGCAAATGCGCGACTGGTTGAGGAAATCCTCGCTCTGCATGCATTGCAGCCGTGAAACGGCTAGGCGAGACAAATTGATCAACGTGTGCGCTGGCCTTTGCCAGCAGGCCACTATACCGCCAGAGCTGGGGTGGCCGCTTGGCCATTAATGTGCAACGCAAACATTCAGGCTTTTGGCAAGCATGGCTATTGAACTTCCATAACACATGAGTAGGGCAAATCAGCCAGTGTTCGTGGGTGGTGTACAGCTTAACCACAGGGCCTTGCGTTGACTTAAGCGCTAAAATTTCCGGGCCTAATAACGAAATATTGTGATAATGGATGACATCGTAGCGCTTTTTGTTCAAAACTTCTTGAATGCGCCCCAGTTTCAGATACGGGCGGCCAGTCTGCTGGGTGAGCAGAGGCGAAAGCCGACCATAACCGCTGCGCAAACCGTGCGTGGTCACATTGGGATGCGCCGCAAAGCTTAATTCAGGTTCAGCTGGGTGCAAAAGATGATAGGCATCAATACAATGCATCACATCAACCGTATGCCCAGCATCGCCCAGCGCATGCGCTAACCGATAAATATACATGGCATCCCCCCCAAAACTATAGGGCGGATAAAATGTAGTGAGGTGCAGAAAATTGAGCGGTCGACTCATCTGGTCGCTAGCCCTTCTATCACACCGAGCATCTGCCGAGCAGCCGCCTCCCAGGTTAACTGGGCTGCCGCTGCCAGCCCCGCAGTGCGCATACTTAGGCGCAAGCTGTTCGAATCTAATACTTGATAGAGGGCCTGGCGCCATGCTTCAGGCTGAGCAGGATCAACATATAGACCTCCCTTCCCAAGCAGCTCTGGCAGTGGACTATGGGTTGTGGCGATCACCGGACAACCACAGGCAGCGGCTTCAACCCCTGGCAAACCAAATCCTTCCAAGAACGAAGGTAGCACCAGGACAGTCGCCAAATTCAGCAAAACAACCAGTTGTTCGTCAGGGAGATACCCCGTGAAAATTACCCGTTTGCTCAGGCCAAGCACTTCGATCTGGCGTTTGACAGCGTCAAAGCAGCTGTGAAAAATCTCCTTTTTATACTCACCAACCATCACCAAAGCCACATCGCGAAACTCTGGCAGCGGGGCAAGCTGAGCAAAGACTGACACTAACATCTCTAGGTTTTTATGGGGCGCAAAACCGCCCACATACACAATGTAACGTTTGCGCCGATCTATGCCTAAGTTTGTTAATTCTGGCGTAGCTTGTGCTTCGGGCAGCGCGCGAAAAACCTGATCGCTGGCCTCACCCACCACAAGGATTTTGGCAGGATTCAGCTTAAAATGTTCGGCAATCGTTTGGCGTGCATATTCCGAAACCGTCACAATCGCATCCGCCTGCCAACGGCCCAGGGCAACTTTCGTATGCCAAAAAAGTTGGGCCATGCGACTAGGCAATGTCAACTGTGGATACTTTTCAGCAATAACATCGTGAATCATGACCAACTTTTTAGCCCGGCTTAACACAGGCACAAAGCTGTAGACAGTAGGAAATAACAGCAGATCGAACCCTGACTTAGACATGGCCCGGCTCATCGCCAACATGTCGCCCACCGAACGATTACTTTTAGCAGAAGCGGCCAGTGAAGTGGGGGTGGAAGAATGCACCAGCGCTACTTGTGCAGCGGTCGGCACTGTCTGAATATCTTCGGTTGAATCCATAAAAAAGGTGTAGTGATTCTCCAGATCTAGAGAAACTAATGCACTTAACAAAGCACGCATATGGCGACCATAACCGCGCTTATTTTGCCAACCTGTTGCATCAATACCAATGTGCATTTTTAACCTATAATTTATGACTAAATTTTCAACGCTCTGCTGTTTTTAGCGTAAAATCCTGGCAACGATGGACAAAGCTACGATTGTCCTGCTAGGTTTGTCCCTTTAAGAGACTCGGTCTAACGCATCATAATTAGCAAAATAATATTTAGTAAAGCGATCGTTAAAGTCAGGTCTAGCCCTTGTTAGCTTTGGCGGGCATACCTAGTGAGGCTATATATCAAACATGACCAAACAGTCTTGCTTGCTCATATTATCATTTGTTTCTGATACGGAGCGTTACAGTTTCCTGACAGCTTTTCATTGAAGCAATCTTGCTTGCTGGAGAGGTAGGAAACAGAGTAACTTAAGGGTTCTGGAGGATAAGCGGTAGGTAGTTGAAGTAGCCGTCATCATCTAAGATAACTAAAGTTGCCGTATGTTGTATACCCAGGATGGCTCCACCAGTAGGGTTGCTTAAAGTTAGCCCAACAGACTCATGGCCTTCCGCAAGCGTGTCTGCTAAGATAGGGACGGTGAAATCCTGGCTTTGCACACCATCGGCAAAGGTCAATATACCCGATGTCGGCTGATAATCTTTGCCCGCAGTAGCCGTGCCATCACTCGTCGCATAGGCGACCGTTACTTCACCTGTTGTGTCACCAATGCGTTTTACGGTGATGCTCGCGTTTCCATTCTTTGGGGCTGCTTGCGCATCGGCGCAGGCGACAACCGTAGTCATGCGATTAGCCCCACTGGTTCGCTCTACGCTACTGGTGGCATTGGTGTCCCCTTCGCCGACGCTATAGTTGGCTGCACTAAACTGTAAAATACCAGCCGCGGGGCTAATGGCAACAACATGGGTGGCCGTGACCGTTCCCCTTGCGTTTGTGGCCGTGACCGTGACAGTTTGTACGCCGCTTAGGCTCCAGGTGAAACTAATCGTATCACTCAGTCCGCTACTGTGCTCAACGGGTGTTTGATTACTCGCTTGCCAGCGGAAGGTGAGCGGCGTTGTTGCCGCATCTGGGCTGACAGTCGCTATAAACGCATAAACAACATTTTTTTTACCAATCGTCGGCCCACTGAGGCTCACTGAAGTAGGGGGAACCGCTTGAGATGGCGTTGGTTGAGGTGGTGTTGGTTGAGGTGGTGCTATCGTCTTTGCGTATACCGTAATCACACCACAGGCGGGCATACTGGTATTCAATGGTTCGCCGCTATTGATCATCACATCAGGCAAATTGACATCGTAGGCAAGCGGGTCAACACCCGCGCAATTCTGGTCAGTTGTATATTTGATGCCGTATGTACCGCCAGGCAGATCCCGCACCGCCATTGCGCCCGGGCCGCCGGCCTTGATCACCACCACATATTTGCCGTCTGCGTTGATGAAAGCAACTGGATCGAAGGTGTTATCTGTGGTATCGGCCTGGATGCGTAGAGCGCCGCGTTTGATAAATTTCATGTATTGGCGCAAGAATTTAGTCCGCTTAGCCATAGAGACAAGTGGATGAGTAAGATCGTTAATATCTACCCAGAAATACGTGCTACCATCATCGTTGGGCTCACGGCCAGTAAATATTCCGGCCAGGGTATATTGCGCCCAGGCAGAGACGTTGGCCAACTTGAGATCACGATGCAGATCAAGATAGGTATGGCCAATGTGTTCGAGCTGCGCTGTCTTGATCCCATAGCGTGTGCCCCGCTCGCTAACTGCGCGTAGATTGTTATCGTCAGAGCAGTTATTGTAACAATGATAGGAGAACTCAGTTAGATGATCTAAGACAGCCGGAACCTGCTGCACCATCTCATCGAAAAATTCGATGCCCAGGAACGCATGAGAAGGGGCAATAAAATCTGGTGTATAGCCGTTTTCTTTTAACCGGTTGGCCGCTGCGACCAACGCATTTCCAACCTGCGTGGGTGACCAATTCCCATTATTTGGTTCCAGAACAACTTCCAGCGCATCCGGCGTCCAGCCATATTTACTGTGCAGATGCTGAAAGGTGGCCAAGATAAATTCAGCGTATTCAGCCGGATTGTCTTTATGCTCGAAGGGAGAACTATCAAAGTCCACATAATTCAAGTTGATATACAGCCGCTCGCCTTTAGCCTCTAGCTGCTGTTTCAGCGGCAATACAACAGTGTCAACCTTATGATCTAGAAAGGCAAAATGAAATCCATTTTGATTAATGACTGTCGGGTCATTATTGTCATTAACAGGTTTTTGACGATGCGCCTTCCAATCGTCAAATGACGCCTGACCGGTGACAAAGGGACTGTAATAATCAGCTGTGTTTTCATCGCCACTGTAGACTTCTAAACGGACACGATTAATGCCCAGGTCATTTACAGCTAGATCAGCTAACTGATCTTTATACAAGTTCATTACCGGCGGATTGAAGCCATAAATACCCATCTCTGGAAAGCCCACATTCCCATTGTAATCAGTTGCTTCCCAATCCTTAAATGTTTGGTAGGTCGTCTTTGGATCGAGATTGATGATTGCCGGTCCCGCTTGTGACCGACTGGCAAGCAGTCCTGGTCTTATCATCAGGATGGCGAATAAGGCACCAACGAATAACAGGGGAAGAGTATAGGAAAAAGAATTTTTAAGTTTGTGGGACATTGACTACTCCCTCCAATCACGAACAGTTGGACCCACTATCATGACAAAACTTTTAGCAAGCCACCATATTATACCTCGTCACTGACCTAATTACTCCCATGCAGAGTATAAAGCAGCAATTGGCCTAACTCGCCTCCTCTAATTGTGTTGCGTAGGGAGTCGTAGGCAAATTTTCGCACAAATAGACGATATGTGGATAAGGCATCCAGTCCGAAATGGAGAACGTATCTATGCGATCAAAGTGTGTGCCTAAAGCCGTATGAAATTGTTCTTCATTCCAGTACCACATGTCAAGCCCACGCGTCATAAACACATCTAATAGCCAGGTAAATAGTATCTCATTAAAAGGGTGTGTCGTAACGTCCTTGATAATAAGCCGGCCATCGTTTGCTAATTGATCGGCGCACGTTGTCAATAGTTTTTGTTTAGCGCCATCGTCAATATGATGAAGTAGATCAATCATCATAATGGCATCAAACTGTTTTTCAAGCATCAATGTGCGTGCATCTCCGCAATGGAAAGACGCGTTTTTGAGGCCAAGGCGTTTGGCAGCTTGGTTGGCCATATCGATGCGTTTTGGATCTAGATCCACGCCGTAATAGGAGATTTCTGGGTTTAGACTGGAGAAGTAGCAGCCAAACAACCCGAACCCGCAGCCGATATCTAAAATTTGGCGTTTTCCACGCAGAGAAAGCGCAAGGATATTGAGGATATTGATATTTATGATGCTAAAACGGATTTTGCAATATGTGCGAATCAAGCTTGAGTCATAGACGGAAACGATATGACTAAGCAAGTTTTTATAATCTTGTGTATAACTAGAATTCGCCCTTGCACGATTACGGCTACGGCTACTCAATAAGTTCATCACTGCGAAGCGTGATTTTTTGCTTAAAAGAAACATAGGTTGTCTCACCTTTACCTTTACTTTGATCGTTAGTTGTTTCCGGCAGCTTGAAATTCATGCGCAGATAATGGTCCTTTGGCAACCACAAAGCCGCGCTGAGTGATTGATGGCCCGTCCACTATCCAGATCGGTCGATCGCCATAAGCGCTTATCAGGTCATTCCGCAGTTCCGGTTTTTTATCCCAAGCATAGAGCGGCACATCAGCCTTAAAGTTCAGCGGATTATAAATCCATGTTGATTGATAATCGTCTTCATTGCCCCTAATCAAAACTAAGCTACGACCAAACTTGTATTTTTCGGCTAACTCCGCAATACCCGGACGCATACCCCGAAAATGATGGTATTTATCGATGGCGCGCCAAGGGAAATAATTGACCAATGCCAGCATAGATAAAGCAAACACGGCAGCCATAAGCCGGGTGTTTATATGCTCGAGATTAGGCAATGTGGACAATAATTTGGCGCTTAAAAACTGAAGACTACGCACCGTGAGGACAATTAATGGAATGATCATGAGAAACCAATAACGGGCGCCGAAATCTGGCCCACCACTATACCAGAATAGACTATACATGCCTGCATTCACCACCATGACAGCAAAAAACAGATAGTCATTGCGGCGCATAGATTTGGAAACTAAGGCAAAGGCAACTAAGAGCAGAGAACCTGTACTCCAACCAAGTAGCTCTGTATTTAGTGAGAAGAGATTCAGTCCGCCATTGATTAATGCGTCTAATGGAGAGTGACCAGGAAAAGGATCGATCGGCCAATTAAAGCCGCGGTCTGCACCGAAACCGAGCGACATCACATTGGGCCAAAAATACTGATCGTAATAAGCCGTTAGTGGAAACAGGAAAGGATTGCCGGTAAGCGCCCAATTATACGGAAGAGCAAGCGCACCTAGCGCAATTACGCCACCACCTAATGCCACAAGCGTAGAAAGTTTTAACCGACGGCGACCAATGGTGATGATCCACAACCCCAAAATCATGGCTACGAGCAAACCATCGAGTGGCCGGATCAAGCTGATCATGCCAACTGCACCACCCGCTAACCACGCCCAGCGCGCCTGACCCCTTTTCCATACCAATATCATGCCTGTCAACGCGATGAGGCCACAAGTAAGCGTAAAAGTATGACTCATAAAACTCATGCCCATAAAGATATACCAGGGCGAAACGCAGAGTAGAAACGCAACAATGCGCGCTGTGTTCCTGTCATACAACTCCTTGATACAAACATAGCTAAGGATCAGGCTCAGGCCGCTCAACACTGGATTTACTAGCCACGGCGCGCCGACGAGAACACCCAATGCTAAAATGGCCGGCCAACCGGGTGGCACTGGCGAGTACCACATCATGGATTTATAGGGCGTCATGTAGATGCTAAAAGCTTCTCCCACGGCTGGCGCCGGTATAGAAAGCAAGCCTTTTGCTAGATAACGCGCGTGAAAAAGATAAATGACTTCATCAGGAACGTGCGGATGACGTTCATAGGCAAAATAACTTAAGACAGCGGTCAGCCCCACTACCCAAAGCGACGTTGCCATGATAAAAAAATCAAGGTGCTTCCCGCCCTGGCTCTCTTCTCTCTGTGTACGCCACGAAGTCGGTTGTCCGAAAAATCGTTCAAACCGCTGAGCCAAGACTGTAAGTTCCCCCGCCGGCAACGTCCACGTCAGCAGCACAATGTTGGCAAGGTTGAGTAATTGCACAAAACTGGCGAACAGTAACTCACCCACATAAAATTTAGCATCCCGTGAGAGCGCTGCGCTCGAAAGAAAAAAGATCAACCCGATCCCCACAAGCTGCCAGACCTTAAAAGATGTAAACAACCAGTTGCGAATCTGTGGCCAGTGTTTTCGCAGCCCAATGGTCACCAAGATAACCTGCAACAACAGATAAGCCAGTAGCCAGGGGTATCTACCAGTCTTGAGGTGGTTGAATGACTGATAATGCTGATAAGCAAGCGCCGGTCCAGCATGAATTAATTGCAACGCTACCGCCTGCCCAGTGAGAGCAAGCACCAGCCAACCCACCGTTTGCTTGAATCGGCTCTTTATCCCCCCGCCCAACATCAAAAGAGCTATACCGGCTGTGATTGGTAGGCAAACCACTCCTGTTAAATAGCCTTCTATATCGCGAAACCGAGGGTCGAGCACAGCCCATGCAAAACAAAGCAGGCCGAATGACCAAATTAGTAATTTAAGCAGCCAAGTTGCCATTGGCCATTGGACCGAGCTAGTGATGGGTATAGTTTTGTTCGGTAACATGTTTATATAATCCAGTATAAAGAAACTGTTTGTGATGTTGTGCGCCCATACATCATTAGGTGCAAATCATTAAATTCACTGTAATTTTCATAGGCCATGTCAGCTTATTATCTGAAATTCTGATCTCTAGTCCAGCGTGATGTGCGCCGGTTGCGTGGTAACGATTTGCTTAAGGGCAGAAGTTAATTTTTCAGTGTAAGGAGAATCTTTACGTACATAGACAAAACTCTTAAGCCCCCAAGCTGGTCCGCCAGGCCATTCTATTTCACCAACCCAATACCAATTGTCGCGCAGCTCTACCATACGGTGATATAACAGATCTGGCTCTCTTAGGAAAACACGATCGCCGACAAGCGCAAACCTTGATGGAGCCATCAAACTGTTGACATAAGCACTCTGCATACGCGGATCATCTTCCAGGCGGCTAACACCGGGCGATGCTGGTGGCTCGTAGCCAATATAGACATCCACCTTGCGGCTCCAAAGATACGCTTCACGCTCGGCAGGCGTGAGCGGTGTACGGCCTGAGAGGACATTGTCAGTCAAGCCAACTAAATCAAGCTCGTTGAAATGACTGACAAACGGGATCACACCGGCGGCGTCACATAATACGGTTGCTTGTCCGGCAAGCCCGGTTGCTTGCAACGCCTGGGCGATGCGCCAATGGTACTGTTGAAAACCATCAGGTGGGTTTGGCTGCCAGGGCGAATTGATCATCTTCCAAGCTTCATGGCTTGTGACAAGCACCGCACAACAAATCAGCGTAACTGCCATAGCTTTGAGCGGATTACTCTGCGCGGATGGGATCATCTTCATCGCCACGGAGAAAAAGGCAGCCACAGCGATAATAATGTAAAAGTAGGTTGGATAAGAGAAGCGATGAGCGCCACCCACCTCATGAATAATGGTGCTATAGTAGAGCAAAGCCATCGACAAGGGAAGGAGGGTCAGCATAATTTTCGCCACCCGCTCGGGTGTGCGGAAAGACGTGATAAAGATGGCAGGTGAAATGGTAAAGACAAAACCGATCAGAAGCGGACTGACCCAGGTAACGACATCTTTGAGATAATCGACAACCTCGCGCAGTCCGTGTAACCCTAATTGATTAGATTTTACATAAAAACTGTTTGGTAATAGATAGCCAAAATACCAGTACTTCCATGCTGCGTAGGCGCCGCCCAACGTTGCGAGCAGGATGACCGAAAGTAGCAAAGAAAGCGCGAGCAACCCCACGCCTTGGCGTTTGCGGCGCATAAGCCAGCCGGTGTAAGCGAAGAGCACGATATAGAGCGCGCCCCCATACAATAACCCTTCTGGGCGGCATAAGAGGGAGAAAAAAATCGCCAGCGCCATGCCAATCGCCATGGGCCAATCTGGTAGCCTTAGCCACGCAAGGGCCAAGGCATAGCTAAGACAAAGAAACAGGACAAAAAGGTGGGTTTCCAGACCACTGATCGTATGAAAAGCCGTGGTCTGATCGATCAGATAAATCCCAATAGTAAGGGCAGCCGGTGGGTATAGCATGCCAAACTCACGCTGCAAAATCAGCACGATCAACAGAATCGTGCCGAGCACTGAGCCAATACCAATCGCCATACTGGCTGGCTGGGGATCTATGCCGGCTTTGATGGCTACCGCCAGGAGCGCGACATGCAACAAACTTGTAAACCCTTCCACGCGCTCGCCGCCGATGTTCCAGACCAAACCTTGACCATTGGCTAAATGCTCAGCAAAGTGAAACGTAATATAGGCATCATCCAAAATCGCGTTCTGCTGCCGATAGACATTACCAAGATAGATGAGGCTGGCAGCCAGTAGGATGATCAGCGTTAGCGACGGCCAGCGAACACGAACAAGAGCAGATTGATAGATCTTTCCCTCGGAATAGGCGCTCATATACGTCTTTTACCCTTACTTATAAAACACAAACTGTTATAAAGTCATCAAGCAGCAAGCGACAGAATTACAGACGGCTTAGGGGCTTGCTTGACCCAGCACGGCCGTAGGTTTGCGTTCCCAGACTGAATACGGGCCAAACTGTTGAACCGCTTTATAATTTAACTGGATAAATTCATCCAGATCTGTTGCGCCTACATTAGGCAGATGCTTTAGAAAATCCGCCTTTGCCGTCTCCAATGTCTGCTTGGAAAAGCGCTCGCGGCGCACAATCAGCGCTACCTTTTTGCTTTGCAGCTCGCCGATGATCTCTTTTTGTACACGCGCCGTATCTGTGATGGCTGGGTGCAATTCGTGATAACGCGTAGCGATTGGTCGATCTAGCATGAAATAGCTCAGAATATCGCCGACGATCACCACATCGTGCCGCTGCATCCCAATATAGATCGCCTGGTCGGGTGGCACATGACTATCCACATAATTGGTCAGCGCGGTCAGATTGCTTGCTTCCTCCGGCGACAAATTGAAACCAGCCAATTTAGGCACTTCGATTGTGGCTGTTGCCGTTTGCCAATTGGTCCAACCAACATAGAGTGGCTTGGCCATCAGCACAAGCAACCAGCCAACCACGACGGCAAAGACCAGCAAATTAGCGAGGCTTGACCTTAGAGTCCAACCTCGTTTGGCACGCATGGCATAGAAAATAACACCCTGGGCAGCGCCATAGACGGACATGGTGATAATATGCGTATTAATCTGAATGTGAGCCGCACTATAATGCAGCAGAAAGCCCACCCACAGCGTGACCCCGATAGCCGCATAGACAGGTTCACGTCTTTTTATGGCTAAACCGATAGTAACCAAACCTAGACATTGTAATAGGAATGGCATAGCAAAAATCAGGTAGTTACAGATGTTTTCCAGCAGTTGAATCGGCGCTGCGGCGCCCAAGCCAGACGGCCACAGGCTAGGATAGAACTCCGGCCGTGCAAAGCGAAAATCTGTCGTTGGAAATACAATCAAATCGTGCCATATATCGGGTCCCGCCTGCCATACAAAATAGCTGGCAACTGGTCCTATAATGGCTAAAGTGCCAATACCATACGTAAGAAGTTGCACGACGAATGCGTGTCTGTGACCTGGTGGGCTCTTTGTTGTCAAAAAATAGAAGGCTAGCATGCCTACGCCAATCGCAACGGCGGTGTAAGCGGCCACATCATGTTTGAAGACAGCCGCGGCGCTAGTTGCCAAACCGGCAAAGAGCAGATAACGCAGTTGGGAAGTTTGATAATAGCGCACCAAGCAATGCAAACTTAATAGAATGAGTAAGATGGCCGAAGGATATGAACCAAGTCGCTTGAAATAACCTGTATTATCGGTCGCAGCCACAAAGATACAGGCACAAAATAACGCCGCTAGCTTTTTTTGGGTTAGGTTCTGAACAAATTGGTAGCAAACACAAGCTGCCGCGGCACAGACCAGGCCGGCAGCCACCACTTCAACCATCAGGCGCGTTCCAAAGATCGCGAAGACGGATGCCAGCAGGTAGAATTGGCCCGGTGCATACATCGTCCAGAAGTCGCTATAGGGAAGTTCACCGTGCAAAATTCGCTCAGCGCCCACGGTCGAGACGCCGCCGGTTAAGTTGTAAAATCCTTCGCTCAAACTATATTTCCACTGCAAGGCATAGACGCCCAAGCTGCCCAGAAACAACGCAAGCAGGATCAACGAATTTGAAGATGGCTGCATGGCTAGCCGCTTTGTAAGCTTCATCGCGCTTTCCGTGTGACCAAAGCCGGTTCATTATTCAATGGTAACCCCGTACTCCAGAGCGCCCAAATGAGTGCGCCGCACAGAAAAAGCAGCGGAATCGCTGATACTTGGGGCGCATAGCCCATGCGCTGGAGGGTGGTCAGCCAGGGCAACTGAAACCCTTCGAGCGTAATATGGCGCAAGGACTCAAATATACCAAAACCCTGTTCGACATCGCGATACATTGCCAGGCACCATGACCAATAGATGGTTATAATGCCGATAAGCAGGGCCACGGTTTTGGGCAGCCGCACCAGAACACCGGCCACGATCAAAAACAAGAAAGGAGTGACGGGCACCAGATGCCGAATGCCGCTATTAAACTGCATACGACTAAATTGGTTGGCCCCGGTAAATAAAAAGAAGGCAATCGTAAAGCACAGAATGAGCTGCATCTCCAAGCGGCCTACCAGTAGAAAAGATCGGCGTTTCAACCAGGCCAGCGGGTAGAGCGCCAATAGCAGCAATGGAGCAGAGGTGAATAGACCATAACGGATGTCAAAGCCTAGTTTCCACAACAAATCTGGCTGCGGCAATGTGATACCCCGATACCCATAACTGCTAAAAGTCGTCTTCGGCATATAATGTTGGGCAGGAAGAAAAGGATTCCCAAAATTAACCCATTGATAAGCCATCAACAAGGCAACACAAATGGCAACACCCGTGGCAAACAGACCTAGATCACTGCTTTGGCGCGCGCTGACGGGCAATGAGGCACGGCGCATAATGGCATAGAGCCCTAAACTTGCGATGACAATCACACCGCTATAATCTAAGACGAGGGTCCATCCGACCAGAAGCCCGGCCAACAGATAGTTGGGTCTACGGGGCTGCAAAGGATCATCCCAAGGTCGCCATAAAATAAAAAATGCAAACAAGGCAAAATGGCTCTCGAGTAAGTTATGGTTTAGTTGCGCCGTTCGATAAAAAACGGGCGTACCAAACGCATAGAGCAGAGCGAGCAACACGGCGGTCGACGGCGAAGAAATGCGTGTCACAAGCATCTGAAAGATGACGACTGCACTGAGCGCAGAGAGTGGCGCCATCAGCAAGACCTGCATCACGCCCGCCGCCAGACCGAACTTGATATCCAGCCCGCGCGCATAGACCTGTTGAAAAAATTCCCGCGCCATCGGATAAACGCTGTCATACGTGGGGGGTGGCGTCTTAGACATCGCCCGCATGTGGCTCACTCGCTCAACGATTGGTTGGATGAGTGGACGGGTGAGCAGATAGGGCAATGCGCCTAGGATGGAGGCCCCCGGATTATTGTTAATAAATGCGCCGCGGCCCGCAAGCTCAAAGATGTCGGGATGCAATCCGACATACTCCGCCACATTGAAACTTAGATGATCGCCCAGACTCAATGCCGGGTAGATCTCGCGTACAGTATTGGTCGCAAAGTGTAATGCGTAAATAAGCCAGCAGGTCAGAAAAAGCCGTATAACCGTGCCACGCCTGCGAAAATGTCCACTTGTGGGCGCAACCTTGGCCGCCAAGGTAGCTGGCGTGTTTCTGACAGCTTTCACCGATGGCAGGCGCGCTGTTTGACCATCTATTTGACGCTGATTTGGTACTTCCATCCTGCCTCCCATTTTCACATGCACCGACGCAAGCGCCCGCACCCATACTGCTTATTTGGTAACATCATAAAATCCGCCCACAATGGCTAACCAGTCTATTGACGTACTTCAGTGCGCATCTGCGGTGAGTATTTCCGTAGGATGGGTCTGCGGCACAAGCAATGAGGCCATCGCGCCAATGCCCATGCCGCAGACCCATCCTACCAGCACTGTGTTAACCCTGGGCTCTTGGTCAGTGACCCTTACCTTGGCAATTATCAACCGAACCTAATATCTAGGCCGAGTAACTGCGAAAAAGCCGGGTTCTCCCGTTATCCCAAAATGCGCGCGTCTCGGATTCGCCCAACATAACTAGGACAGCCAGATAGACAACGCCACCGATCAATGCCTGCACCATCCAAAATAGTGATTGCGTCAGCAGCAAGCTGCCAGCCATGATGGTGGCTGCCGCAGCTGGTTGCAAAAGGATCGAGCGCAGCTGCAATGGCGCAACCTTGTGGTGAAAATAGTAGGAAAGCGCGGCTAGCCAAAGCGCATCCGACAATAAGGTAGCCAACGCGGCACCATTAATCCCGTAGCTGGGAATTAATAGAAAATTCAGCCCTACATTGGTTGCGATCGATAGGCTCGCACACCGCAAATCCAGATCAGGTCGCCCCACAGCATTGAGCGCTTGGCGATAGGTGCCACGCAAGATGACAAACGTGGCTGACCAGGCGAGGATCTGGAGCGGTAACACGGAATTAGCATAGGTAGGGCCAAATAGAAAATTGATCAGCGCGGGCGCTAGCAATGTGCCGCCCACACCAACCGGTAACGCAACGAGCGTCATCAAGCGCAGCGAACGTAGCACCATCTCGTAAAATACGCCTTGGTTTTCTCTGTAGGTGCGGGCCAACACAGGCAACAAACCCAGGAAATAGCTAACCGGCATCGCCAGCACCGCCGTAATCGGTCGGTAAGCCACGTTGTACCAACCAACCGCCGTCGTTCCCAGCCAAAAACCCAGCAGCACAGAATCGAAGTTGTAACTCATTAAGCCCAGCCAGTGGGCTGCACCGATGGTGAGGGATGAGCGTAGTATTCCAGGGATGCCGCGCAATGTGAACTTCGACGGCTTTCCATAGAGCTTCCAAAAAAGCCTGCCAAAATAAATCACCATACCCAGATCGCCCACCAAGCGTAATAGCGGCACCCATACCACGTCCTCAGGCTTATGGATCAGCGTAAAGACACTGACGGAGAACAAGAGTTGCGCTATAATCAAACCCTTACTGACCTGCGCCATCTGTTCACGCCCCATGAACACCCAGCGCAAGTTGACCGCCTGCGACAGCAACGTTAAGCCCAGCAACAGCACAACGATCTGTAAGTTAGAATGGGCAAGCGTGGGCAGGATGGCCCATAAGGTGAGATAAGCGACACTCGCCAGTAACAATTGTAATGGCACAACTTGGGCGACAAGTTGGGCGACTGATTTGCCGTGGGCCACCTCGCGGGTTGCCCACACTTCTAACCCGCCATCGCCAAGCAACAAAAAATAGGAGAGGATCGACAACGCGAACTCTAGCGTACCATACGTGGCCACGCCCAAAACGCGCGCCAAGTAGATAAATGTGACAAAATAGAGGGTCTTGGCTAGAAAATCACCAGCCGCAAGCCGAAAAATATTGTGAAAGAGTTTCACAGGGACATTTACCTTAAACTTCAGTAGGTCACAACCTACTGGAAATTAGAACAATTAGTTCGATGGCGGGCATGGCCAAATGCAGGACACTTACTAAATGGTGCTTATCAAATGACCGCATCGGGTTTGTGGGCGCTTGCTTGAAACATGGGGCCAAATGTGCGCAACAACGGCTGACTTACCGGCAGTCGTTTTGCGAGCTGATAGCCATCAATCAACCAACGCATGCCTGCGCCAAAATGGTTGCGCTGCCCCATAGGGATGTCCGGCAACCACAGCTTGAACGAGTCAAAGCCGGCTTCTGTAATTAAAGAAGTGAGCGTTGTCGCTGAAAGTAGCTGCCGTTTCGGCGGTACACCGCCTTGTTGCAGCACTTGGCGCGCCACCCACCGCTCTGGCCAATAACCACCCGCCCAAATCCCTGTGTGTGGGTCTGGTCCCAGGCTGTAGCGATTGGGTGTGGCGACGAATAGATGGCCGGCGGGACGCATTACTCGATAACATTCTTTTAACGCACGCCGTTGTTCCTGTAAATGCTCTAACACCGAGTCGGCCACGACCCGATCAAAACTGCCATCGGGAAAAGGCAAGGCCTCCGCACACGCACAAAGCAGTGGCAAATCCAGTCCAACTTCCATCAGACGTTTCTGCGCAATAACCAGCCAGCGCAAGGCGATATCTACCCCAACCAATCGAGAAAATCGCCCTGCGGCAGCTTGCAGGAACGGCGCCGTTCCACAGCCGATTTCCAAAAGGCTGCCGGTTATGGCGGCCTGATCATTGCCCAAGATTTTGTTCCAGGCCGCCAATCCCGCTTCTGCGCGCGCAACACTTCCCATCAGCCCACGCACATACTGCTGGGCATGCTGCGCTGGCACTAGTGAACCAACACTGTAATAAAGCGTGACCAGTTCGGCAAAATCCAGTTCGTGAAGCTTTTCGGCTAGATGCATCGCTTTAATCCGATCCGTGTCTATGGCCATGTACGGATCTGGAAATACGCGCAAGTCGGGAATACCGGCGATGATTGGAAAATGTTTCGTACAGGAATTACAAATTAGTGCGACTGGCTTTTCGACGGTCTTGCTAAGTTCACCCTGGCAAACCGGGCAACAGATTTCGATCCCTTTGAAATTCACGTCGCTACCTCTTGCTCCAAAGGTTGATCGATCACAGTTTGCACTTGCGGGGTCAACGAAGTTCCCGGACGTGCCGTCACATATCCGACTAATTCACCCCAGGCCCATGCTGCACTTAAAATTATCAGCATAGGCAGAACGAACAAGAATGCCATTCTACAACGCCGTTTGCCGAAAACATGCTGCGCAACCCGTCCGACCAACAAGAGCGGTAGCAATAGCGTCATGATCATATACAGCGCACGACGCCATTTAGATGTCAACTGCGCGCGTTCGCTGCCAAACAGGCGACCAAAACTATAACGATCGCGTAACGCTGTGCCAAGCCGCATCGTGCGCTGCTGATCGACCACAACATTCGGTGCGAACCAGAGCGCTTCGCCCTGCTGCTGGAGCGCCGCATGGACGGACGGTTCGTGGAATTCAACTTGCCATACAGCCTGGATCCTATCAAGCGCCGCACGTTTGTAGCTAACATTGCAGTCGCTCAAATTGGCGACCACGCTTGCTGGCCGGGGATTCATGTAGCGAATATAATCGGCCAGATATAACGCCCAGTTAACCATCGTATCTGGGCCTGTCTTCTCTACGGCGCCCCCTACGGCTGCATATGGGCCGCCCTGCGCCCGTAGGATCTGTTCGCACCAATCCAAATGCGGTATACAATGGTCCTCAGTCAAAGCGATGATCGCACCATTCGCCTGCTGCACGCCGAGTGCACGCAGTTCCGCATAGGTGCGGCGACCGCGGGCAGGTAAGAACTGGACCATGGGAAATTCTGCGGCCAGCTTGCTCACACCGGTGATCTGTTCAGCATAAGGGACGATAATCTCCCGCGCTTGCATATCGCTCTGTTGCGTGAGCGCACTCAAACAGCGCTGGAGATCGCTATTACCGCGCAATGGCACGACAATCACCGAAATTGGGATAGGAAAAGTCTTTTTCGACGCCACTTCTTGCATAAAACCTCAGTCTGCCTTAACGCGAATGCTGCATGTTTTCCAAGGCGCCATCGAAGCTGTTGCTGCCTCTGTTATCATCACTTTGGGTTGCCCATTGAGCGATTTCAACGGTTCGCAAACCGGCTAGCCCAGTTGCCAAGGGTGTTGCTTTCCCCTTAAGTGCATCGGCAAAAGCCGTTAGTTCCTCGATAAAACTTGCGGTGACAACCCAACGATAGGAATAGAGCTTTTCCATGAGTTGCGTCTTTGGAAACCAATGCCACTTAGTCTGCATCCGGCCACCGCGCGTCTTAGACCAAACTACTTGGGTTGCCATTGGAAAACACCAGGTTCGAATGCAACCTAAGGTGCCGTAAAGCTCAATTTGTAGGCGGTATCCACGCCACTCCGTCCAACTGGCCTGCAATGTGGCAGTCTTGCCAGTAGAACTGCGCAACAAGGCAAATCCATTGTCTTCGCAGCCAGCAAATCCCCACACCGCGCTTGATGCGAACCCTTTCACCTCAGCCACATCACCCAAGAAGTAGGCAGTCAGATCGATCAAATGGATACCGTTATCGCGCAGGGCGCCGCCGCCCATTACTTTCGCATCATGCAGCCAGGCGTGGCTATGCTCTGCCGCCGAATACCCGGTGTAACTACGAATGTGGTCCAATTCCCCAATGATGCCACTCTCCAACAACGCACGCGCTTTGGCGATTGAAGGATAAAAGCGGTAGTTGAAGCCGGTTGCCACAAAGCGACCCTCTTGTTCCGCTACAACAAGAATTGCCCGACACTCTTCTGGCGTACGCGCTAAAGGTTTCTCACATAATACATGTTTGCCAGCCCGCAAGGCAGCAATACACATTTCAGCATGAAGCGACGGCGGTGTAGAGACAATTACCGCTTCGACATCCTTCCGCTTGAGCAAGGAGCGCCAATCTGGCGTCACTACACCACCATACTGGCTGGCAACAAAATGGGCGCGTTTTTCGTCAAGATCGCTGACCGCGACCAGTTCCACTTCCCGAGTCGCGGCTACCGCTTTTGCGCGTAACTCACCGATCCCGCCACAGCCAATCAAGCCAATTCGCATACGCTAATCCTCTACCACATGCTTATCAAAGATGCGCCGGTATGTGTGCCAACGGTCACGGTCAAATGCACCATCTTCACGCAAACAATTCACTGCACTATAGGCCATATAGAGGGCGTGATGGGTATTATCATGGGCAAACAGCCCCTGGCGGCCAAAGGTGAGCAAGCCATCGATCTGGCCGATCCAGCGATCTAGTTTTTCAAAATGTTGCTCGTAACCTTCCTGGTAGATTGGATAGGCTTGGCGCAGGCGCCGGACCGCAACCTGGCTGATCGGCGCCTGGATCGGGATGCCCGCCGTTGCCAGTGCATTGCACACCACTTCTTTCAACTCTTCATCGCTCTTGCTCCACTCGACACTGTCAACCTGGCAGGGTAGTTCCGCACAGAGTACGGTTTGGCCTGCCGGCTTGTGGCTTGCACTGTAATTCTTTGGCTCCGACAGGCGCGTAATGGCAATTTCTGCTTCTGGAAAATAGTGGGCGTCGTATTCGGTAAATTGTTCTTGTTCCAGCACCAGATAAATCAAGATCATTGCCCGGTATTCTACCTGCTCCGCTGCCCGTAGCTGATCGGCCGGTGGACCTGGCTTTAGACAGCGAGCCAGGGTTGTGATGGGAATGGTAGACCAGACTTGGTCTGCGGGCAGCGACACAGTTTTGCTCTCTTGTTTATAATCGACTAGCAAGGAACCGGTAGGTGAGATCTCTACGGCTTGCACTGTTGCATTCAAGCGAACCTGAGCGCCAGTTGCCTGTGCGGCCTGACTAAACGCTTCTGATATTTGGCCGAATCCACGGCGTGGGTAAAAGAAGCGACCACTGCCCGGTGGCTTCAAGCCAGGCACCGCAGCCAGCACCTTGCCGACCATTTTTTGCAGTGAGCCTGCCGAAACCCGCCGCCGAGCTTGAATGGCAGAAAGTTGCCCTGGTTCAATCCCCCAGATCTTGCGGGCATAGGGAAAATAAAAATCGCGACAGATCGTGCGCCCTAAGCCTTGCTCTAGAACGCTGGCAAAGGATTCGGGTGGTTGATCCGCAATGCTCAATCTGCGCAACGTTTTGTTCGCAAAATCGGCCGTGATCCCTAGCGCAAAGCTAGGCGGCAGCCTCAAGGCCAGATCAAGCGGTTTTAGCGGGAAATGAATCCAGCGGCGGCGCAGGCGAATCCGTCCATGGCGTGGCCGATCGAGCAGATCGTCGCCAAGGAGCGTGCGAATATCTTGCAACACTTCCGGATCACAGGCAGGATGTAGCCGGTGGCTGCCATAATCAACCGGCAAGCCAGCCAATTCAAAGCTACCAGCATTGCCCCCAACGGCACGATTACGTTCTAGGATTGTGACCTGGGCCAGTCCCCGCCGATGCAACTGGTAGGCCGCGCCTAGACCGGCCGGACCCGCGCCTAATATGATTACATGTGGTTTTGTCATTATAACACGAACGGAATAAAGCGCTTGGTGCGCATGCGATAGTCAACATAGTTCGGGAACGACTGCGCCAAAAGTTCCTCTTCGGCGGTGGTCTGCCTGATCACGACTAACATAGGTACGATCATTAGCAAAACCAGCCAAGAGTTCAACGCTAGCTCCAGCCCTACCAACATCAGGATATCACCCGCATAGATCGGATGGCGGATGAAGCGATAAATGCCGGTGTTCACGAGTTTGCTCTTCTGCAAACTAGCGTAATCTTCAAGATTTGCCCAGTTATTCCCTAGCTGTAAGCGTCCTATAATGGCCGTTGCAAGCCCGGCAAAGAAGAGCACAAAGCCAATCACCGGCAAATAAAACGGTGCATCCAGGATTGGAAACAAGTTCAAAAACAGCGTTTGAAGCAAGATAAAAATCAAAAACAGAACCTTACCCTGTTTGACCAGCCATTTCAACAAGCTTGTTGGGGCCTGGTTGGCCGGGGGCGGTGCACCATCGCGCTTTTTCAAAATTTCCCAAACTAGTTTATGCACCACTAATCCCAGGAACAGAATAACTCTTAGGAGCAACAAATTCTACCTCCGCACCTATCATTTTGTGGACAAGAAATTTCCCTATGGAACTTCAGCTTATGGCTTCGCATGTAGCTCAATCCCCCAGCGGCCATGTGATGGCGCCTGAGACCGATTATTCTGACCAATACGCCGAACAACGCCATCCGCCACCATGCCAATCAGCAGCAATTGAATGCTAACGAGCAGGAATAAGATGGCCGAGCCAGAGATTGTCGGCTGGTATAACAAAGAGACGCTTAGCGTGGTAGCGCGCAAGAACAAGGTCACTACATCATAAACGACTTTCAGCATACCAAGCGAACCGAAGAACAGCGCCAATGGTACAAATATCTTTAATGGCTGAAACAACATGGCCATTCTGAGGATCAAAATCGTGAAATCCATAAAGTGACGTGGTGTGATCTTAGAGCGGCCCACGCGTTGATAATAGTCGATTGGATGGTAGACCACGCGATAGTCGTCGGCCATTAAGCACAAAGTGCTGGTCGTGGTAAATGAAAACCGATTGGACAGGATTGGGAAATACTGCTTGATACAGTCCCGCCGGAATGCCCGCAGACCAGAATTCAAATCAGGGATCGCTTGGTCAGTAATCCGCATGGCTAACCAGCGCAGCATCCATTTTGCCGGCCGTCTTTCCCAGGGAATATGCACATCGCTGCCAATCCGCGCACCCACCACCATATCTGCCGTAGCCAGTTTTTCCACAATACAGAGAATCTGCTCCGAGGGATAGGTGCCATCCGCATCAATGATGACAATAATGTCATAGCTGGCCGCCACAATGCCTGTTTTGATTGAGGCGCCGTAGCCGCGATTTTCTTGATGCTGCAACACCCGTACGTTGGTTTTGAGGGCCTCTTCGGCTGTATGATCGGCAGAACCATCATCTACTACGATGATCTCATAACAGAGCCCTGCTGTCTGTAGCGCCAGCCGAACTGAGTCGAGTTGGGAACGAACTCCTAACTCCTCATTATAGGCCGGTACGATCACCGTAATCGGCGGATGTTCCGTCCACATTTTTACTTCAACGCTTGTCTGTTCATGCGCCAGGCGAGCCTTTTTCACCAGTTTTGAACGGGCGACAACTTGTCTGTTGCCAAGCAATTGTTCAAGCACTCCCATATTTCTACACCGAATCTTATCAATGGTTAGGCCTATCTACCAGGCCAGACGGGGTTGAGTTAAAGCAATCTGACGCTTCAGTGATTCTTGAGCGCTCCATCATAGTATAACGTTTAGGACAATGGCGACAATGGGTCATAGGTCATGGTTGTGCACTGCTCAATTGAGTGGGCGGGACATCGGACCGAGCGACGAATAATGTACCATTGTTCAGTGTGCCAGAAAATTGCCGTTGCATAATGAAATCGTGATGAACAGTATCCATAATGTCGGGATAGACAGATTCCATCTCTGGCGGAAAGGTGTAAACGATCCAGGTGCGCTTACCCTTCGCGCGCGTTCTATTCAATGCCTGTAATGTATCAATTTCTGTCCAATCTGTTTTGTATAAGTTTTGATAGGTATAGGTGGCTAAACCAACGACTGTAACGGCATCGCCTGGTTGCCGGTTTGCTTCCACAAATGCCAATGCCGCCTGATAATCTTGCTTGGGTCCATAGGCAAAAGGGGCGGACAATGCTGCAACAAGAATCATAGCAGCGGTAAGTGCAGTGCCCACCCAGACTGCCTTGGGGCGTGTAAGCTGGCTATAGCTGGCGATCATCGTTCCAATGACTAACGTGCCACGCACGGCCACTAATACGGCAAACCCCATCGCAAAGAAGAAAAAGCGTGGCCAAAGATGATGACCCAGGCCAAAAACGATTGCCGTACAAATCGCCACGGGCAAAATCAGTAATTGCACGACCACCGGTCTTGAGCGCCAGTAACTCCAAAGGCCAACCATAAATACCACGAATGCCGGAATGATAAAGAATATACCAATAAAACCTATCGATATGCCCCGCGCAATCTCTAACACAGTCCACAGTGGATTTTTCCACTCTGGAATTGTGCTTGTTTCCACAATACTCGTGAATACTTGGGGTAGGGCAATGGCGTGAAACAATAAAGTCAAGAAGCCGGCGAAGCAAAAGCCCAGGGCAAAACCCATCCATCGTTGCGGCCATGCAGCGTTCCGGCGTTGCACAAGTGCCTGGAGATAGATAACAAAATGGCCCATGACGACAAAGAGCATCGTTGTATGCGTATAAACCCCCAGCGCAATGGTGATAGCATAGAAGAGCCAATCCTTCGTGTTTTTGCGCTCTAACCCGCGTATAAGCAGCCAACTGGATAACAATGTCCAGAGCAGCAGCCCAGTATAACCGCGCGCATAATGGCTAAACCAGATATGGTGATAGGCAAAGGTCATGAGGGCAGCCGAAAGCAAAGCCTCACGCGCGCTCGTCACCGCACGGCCAAAGAGATAGAGGGCGTAAATACTAGCGACGCCAAAGAGCACGGCCGGCAACCGTAAAGCCCAATTACTATTTCCAAAGAGCATAAAGGCAACGCGCGCCAGCAGATTGTATAGAAAATGTTGATTCTCTGAATTGTACGTTGAGGCGATTTCGCCTAAGGACATCGTTTTTACATAGGTGACATAGGTTAAGATTTCATCGTGCCATAGCCCGGCATTAAGCGCATACAGCCGCAAGCCCAGCGCTGTAACCAAAATAGCGGCTAGGATCAGTAATTCATATTTGTGCCGCGGCTCCGACGCACGCGGCAGATTTTCGACCGTTGACTGCCAGATTGGCAGTTTGCTTAGGACAATCACGATCACACCCAGCAGGGCCAAACAAATTTTAAAGATAGTGATGCCCAGTAGCAATGATTGCCGTAATTCAGCCGTAATCGGTTGAGTGGGTCGCAGCCACGTCACTGTTGCTGCGGAAGGAATCAGCAGTCCGACGATGATGCAAAGCACCCCACCGATCAAACCTAAATTGAATAAGCGCCTACTTTTCATACGCATGCAGTCCCTCTGGTCGTTTCCACAATCAAGTCACTGGCGTGCCGGTTGGTTTATGAATCCAGCGCGGGGTCAGGTACTGAATAATACCGATGAAAAAAGCAAAACCACTGTAAAAATAGTAAAACCAATGCCAGGGAATGACGCCTAGGGAGAAAGGTAGACCGCGTTTGCGCAGGAAGAAGCGATAGACGGGTGCATTAAGCATCATTAGAAACAACCCTAAAATGCTGGCTATGACTAGAAAACCTGACCACCACAACGCGCACAAAAGCGCCGTCAACAACCCATAAACCGAAAGGACACTGGCCCGACTGGCGTTTCCCAAATTCAAATCGTTCACCAGTTGATTGTCTCGCAAAATTAGCTCAGTCCATGGCAGTGCGCGCTGAAAGAAGTCCGTTTTCACCAACGATACTGCGTTCCAACGTTTTAAATGCTTACCCTGCAAGTTCTTACAAAGTTGAATTCGATAACCTGCTCGTTTTATCCGATATCCCAACTCGATATCTTCAATACAAGGCTGGCGATAACTGGTGCGAAATCCACCCAAGGCTAAAAAAATATCGCGCCGAATAGCACCACAGCCGCTCCAGAAAGTCGAGGCCTCCTCAGATGCAGTTTGGTGAACATAGTGATGAAAGAGGTTTTTATACTGGGACAAAAAATTGGTTGCAGCAGGCTGATCATCATAGGAACCAAAAACGGCAGCCAGGTCTGGCTTACTGTTGAAGGCATTGATGATTTGTCGCAAAGCGTCGGGTGCCACAGCTACATCAGCATCGATAAAAAAGCAGATATCTCCTTGGGCCTTGCTGGCACCTAAGTTGCGGGCATGGGCAGGCCCTTGCGGGGTGGATGTTCTAAACGTGCGCGCCCCAAATTGCTCGGCCCAACGCCAGGAACCATCAGTATCTCCATCAGCTACAACGATAATCTCTGCGGGCGGTGGCTGCATTTGGCCCAAGGACTGGAGGCAGGTGCGAAAATTTTCACCACCATTATACACGGGTATGATGACCGAAATCGTCCATCCCTTTGCGAAGTGTTCCATAAATACTATCCTATTATGACGGATCAGGTGGTTAAACTTGGCTTTGTACAGAGTCCATAGTACAGGGTCATAAAAGCCCTGGGATTGCCAGGCATAGGTGTGGGTATGTCCGTGTTCGCTTTTGATAAAATCGAATTTATGTTTCTTTTAATCCACACGAACCATTATGCAAACTGAGCCGCAATCCCACACGAGGCTGGTTACTCCTAAGGAAATTAAAGAGTAGCTAGGTTCAGTTTGATCATAAGGATCAGACCACAATGCCTAGAGAAACGATTTCTATGCTTACCGTAGAACTATGGTTTCTGATATTGCATGGTGATTATAAAGGTGCAGAGGAAACTTGTGTGTTTCAATTTGCTTACAGCAATTAAGGATTCACGCCACAGATATTGTAAGTATACGCGCACCGGTCACAGCTAAGCGCGTTTGTAGACAGTGACGCTTCAGGCTTCGAGGTGAGCCCTCAGCCGAACCGTGCGGCTCGACGTAGCTCGCCGACACGGTTCGAGAGCGGGTCGACTGAGCGCTCACGCCGAAGTCTCGCCGAAGACCTCGCCGAACGACAGCCGAACGGAGAAGCGCCGACCGCCTTTTATACTGTCTACCGTCTCCGGTCTACCAATGACAAAAAACGCAGCTATGCCCGTGCCGCGTATAGATGGTTACAACGCCTCGACGGAAACCTTGTTAAATTAAGTTGATGATTGCGTAAGCCGAGCTTGCCCGGTAAGCGAAAGCAAACACTCAACTTGAAGCGCCCTGCATTTTTGACTTAGCTTAGGATGACAGCGCAAGGTTCTGCGCAAGGGCGGAGCAAGCACGCCTCGTGCGCATGGTCCGGCCCGTAGGTGTGCCGGCTCCGCTGTGGTCTACCGATTAACAACCTTGCGCTGTCATATTATGGATAAAACAAATTAAAGACAGATAAACGAGGAGGTCGCATTAGAGAATGCTGCCTCCGCATTGTATGAGGTTTAAATGTTTTCTCTATTAGATGACTTAGCTTAGAAGTGTGAACAATGGGGGCGGGCTGCTTTGGCTTGGCAGGGTACAACGACAAGCTATATAAGAAGCAGTATATAGTTGATAAATTGTAAGTAATTTATAACAATTATAAATAATTTTATAATATATAATTTCAATGAATATATTGATGTAAATATTCAACGACTGCTTGATCTGGGTCTAATTTGCCAGAGTTTGCTGTTAGGTTCAGTGTCTTCTCGGTATAAGCTTAGTCTCAGATAAAGCCAGACGAAGCAAACCCAATAGACATTATCGGGAATAAGCCAGCCCTGCTGGTAAACAGGCTTCGACGTGAGCGCTCAGTCGAGTCGCTCACGCCGAAGTCTCGTCGAACGTCTCAGCCGAACGGTAGCTAGGGAAATAGGCAAGTGTCACTTGTATACCTGTTTACGTGTTTACCTAGCTCCTGCACGCGGTTAAGCCCGATCATGTCTAATATATATCCTTACTCATCGCTCATTGCAGTTGGCTCATCATATCCTTCTTTATTCTCTCGATAGGAGTGCTTAATGGCTCGGTTTGTTGTGAAAACGTTCGTCCGTCGCTTGAATATTGTGATCGCGGTAGCACTAATAGCGTACAGCATACTGTTTGTGTATCAATCAGCCAACGCCCAGACCAATACACCGGTACCACCGACGGCCACACCAACGGCGACCAATACACCGACACCTGGCAATAGTTCGATTGGTGACCGTGTGTGGAATGACACCAACCACAACGGCCTTCAGGATAGCGGTGAATCCGGCGTGCCCAACGTCATCGTTACCCTGCTCAAAGACTGTGGTGGCACCTTCGTTCTTAACACCACCACCACCAACGCCAATGGCCTCTACACCTTTACCAACCCGCCGTTTGGTCAGTATCGGGTACGGATGAGCTTGCCGACTGGCTTTGCCTTCAGTCCCCAGAACCAGGGCGTTAATGATGCACTCGACTCGGATGTCAACATCGTCACCGGCATCTCCGACTGCATCACCTTGGCCACTGGCCAGAATGCGCTCACCTGGGATGCAGGCATCTATTCAGCCGCTGCACCAACGCCGACGTTGACACCAACTAATACGCCGGTACCGCCAACTGCCACGGCTACCGCAACCAACACGCCGGTACCGCCAACCGCGACGTCTACATCAACCAATACACCGGTGCCGCCAACGGCGACCTCTACCCCAACCAGCACGCCAGTCCCGTCGACGGCGACGTTTACGTCAACCAATACACTGGTGCCACCGACGGCAACATCTACCGCAACCAACACACCAGTCCCACCGACAGCAACGTCTACATCAACCAATACACCCGTGCCACCAACCGCGACCTCTACATCAACCAATACACCGGTACCACCAACCGCGACCTCTGCCGCAACCAACACACCAGTCCCACCGACGGCAACGTCTACATCAACCAATACACCGGTGCCACCAACCGCGACCTCTACATCAACCAGCACATCAGTGCCACCAACCGCGACCTCTGCCGCAACCAACACATCGGTGCCACCAACCGCCACGTCTACGTCAACGAATACACCGGTGCCGCCGACCGCGACCTCTACGTCAACCACTACGACAGTGCCACCAACCGCCACGTCTACGTCAACGAATACACCGGTGCCGCCGACCGCGACCTCTACCCCAACCAGCACGCCAGTCCCGTCGACGGCGACGTTTACGCCAACCAATACACCGGTGCCACCGACGGCAACATCTACCGCAACCAACACACCAGTCCCACTGACGGCGACGTTTACACCAACGAATACACCGGTGCCACCAACGGCCACGTCTACCTCAACGAATACACCGGTGCCACCGACGTCTACGTCAACGAATACACCGGTGCCGCCGCCCGCGACCTCTACACCAACCAATACATTGGTGCCACCAACCGCGACCTCTGCCGCAACCAACACGCCGGTGCCACCAACCGCCACGTCTACCTCAACCAGCACACCGGTGCCACCAACCGTAACCTCTACGTCAACCAGCACACCGGTGCCACCAACCGCGACCTCTACGTCAACCAATACATTGGTGCCACCGACGGCGACGTCTACGTCAACGAATACACCAGTGCCGCCGACCGCCACGTCTACGTCAACCAGCACACCGGTGCCACCGACGGCCACGTCTGCACTCACGCCTACAGCGCGTTCATTGGGGCAGGCAACGGTGCTTTCTGGTCCCAATATCTGTAGTGGTCAAGAATGCTATAACCTGACGGTCAATTGTGGGCAGGTGAGCCAGCCAATCAATGCTTCCCTAAAAGTGGGTGCGCCAACGGGTGGTGCTACCGAACAGGGCACCATTATGTTCTTCACGGGTTGGATTGGCAATTACTACTGGGCTTATGACGGCTCATTGCAGGTCGCCCGTGCGGCCAGCAGTAACGTTATGGCTAGCCCAGACACGCTTCGACGCACTCTAGACAACAACTCGATAATTATCGACAATCTGCGGGCCGCTGGCTTTCGTACGGTGCAAGTAGAGTGGAGCAGTGGCTGGTTTATTGCCCAACAAGGACAAACGAACGAAGATTTTGGTAAACTTGCCTGTCGACCGGCGACGGTAGCGCGCTGGGTTTACGACAATTTGCGCAACAATGTGAGTGAAGCCTTCTGTGCTACCGGTCACTCAAACGGCGCCTCTGAGCTGGCTTACATGATGACACAGTACCATATGGCGGATCTGTTTTCATTGGTGGTCTTCGAGGGGGGACCAAACTGGGCGCGCGTGGATAACAGTTGCGTGCTTGATCCTACCCACCCAGAACTCTATGGTGATTCCGGCGAACGGAACACAATTGACTGGGGGTTCGGCTATGCCAATGACGGGTCTGGAATTTGTGCACAGGGGAATGTGGCTCAGATTTCGCGCTTTCAAAATGCCAGTCTCGCATTCAACTCGTGGTTTTATGTTTACCCACACACTCAGGTTGCTTTCCTGATTGGCGCAAACGACCCGACTACCACGGCAAAGCATGGCGCATATTTTTATAATTGGCTAGTAAACGCTGGCACACCACTTATCACCTATGAGACCGTGCCAGGTGCGCAGCACTTCACCACGGCGGTGCAAGCTGGAGCCGATATGATGAGAAACAAGTTGTTGAATGAGTGTCACATTCGCTAATTGATAAATTCCGCTAATTGATGAACGCAGTGGATAGTAAGAAGCTTTAGTGGCGCTTGCGCACTTGGCATAGTTGCGATGATACTTGGGTGGCATAACTCACCCAAGAAAGTGCGGGGAGCCAAATTCTTACCGACCATAAACTGCGGTTGACATGGCAGCAGGCCGTAACTGTTATGGTTGTCTAGCTCAAGCGTTTTGATCACAGTCGTTGATATATCCAACTTTGCATACAATGGCCTGGATGCGTTTGAATGCGTACATCGCTGAAGTGCTGAACTGGTTTGCAAAGATTTGAAGGAAGGAATCAGGCGCACATACGTCTGGTTTAAGGAGAAGCTACATGTTACCGTATCGCTTTTTGTCCAAAAGCAAGCTGTTTATTTTCTTGTTCGTTGTAGCGATTGTCGTTTTGCTTAATTCCTTTGCGTCCAGAGGTAGCTTTGCGCAAGACACCATACCCCCTACACCCGGCGCCCATCTCTATCTTCCTATAGTAACAAACTTCATGCCGAGCACCACACCGCCAGCCATGAACACGCCGGTCTCGATTACCGCTAATACCCCTGTTCCACCAACAGACACAGCTTTATTGCAGAGCGTGTTAATCAAGAGCAGTCGTGGATTGGCTGCGTCCACTTCTTATCGTATTGTTGGCGAAATTCAGAATATAGCAACAAATCCTGTGTATGCTAGTTATATTCAAGCTAGATTCTTCGATACTAATAACCAACCGGTGGCAGTTGAAGGCGCCTATGCTGTCTTCGATATGACATTACCTGGTCAGGTCAATCCTTTTGAGATATTCTTAGTAAATGCACCGCCTATAATTGATCATTATGCTTTAAGCGTTACCTACGAGAATACAGGCTTTTTGGCTTATCGAACAATTACTGTGCTTTCTCAGCAAGTGCAGGCTAATCCCGGTGTTGAAATATTCGGTGAAGTCCGCAACGACACGGGAAATCCTGTGCGTCCGCTTAGTGTAGCCGTTACTTTTTATGATGCAGCCGGCAGTGTCGTCGATCTAGGTTCTACAATTACGGCTGGTGATCTCGCAGACCAACAGACGACTATTTATGCCATCAAGACATTCAGAAGCATCAATTATGCCAATTATAGTGTGCAAGCGCAGAGTTATCCTGTGCCATAACCGGTTGCACCTCAGGTGGCGTGCTTCAGACATACCCGAACGGACAAACCAACTGGCTTTCCTTGGGCCGTCATGAAAGAACCATTCAAGCGCTATCAGAGCTATCGAATTGGTGATATTATGTATTTTAACTGTCTACACTATGTAATGAAGGGGTATGTATAGGAAGGTTACAAACCACTACTTGGATGTTGAAAGGAGACAAGCCCATGCCAAAGCAAAGATTCAAGTTGATCTATGTGCGCCCTTCGGGCCTTTATGTCACCCGCCAGGAGTGGCAACTCGGGCTCGCTTGCTTGATTCTTCTTTTGGTGGTGATTGGCTTTCTCGTGAGTCGGCCATACTAATCGCGACCTGCCCTTGTGAGGGAGGGCACTGCTTATCAACGAGTTGAGAGTTAAAGAGGCAACTTAGGCGTAGCGATTCAATCACTTGGCGCGTAGAGATGGGCGATGGTTGCCCTGTCATCGCCCATCTCTACGCTTTAATCTCCGCAATGGACAACTTATTTGATCAGCATTCCTAATAGACAACGCAAATAAACAAGGAACAATACTTTTGCAGGTGCTGCTGTCAAAACTTCTACAATAGTTCATCTTTTATTTGCGTTGTCTATAAGGAAATTGACCGATGCTTTGGGTGAACGTACGAGCGGGTATCAGCCAGATTCAAGGTATTGGCGTATCGCCTATGAATTTATTCCTCAAGGCACTTGGGCAAGCCTTCTGGTGCGTATAAGTGAGAGCAAAGGCCGTTCCACCAATTGATAGACAGCGCTGCCGCCCAGAATGGTTAAACAGGCAATGATGGCTACGCTGAGCGAGAGATTAAGCTGGGTTAGCCAGTTGAGCCGAAACAGCAGCAGGGACAACACATTGATAACCATCCCTTGCGTCAAGTAGATGGAATACGATGCGTCGCCCAGGAAAATCAAGGGTTTAGCAAGCTTTACCTGGCTTTGTAGTTCAAGCGAAGCGCTGCCCGTAATCAGAAGCAGTGAAGGTATCCCAAAAAAAACGGTATACGAGGGTACCTGACCACCGTATGAGACATACAAACCCGCAGCCAGAAACAAAATACCCCCGCTAAGTGCCATTAAGCGTGGATAGGCGACTCGGCTGCGCATAACGAGATAGGCACTGAAGCATCCCAAGATAAACTCCAAGTTGCGCTCGTTAAGGAGGAACTGCACCAAATAATGCTCAGGCAGACTGCGTATCCCCATCACTTCACCCACAGCAAAACATAATAAGGCTAAACTCCAAGCCCCCAATAGATAAAATCCCCAACGTCCGCCCAGCCATATTGCTAGACCAAATAATAGATAGAAGAACAGCTCATAACTGAGCGTCCAAGCGGCACCGATGATCGGCAGGTTGGCTTGAGGAATCAGCAGTACAGAGGCCACTATCGTGCTGATTTGCTTTTCGTAGCTCTTGGCTAACGTAGGGACGCAAAGCAAAATGACTAACTTGGTTAGGGTGACAAACCAGTAAATTGGATAGATCCGAATGAGGCGCTTGGCTAAATAGGGCGTCACAGGTTGATGCGTGCGGATATCTTGGGCATGGGCATAAAAAATGATGAACCCACTCAGGACAAAAAAGAAATCAACCCCTGTATAACCGAACAAAAAAATATTATTAAGAAAAGGACGACTGAGTTTTTCTTGACTATAAGTGGTCGCATGGAAGAGGACGACTAAAACGGCGGCAATCCCACGATAGATCTGCAGGCTATTAATTTTTTTCAGCTTCATGGCTCGCTCTGAATCTTATAGATCTATAGTGGGCTCCTGGCCAACTCGGCCATGTGCTTTAGAAAGACAAACTGTTACAGGAAAAGATGATGTAGGGAATTTTGTTGATTGAACCTTCTGTCAAAAAAGAATCGCGTTAAAGCAACGCCACAACAAAGTACAATCCACTCTCCGAACTAGCCTGGCCCTACGATTGTGCGACTTCTATTCGCGTTCTCTATCAGTTGCATTTACACCCGACTAGACTAAATTATCGTATTCTTTCTTTGAAGATAATGTTACAATTCTCTTACAATTATGAACATTCCTGTTATTATCTTTACTGGGTGCTGCTTTAGATTAACTCCTTTTGTATGGCATTCAAGATCAAGCTGATGCTTGAACCCAGTTTTTGCTGGTGTAAAGTTTTACGCCAAAGCGTGCTTTATGATATAAAAGGACAGGGCTAGTTATTCAAGGGGTAAAACCAAAGAATAATGATGAAACGACAAAGACCAGTGCTAGGAACACTGACCTTTGTCCCACTATAATCTATTGGATCCCTTAATTTGCCCAACGGGCAATGGCTGGGGATGACCTGATGCCGAGCAATCGGGCAGAAACAACGGCGTGAGCGGCCCAATCAATAAGCGTCTTTGCCCACAATTTCAAGTGCTATTTAGTGCGAAAGCAGTGAACGCAACATGCAATTGAATATACGTCTAGGTCCACTATGGCCTCTCCTATAGGTCACGCTCTGCTCGGCATCGGTTTAGCGGCAACGATTGCCCGGCTCACCGCAACGCCCACTGCGCCGACCCTCTGGATTGGGGCAGCGATTGTGAGTTGCTTGCCAGACCTTGATATGCTCGGTCTCGGCGTCGGCGTAGCATTAGCGAAAGTTCATCGCCAAGCGACGCATTCGCTCCTTACGCTCTCCATTGTGATCCTGCTGGCAATGGCTCTAGGTCGGCTTATTTCTGTGGCCGTTCCGCTCGGGTATGGCTTAGCTTGGGGGGTGGCCTTGCTGTCGCATCCGCTGCTCGATGTCGTGACTACTGGCCCTAGAGTGGCAAGTGCGGGCTTTGGAATTCCTTTATTTTGGCCTATCTCATCGCAACGTTGGTTTGTTCAACACCCCAGATTTGAGTCCGCACCACTCACAGCTTACCGTTCGGTGAGCACGCTGTATAAAGCCCTACTGCCGGAGCTGCGGTGGCTCTGCGCCATCGCCTTGGTTCTAATTGTGCTCAGTCACCTACGCTGAGCTCGACTTACAGATTGCTTATGCTCGACCCTACCGAGCGATGAAAGCTCATTGAGTTCTCTAGCTTTAATACGGAGTTGTTGGCTTTGACAGCATCAAGGGGTGACCACCTCTATGAGCAAACTTAATCGACGGATTTTTTAAAAGACTCAACAGTGACGTCGGAGACATCATAATGGAATACAGACAACTCGGTGGTTCGGGATTAAAAGTGCCAGTGCTCGCTTTTGGCACGGCAACCTTTGCTGGCGGCGATAACGAACGCGCCTGGGGCAATACCCAAGTGGACGAGGCCACCCGCCTCGTTGACATGGCCCTGGAGGCGGGCGTCAATCTTTTTGATACCGCGGATGTTTATTCGAGTGGAAGATCTGAGGAAGTGCTGGGCAAGGCGATTGGCAAGCGGCGTGACGAAGTTTTGATCTCGACCAAAGCCACCTTTCGTAGCGAAGCGGGTCCTAACGGGCTTGGTTCCTCGCGCCACCATTTGCTGCGCGCCTGCGAGGCCAGTCTCCGCCGCCTGGGCACTGACTACATCGACCTTTACACCCTGCACGGCTTCGACGCCGTCACGCCCGTGGAAGAAAGCTTGCGTGCGCTTGACGACCTCGTGCGCAGCGGCAAGGTGCGCTACATTGGCTGTTCCAACTTTTCCGGCTGGCATCTGATGAAGGCGCTGGCGCTTTCGGAGAAATGTGGTCTGGCGCGCTATGTTGCCCATCAAGCCTATTATTCGCTGGTGGGACGTGAATATGAATGGGAACTGATGCCGTTGGCGATTGACCAAAAAGTGGGCACGGTCGTTTGGAGTCCGCTGGCGCAAGGGCGACTAACCGGCAAAGTGCGGCGCAACCAGCCTGCGCCAGAAGATAGTCGCGTAAAATTTACGTCTGAGACAAGCCAATCGAGTGACAGCGAAACGTTATACCGAACGGTTGACGCGATGGATGCAATCGCGGCTGAAACTGGCAAAACCCTCTCGCAAATTGCGCTCAACTGGCTGCTCCAGCGCCCGACCGTGGCAACGCTCGTCTTTGGAGCCAGAAACGAAGCCCAATTGCTTGAAAATTTTGGCACCGTGGGTTGGAACCTGACCACTGAGCAAGTAGCCAAACTTGATGCGGCCAGCGCCGTCACGCCGCTCTATCCGTACTGGCATCAGCTTAACTTTAAAGAACGGAATCCCTTTCCCACCCTGTAAAGGGCAAGCTTGACTGATGGAAGCAACAAGGGCCAGGATGACATTCATCCTGGCCCCCTGTGTGTTATGCGCCTATCGTTAAGCGTCGCTTAGTCCATCTTTCACCAGCGTTAGTCACCGATCCAACCGCGCTGCTCGGCGGGAATGGACGCCAACAATTCTGTGATCTGAGGGTCAAGCTTCTTACAGAATTCCTCGGCCGTCACTTTGCCGTCGAGCAGTGAGTCTGACTCGGCACTGATCAATTTGTCCATCTCCGGCCACTTGGTCGTCACATCTTGGTGCTTACTGTGTCCGTTATTGAAGATATCGAGCACCAGGCTCTGATCAATGTGCTCTAAGCCCTTCACCTGTGGATGGATGAAGCTGTCCAACTGCGCCACTTTCTTTAAGGTCGGCGTGCCGAGCCCCAGCTTGCTACACATCAATTCTTGACCGGTAGGGCCGGCGCCAACCATGGCAAACTTGAAGGCTTCATTCGGATTCTTGGTCTGCCCGCTGACGGCAAAACCGTCCTGCGGGCCGCGCGTAAAGGCACCTTTGGGCCCACTTGGCATCGCAGCAATGTCAAAGTTCAAATTCGGCACATCTTTGAGCGACCACATCCACGGGTTCCAGATCGCACGCATAGCCAGGTGACCACCGCCGAACAGGGTATCTACACCTTCGGTTTCCTCGGCAGGCGAGGGGGCAATTTTATATTTGTTGATTAAATCGGCGCGATACTGGAAGGCAGTGATGGTCTCTTCCAGGGTCATTCTGGATTCGGTGCGATCTTCGTTTGTGATCATGCCGCCGTACGACCAGATGATGGGATAGGTGTAAACCCACCAGCGCGACGTCTCATAAGCGAAGATTTTGGCCGCGCCTTCGCCTTCGGTCAGCTTCTGACCGATCTCCACCAATTTGTCGTAGGTCCAGGTGGGATCGTCCCATTTCTTGGGCGGGTAGGCAACCCCTTTCTTGTCGAAGAGGTCTTTGTTATAAAACAGAATCACATCTTGCGTGTCCAGCGAGAGCAAGTACATCTTGCCTTTGAACCATTGCTTATCCCATTCGCTGGCGAAGTAATCGTTCTTGGTCAGCTTCCCATCGCCGCTAAACAGTTCCGTGATGTCCAGGATCATGTTGCGGGAAATCATGTCGGGCAACTGCTTGGTTTCCATATTGAAGACATCGGGCAAATCACCGGCCGTCGCTAAGAGCCGGAGTTTGTCATGGAAATCCTGGCCCGGCCAGACGGTCTTATTCACCGTAATCGTTGGATTCGCTGCCTGGAACTGTTTGATAATTTCATCATCCCCTGCGTTCAAGGGCGGGCCGGAGTATTGCGAAGCAAAGATGAGGGTCTTGCCCGCTTGGGTCGCCCCACCGGCTTGCTGATTATTGCCTTGTGTCGCTACAGGCGCACAGGCGGCAAGCAGACTCACACCAACGACCGCGCTACTTGCGGTAAGAAATTGTCTTCGGGACATAAGTTTACTAGACATAAGTGATCTCCTATTCATGATGACGTGTAAACGAGCAGATAAGCCGGTAAACGTAGCAGAGTTTTGTAAAGCTTGCTACAGGATGTTAACGTCCGCCAAAACCACTGGTGACGATCCCTTCGATAAAGAAGCGTTGGGCCGCAAAAAATATGATCAGCACCGGGACAACCATCACGGCTGCGGCCGCCATCATCAAATTCCACTCGGTGCCGCGCAACCCCTGGAAAGCAAGTAGACCCACGCCGATCGTCATCTTCTGGATGGAATTTAAGTAGATCAGCGGCTCGATAAAAGCATTCCAGTTGTCCAAGAAGGTGAAGATTGCCACGGTGATCAGCGCTACTTTAGACAGCGGCAGCATCAGGCGTACATAGATCTGCCATGTGCTAGCGCCATCAATGCGCGCCGCTTCATCTAGCTCAAAAGGAATGGTCATGAAAAACTGGCGGAAGAGAAAAATACTAAACGCGCTTCTGCCCAGATAGGTGGGCACGATCAGCGGCAAAAAGGTATCGATCCAACCCAGGCTACGAAAGAGTAAATACGAAGGAATTTGCGTCACGATCTCGGGCAACATCAGCGTTGACAGCACCAAAACGAAGAGTTTATCGCGCCCTGGGAAGCGCATCCGAGCAAAGCCAAAGCCTGCCAAAGCCGCAGAAAAGAGCACACCGATGATGTTGGCAAAAGTGATGATGGCCGTGTTCAGCAGAAAACGTGGGAAAGGTAACCCCGAAGCAAAGATCGCCGTAGCATAATTCGACCAGATGGCCGGCCGTGGAATCCATACGGGTGGAAAGGCGAATTCGGTGCCGCGGATTTTGAGCGAAGTACTGAGCAGCCAGAAGAAAGGCAGCAACATGACCACGCTTAACGTTAACAGGATGATCTGGATGCCCACGGCGTAAAGCAACTGCTGATAATGCGCCTGGCCCGTCCGGCGCGGCGTACTGTGGTCAGATATTGTTACGCTGGCTGCATTAATTCGTTCCGCCTTATTCATTCGGCTTTTCCTGTTTCGTAATAGACCCAACGTCCAGCCAACTTGAACTGGCCAAGTGTCACCAGCAACACAACGATAAACAGCACCCAGGCAAGCGCAGAAGCATAGCCCATTTTGGCGAATTCCCAGCCTTGGCGATAAATGTAGAGCACATAAAAGAGGGTGGCATTGTTGGGTCCGCCCTTCGTGGCAATGTAGGCCGTGGTAAACACTTGAAAAGCGTCAATGATCCCAATTGTGAGGTTAAAGAAGATCACCGGTGTCAGCATCGGCAGCGTGATGTGCCAAAACTTTGTCCAACTGCTGGCGCCATCAATATCAGCTGCTTCGTACAGCAGTCGGTCGATCCCTTGCAAGCCAGCCAGAAAAACCAGCATAGCTCTACCCAAACCCCATAGACCGATGATCACAAAACTGGGCTTGGCGAGCGCCTCATCGAAGATCCATTTCTGGGGCGGCAAGCCAAAAATGTGTAACAGCGCGTTCGCCAGGCCATAGTTAGGATTAAAGATCCACATCCACAAGAATGCGTTGGCGACCGCCGGCATAATCGAGGGAATATAATAGATCACCCGGTAAATGCCAACGCCGCGCGCCTTAACATTCAAAAGCATGGCCATCAATAGCGCGGTGAACAAATGCAGCGGTACATAGAGCACCGTGTAAACAGCTGTGTTCCATAAACTCTTAATAAACAACGGGTCGTGCGCTGCCTTCGTAAAATTAGCCAGGCCAGTGAAGTTGATCGGGCGCAAAATTTCGTAGTTTGTCGTGGACAGCCAAACCGAGGCGATCATCGGCCCTGCGGTGAACAGGATAAAACCGAGCAACCAAGGGGCAATACACAGAAACCCCTCGATCGCTTCGCGCCGTAACAAAGGCGAGCGACCCGATCTGATCTGTGGTTTCTTGCTTGAAACAACTTGGGAATTCATCGATGTTCTTCCTGCGCGTGGTCAACACACCCCGTAGGATAATAGAAGTGACATCAAGCAATTAATTTGGGATAACAAAACCAAGTGGAGCACGAAGGGAAAAGCTGTACCGCTGGATTTCATTACAGTTATTATACTATAGGGGCTGGAAAGCGCAAGTCATTTTTAGCCAACGAGTGTAGCACGTTTTTGTTGCAAGTTAGCCAACGACGTAGAGAAATGGCGGGGCGAGGACAAGTTTCGCTCCGCCATTTCCGATCCAGATTGCCTGATGAATTTTACCAGCTTTTCAACTGATTTTGTGCCTGGGCCACAATATCGATGCCCACCAGTTCGCTCCACGCTTGCAATAATTGTTGGGTGATCGGCCCCACCTGACCATCACCCACGGGCAGCCCGTTGAAGCGCGTCGCCGGCATGATGCAGTAGGGCGTGCTCGTGAAGAAAGCTTCGTCGGCGGTATAAATATCATACGGTTGGAAATCGACCACCTGGATCGGAATGCCCAGTTTGGTCGCCAATTCGAGCACCGTCGTCCGGCTCACCCCGGCCAGTGCACTGCGCGCCTGTGGGGTTTTCAGCACGCCTTCGCTGTAGATGAAAAAGTTGCCGCCCTTGTTTTCCGCCACATTGCCGTGAATGTCGAGCAGAATGCCCTGCGCCTGCGGATCGACCAACTTTACCTCGATCTCCGCCAACGTATAGGCCATGCGGCTGCGATTTTTGATGCGCGCATCGAGGGCTTCGGGTGGAACGGCGCGGCTGGGCGGCGTCACCGCGTGGCAACCTTCCGTATAAAAGCGCGCCCAATCGACCAGCACCATTGGCGCGGTATGAATAATAATCGTGGCGCGCGAACGCTGAATCGTGGGGTCCGAGCCCGAGAAGGATTGGCCGCGCGAGATGTTATGCACCAGCCAGACATCCATCGCCGGTGCCACCTTGGGCAGATTCATTTCGAGCACGCGCAGCGAAAGCTCTTTCATCTCCGTCGCCGTCATGCCTGGATTGATCCGCGTCACTTTGAGTGACTTATAAAGCCGGTCAATATGCTGGTCAAGCTTAAACGGCCGGTGCGCAAACGTGCGCGTCGATTCGGTCACCATGTCACCCAGCATGACCGCCGCATCGAAAATCGAAATTTTGGCCTCGTCGGCGGGGACGAAGTCACCATTGAGATAGACAAGATGAACGTCGGAACAATTGGTGGTCATCACATACCCTTTCACAAAGCAGATCAGATTTAGGCGCAATCAAAGAATAAAGGATCCAGTAGGTGCGTGCTTTTAGCCGCACGTTCTGCGTATACCCCAATTGTGCGGCTAAAAGCACGCACCTACGCCTGATTTTGTTCGGCAAACACTGGATACTTATTTCATTGAAATGGCCTTAATCAATGCGCATTATAGCGGGACGGTTGCCCGTTGACAAGGTCAGTCAATCTATGCGTTCACCAGACATTGGGGGGCATCCAAGACCCTACTTGCACCCATTCTGCTTCGCCACCACCGGCACAATGGTCTGCGGATCGCCAGGAAAAAACTTCGGGTCGAGTGTGCGCACCTGGCGATAGAGCGCGATGGCGTCGTCCACCTTGCAGGCGAGGGCAGCGGCATTGGCCCGCGCTGCCAACACGGGCACGGTGTAGCGGAGCGCCGCGGTGGAGAGTGATGGCTTGGGTGAAAAGTTCGTCGACATGATGAGCGATTCCTACCATCCAAATTCGGCGATTTACTACGACTTGAAGGCGAAAACAGCCAATATCACTGTAATAATAAGTAAGACAAATATCCCTGCTAGTAGCAAACGAATGTGTCGTTGTGCTTCAACTAACTTGATCGCTTGCTCTAATTCACGTCTGCGACTTTGTTCCTGTGTATGAATTCCGGCTTCCACAAAGGACTGAGCCATTGAAGTCAGGGTCAAATTTTTTGTTAGTAACTGCTCCCGTACCATCTCTAACCGCGCCCCAATATATAGATAGCTCTCGTCACGTGAGAATGCTTCCCATAAGCTTGCATCCTCAGCAAGCTGATTTTGCAAGGCAATCGCCTCGCGGTTCTCGTTCACTAAACGTTGCAGCCACGGCCAAGCTTCAATCAATCGTTCGTATGAGATCGTCACTGTATCTTTATTATCAAGCTCATCGATTGTAACCAATCGCGCATCTGTCAGCTTGCGGATCACTGCCTGCACAATCATTGGATCTATGACAGCTGGCACCAGTTCATCAAACGTCGCTATACGGCGTGTATCTACTGTTCCGCGTCCAACCTGTATTAAACCGCTAAAGACGACACGCGCCAATTGCTGCTCTTGTTCGTTCAAATAGGACAGAACTGTATTAGCATGGCGTTCGAGCGCTGTTCGAATACCACCGCGCGCCAAGTAATCAGCGAGGGTCAGAGAAATCATACCACCCTTTGCTTGCTGAGCGTCAAACAAATCTTTCAAGGCAAACTGCATGAGCGGCAAGGCGCCTGGTTCACCCTTCATCTCATTGACAATATAGGCGACCAAGTTCGGATCAATGGGTATACCGACCTGCAAGGCAGGTAGGGAAATCGCGCTCGCCAGTTCGTCAGGCTCCATCGCGCCCACCAATAGAAGCTGCTGGTTGAGTAGTGCTCTGAGTTGAGGATAGGCAGCGCAGTTGGATAAAAAATCGGAACGCAACGTAACTAAAATAATCATTTGTCCAGTTTTGATTGTTGCGGCATAGGTAAGCAAGTTCAGAAAAGCCAAGCGCTCTTCTTCTTGAGAAATCTGGGTAAAGATCTCTTCAAATTGATCAACCAGAAGTACGACGCGCTGATCATCTTTATCTTTGAGTAGCGCTTCAATAGTTTTGTGTAATGCGCTTGGATCCATCAGCCCCTGTTGGCGAATACGATCGCCAGCAATGGGAGAGCCCGCCATCCGAGCTACTGCAAGCGCG
>JBBREZ010000005.1:0-43337 GCA_038225095.1 Caldilineales bacterium
AACGACTGTGGCTATATCAACAAAGAATTAACCTTGTCGGATCGTACTTGGCCTTGTCAGGGTTGCGGCACAATTCACGACCGTGATTGGAACGCCGCGAAGAATATTGAACAAGAAGCGCTTCGATTAGCTTGCGCTGAAAAGCTAATCTGCCTGGAAATGGCTATATCAGGCATAATCGCTCGTGGATAGGATGTAAGACGGCGTTCTTGGATTCCGAACATTCAAGGTGGGGCAACCCTAGTCGCAACCCTAGTTGAAGCGAGTACAATTGCGTACTTTCGGGTACGCGAAAGGTAGCAGCAAGGCAATGGTAGCACGTCCTATAGCCGTATAGCCATAGATGCGCAGCAGATCGCGGCTACGCTTGAAGTGGTTATGCCAACGATCACGGCGTGGATGAAAAATTGGAACAACGCGTTTCGTCCGTGAATCGATCGCCACCAGCACATCGCTTTTAAACAAGTTACAACGCCGGCAAGCAAAGGCAAGATTGGCAGGAATAGTTAAACCGCCACGCGCACGGGGTATAATATGATCCACTTCGAAAAATGTTTCGCCGATTAACTCTTGATAGCGTCGGCAATATTCACAACGACCGTCAGCGCGTGCTTCAACCAATTCGCGCAATTTCTGTGCTGAAGTTGTCATGCGGTAGGTGAAAGCGATAGTGCAGCCTGGAGATTATACAACATTTTGGCTTCCAGTTCACGCAACGTTTCTTCTTGCGTCGCGGCTGAAGTTGGCGTAGAGGATTGATTCGCCTGTTCCAATCTGGACAGTAACGTATCTTCCAAGCGATTTTGTTGACTGATGTCGAGTCGTTTACGTCTGGCATCGCGCCGTTGTTGGTATGCCTTCAGATCTGCGGCGTTGAGTCCAAAGTCTTGGAGTGTGAATTCACGATTGTTGTCTAAGTCCGGCGGCAACATCTCTAAAAGCGCCTTAAGGTGATCAACGCGCAAAACGTAGTAAGTCTCAGCGTCGTTCTCAATGCGCAACGGTGTATCATGTTGTTGAAGTTGGATAAGCAGATCGCGAATAGTTGTTGAACGAATTTTTGTATGATCTGCCAATGTTTCGATCACCATCGTACGCTCCTTTCCTACATGCCTTGATAAAACTTTACCAATTTTCCTTTCGGGCCACGACAAGGAGTAACATATCCCCCTGCCTGAAGGCAGGGGCTTTATCCCTGACGCTACTGATAAAAATCAACATCAATAGTCGGGATGTATGGCGTAGTTACGGACGCCCTGCGAGCTATGTTACCCGCAGCGATGTGATCGGCCAGTCCAGCAAAACCGCACGATACACAGAGGAACTTAGATTGGGTTTTCCGATTCGCTTTATCGACGTGACCACAAGCCGGGCAAGTGCGCGAGGTGTTACGCGGGTCAACCGCGGCCACAACGACACCAGCCAACTTGGCCTTGTATTCGATGAAGGTGCGCAGTTGGAAGAAAGACCAACTGTGCAGCGCTGCCCGCTGCGACTTTCTAACTGTTACCCGGTCGCGGATACCGCCAAGTTCTTCAATGGCGATCCCGCGACCGGTGCCTTTAGCCGTGGCAACGATGGTCTTACTGAGATTGTGGTTAGTCCAGGTAGCGAACCGGCGTTCTTTGCCGGAAAGCTTTTTCAGGCGACGGCGTGTGCTATGTGTGCCTTTGGCCTGCAACTTGCGCCGCAATTGCCGGTGACGATAGCGCACAGACTTAACGGTCTTGCCCTGGTGAATCACACCGTCACGATCAACCGCAATGTTGGCAACGCCGAAGTCAACACCGAGGAAACCATCGGGATCGGTTCCAGCCTGATCGTCGGCGTTGCCAACCTGATGCAAATAGAATTCACCGTTGCGATAGAGCAAGTCGGCTTGGCCGTCCAATGCCTTAAGCATATCGCGCGGGCGATCACCGCAGACGAAAGCAATGCGCTGGCGACCGTCCAATGTCCATATGTTCACGGTGTTATCGAACAAACGCCAAGCCAATATGCGTTCATCGTAGGAGATCGAACCGAGTGGTCTAAATGTTCGCTTGACCTTCTTGTCAAGCTTATAGGCGTCTGCAACCTTGTAGACCGCATGAATTGTTGACTGAGCACCCAAGCCAAACTGGGTTTTCACGGCGTAGTAGGTGAGTTTTTGCAAGTCTACACGGCGAAATTGTTGGGCTTGCCAAGCCTGTTCACTGATAAAATCGCAAGCTTCATTAAAGCGCCGCATGGTCTGCAACAGCAGTTTCACTTGTTCTTTGGTTGGTTTCAGCTTGACTTGCGCAATGAGTTTCATAGGTGTAATTGTAGCACAATCGTCAAAGATTTGAAAATATGACAAGTCATGAATCGACAATCTTCCCGTCCCGTAGGACGGGCGGGCGTCCGACCCTGGTCGGCACCCTCCCCATAGCTAAAGCAAGGGGAATCTCGCCCGTTTCCGTTGATGAAAGTTTAGCATACATTCACCAGAAAAGGAACCCAAATCCTGATGTTTGACCCAATCATCCTCGAAGTGCTCTGGAACCGCCTGCTCTCGGTAGCGAACGAGCAACAGGTGGCCCTGATGCGCACGGCCTTCAGCAGCATCGTGCGCGAGTCACAAGACCTGGCCTGTGGCGTCTTTGATACGCGTGGGCAGATGATTGCCCAATCGCTGACTGGTACACCCGGCCATATCAACCCAATGGCAACGGGGGCGAAACATCTATTGGCGGCCTATCCACCGGCCACCCTGCGTCCCGGTGATGTGTTGATCACCAACGATCCCTGGCTGACGGCGGGCCAGATCAACGATTTTACGGTACTGACGCCGGTTTTCCGGGGTGAGACGATTGTCGGCTATTTTGCCAATTGTTGTCACGCCGCCGATGTGGGCGGGCACATCCTTTCGGCGGAAGCGCGTGAAGTGTACGAAGAAGGCTTACGCGTGCCGATTATGAAGCTGTTTGACCGCGGTGAGCCGAATCACGAATTGCTCAAGATCATCCGCGCCAACGTGCGCACACCAGACGAAACTGTAGGCGACCTCTATGCGCAAACCTCCTGCAACGCGGTGGGCGCACGCAGCCTGCTCCAGATGATGGACGAATTTGGGCTGGAAAGCATTGATCCGCTGGCCGACGAGATCATTGAACGCTCGGAGCGGGCCATGCGCGACGCGATCCGGCCATTGCCCAAAGGCCGTTACGAACATGTGGTGTGGAGCGACGGTTTCGAGGAACCGCTGCGCCTGCAGGTGGCGGTAACGATTGAAGAAGAAGACATTTACATTGATTTCGCTGGTTCATCGCCGCAAAGCCGGCGCGGTATCAACGTTGTCTTTAATTACACGCATGGCTATGCCTCGTTTGCGATGAAGGCCGCCATCAGCCCGGAAGTGCCGCACAACGAAGGCGCGTTCCGGCCCGTGCATGTCAGTGCGCCGCGTGGCTCGATCTTAAATTGTGTGGAACCGGCAGCCGTGGCCTCGCGCCATCTGGTTGGTCACTTTTTGCCCAGTGCAATTTTTGGGGCATTGGCATCCGCTTTGCCCGGTCGCTTGATGGCGGGCAGCGCTGACCCAATTTGGCTGAGTGTCTGGCGCGGGACGTGGCGCGCAACTGGCGAAGCGGCGCAAACAACCTTGTTTCAAGTGGGTGGCACGGGTGCGCGCGCGACCAAAGATGGCTTAAATACCACCGGTTTCCCCAGCGGTGTGGCCGGTGTGCCAGCGGAAGTGCTAGAGAGCTTGGCGCCCGTGATCCAACACCGCCGCCAACTGCGCACGGATTCGGGCGGGGCGGGCCAGCAGCGCGGTGGTTTGGGCCAGGCCACTGAGATCAGTTATCGAGGGCAAGGGCCGTGGAGCGTCTCAGCGATGATCGACCGCACGTTATTTAACGCGCAAGGGCTTGAAGGGGGACAGCCGGGCGCGTTGGGCGAATTTAGGCAGGATGACCGCCAACCTTTGCCGCCAAAGACCGTAATCTGGTTTGCACCAGAGGCGCATGTGCATCTCAATCCACCCGGCGGCGGTGGGTATGGCGACTCTTTCACACGCGCGCCAGCACGCGTACTCGACGACGTAATTGATGGTTATGTTTCGCTGGAAGCGGCTGCACGCGAGTATGGGGTGGTGGTGCATTATCAAGGCGGCAGCGAACGTTTGGTACGCTTGCCAACGCACTATGCCATTGACTGGCCGGCAACTGAACAATTGCGTCACAGCCATTATGCCAATGAAACCAATCGAGGCTAGCCGCCGTCAAGCCTAGCATGGCAGTAGTTATTTACGCGGCCAAGACCAACCACGATCACGATAAGCGAAAGAGTGACACATGACGAAATGGCTTAGCATGCTATTACTCATGATTTGTTATATGGCAACTGGCTATGTGCTGCCGTCGGATATGGTGAGGAACAAAGGTAAGGAAACAAAACCTATGCGTTATCTGGCTTTAGGTGACTCGTATACGATTGGCCAAAGTGTACCAGAAGCGGAGCGGTGGCCGGTGCAACTTGCCACGCAATTGCAAGCGGCGGGCATCGCCATCGAGCCACCGCATATTATTGCGCACACCGGCTGGACGACGGACGATCTCATCTACGCGATTGCCGACCAGAAACCGCAAGGCCCGTTCGATCTGGTATCGCTGTTGATCGGCGTCAACAATCAATTTCAAGGGCGCAGCAGTGGCGAATACCGCACGCAGTTTGGCGCCTTATTACAAGCTGCGATTAAACTGGCCGGCGGTAAGGCGAACCGTGTGATCGTGGTTTCCATTCCAGATTGGGGGGTCACCCCTTTTACGAAAAACCGCAATCGCCAGGAAATTGCCGCGGCCATTGATCTTTTCAACAATATCAACCAAGCGGAAACGACACAGGCTGGTGTCCGCTATATTGACATCACGCCCGGCTCACGACAGGAGGCCAACGATGTCAGTTTAATTGCAGATGACGGGCTGCATCCTTCCGGCAAAATGTACAAACAATGGGTTAAACTGGTGCTGCCGGTGGCAAAAGCGATTTTGGACGAGAACATGTAGTACGCTCTGTATCCCTGTTTACGTGTCTACCTATCCAACGCTATGCCCGTGCTGAGTATAAAATGCTTTACGTCCGCACCACTTCACCATTGAGTGCAGGCGCGTGGTTGCCATTCAATTTTGTGGGATCAATGACAAACTGCGGGAGCGTGGTGGTTGGCGCAGCCGCCATTTCGGTAATTTGCGCAACGGCTTTTTCCACAACGACCCGCAACGCTTCTTTGGCTTGCTCGCTGGCCAGCGACTTGCGATATTTCATATATTCTAGCTCAAGCGCCTGTAAGGTAATGCCTACTTCGCGGATCACGGCCACATGGGCGTTAGCTATTTCTGTGACACGCGCTAATTGTTCCTTATCGCGTTGAACCGCCGCTTGATGCTTGAGATATTCTTGTAATTCCTTACGGGCATTTTCTGCCGCAATCTTGGCAAAATCGTCGCGCAAGGCACTTTCTTGTTGTTCAGAAGGACGAATGCCCGCTTTACGAAATTGCCGGTAAACCTGATCGGGAAGGATATTTTGCACAAAGTAACGTGCGGCCAACAGGATCACGAGGATTACCCAAATCCAGACGACCGTTTGGGGATGTTGCTGTACATAAGCGATGGCTGCATTCAGCAATGCTTCAGGTTGTTTCCAGATCATACGATTAGGCTAAGGTTATTGAATAAACAACGCGGTTCAGACCTCAGTTATTGCGATTGTTCCAGTAAATCAAGAATCTTCGTCATGATAAACCTGGCATATGCCTCTTGCAAGACTGGTGAATTAATTTTTGCAGCGTGTTCCTGAAAGATACTTTCGATTTCTACCACGGCATGGCCGGTGATATCCGCTAATTGCGTGAAGAGATTCGCTCTTAATTTAGTGAGTTCTTGACGCAAAATGGCATCGCGCGCCTTCAAAGCGGCGGCTGAGGCCAATTTCGCTTCTTCGCGCAAATAATCGACATACTGTACGGTCACTTCTTCGATCAAACGTTGGCGCTCCACGGCAATTGCTTTCTTGTCACGCCAAGTGGTCCGATAATCTTGCAACGAATGAATCAGGTTTGCCTGTAAGCCACGCGTAGCAACCATCCAGGCCACTTCGGGGTTGCGCAACGCTCCGTCGTTGCGGCCACCTGCCGTCACAGTCAAATGATGTTCCGTTGTTACCTGTTCCTGGTCAGCGCGATTGGCCGCTTCACCATTGCCCTGCGCCAGTTTACCTAGATCTAATTTAAATTTGTCAGCCATGTAAAGATCCTAATTATCAAACTAGTGGCACGGAAACCGTGCTACGATATCATGTAACTATTATTGGAATGCCCCGTAAGACCCAATCTCTTTAGGTTTGGGATATAAGGACGTTCGGCGAGACTTCGGCGTGAGCGCTCAGTCGAACGCTCAGTCGAGTCGGGCTAGGTTGTTCGCGCCCAGTGGGCACCCGCTACTGTGGACGAGGCTTTAGCCCGATTAGATTGCCCTTTCCTTCACTGTGATTTTGCGGTCTCTCGGGAGCCCTCTGGGCGCGAATTGTCATTATCTTTGTCCTGCAATCTATGGTACAATATATCTGTTGTTTGGTCTTCGATAACCAAGATTTCCGAACAACAAAACGTAAAACGCACCTTCCAAACTGAATATTGTCGGTTGCTCAGAGAAATTGTTCTGCGCCCAGTGGGCACCCGAAAATATTCGACGAAAAAGGTCGAAGATAATGCCTTCAACTACTGCGGGAGCCGCAGAAAGTCACGCAACGGGAGATACGATTAGCGCTTGTAAGCTGATCGGCCCGTATGAAGCCCAACGCCTTTAGGCTTGGGTAGCTCACTGATTGATGACGAAACAAATGAGGTAAAGTAACGCGGAGTTTTGCCGGAGGGGGTAGGCATGATGAGTAATGAGTGAATAAGGGCGTTATTTACTCATTACTCATCACGTTTCAATTAGGTAACTGTTAAGGCCATTCCAAATAAGTAAGGATGCGGGCTGGCCTATTGACCGACCTGACAGGACGTTCGGCGAGCTCAGTCGAGTCGTGGGGCCTTTTCCTCCTGTCAGGTCTCGATCCCTAGATCGTTATTTATTGCTTGGATTGGCCTAAAGCAAATCTTCTTCTGGCGGTTGGCGAATGGGATCGAGGCCCACGTATTGCCACCAGAGTTTATCGGTAAGCTCAACTGGGTCGCGTTCCAACCCTTGCCGGGCAAAATATTCACAAACGCGTTGGATGTCGCGTTGGAGAATAAAGTAGGCGCTGCGATTGTTAAGCGCGTTCGCTACCTGCGGAAAGTCGATCACGGTGATCTTGCCCTGCCAGTAGAGAATGTTATAGGCCGAGAGATCACCGTGGATCATGCGGTTCTGCAACATCAACTCGATATTACGCATGACCTCTCGGAAGAGTGGCTGAATCTCGCGCTCGTCCAGGCTAACTTCGTGTAAAGTAGGCGCTGCGCGGCCAGCTTCACCCACATAGCCAAGGATAATGGCATTCTCGCCCGTCGCATATGGCTTCGGCACAGCCGCGCCCAAGCGATAGAGTTGATCTAAGGCGCCATATTCATGCAAAATCCAGGATGAGTGGGCAATTTGCACGCCAAAGGCACTTTTCTTTTTTAACGCCCGTTGCAGGCGGTCGTCTTTACGTCGGTTGACGCCGCTGACACTGACCGCCAATTCGCGGCCTTCGCGATAAAGTGCATCATTACGTAAATTACGCATACTGCGTGGCCGATAGACTTTCGCCGCTAGCAAGTCCAGCCCAGTCGCCGGATCGGCCTGGCAGAGATAGACGTTGGCTTCCTTGCCGCCCTTGACCCGCATCAATACGTCATTGATCAGGGTTTGGTCATAGAAGGGTTGCAAGGAAGAGAGCAACCATCCTTCTTCAAAGCGCGCCGGCTTGTAACTAATTTTGAACCCGCCTTCCAGACCGCTCGTTTCATCGGCCAGGGTCGCGATGATCTGGTTGTCGGCTTTCTGGGTCTTATGGCTGGGCTTACTCTTACGGCGTTGACTTGCGTCTTCGCCAACAGTCAGGTGAAAACGATCGATATACTCGTCGTATTCATCATGATAAAATGGATCTAACGTCACGGTTGGTTTTCCTTTGAAACAATGAGATTCAGAGTGTTTGACAATCTTCAAAAGCAATCTCACCCGCGACTGCAAAACAAAAGCCACGGGCACCAATCACCCGTGGCTGTAAAAGTTATATCAACACGCACCATTTACCCTCTAGCCAACTGATATAGAGTCAGCAAAAAGAGGATTGATGCAGTTAATTTTTCCCAACAAAAAGCCACGGGAAGCAAACGCACCCGCGGCTAATCAACATAGATAAATTGTAACTGTTCAGCCCTTGTGTAGACAGGTAAACAGGGAAGCAGGTAATACACCCTGCATTCCTGTTTACCTGTGCAGTGCTAGACCTGAATCGTTACGATAAATTTATTAGATAGAAACAGTTACCTGTTGATCAGCAGGCGCGTTTTTAAAACAATTAGGTTGTTGAAATTATTCACTTGGGCTGTCATCGACGCGCCTCCTTTCAAGAAGGAAATATAGAAACGGCAAAACTTCGCTTACATGCTACACTTTAAATTTTACTCTGTGCAGAGTCTAGCATATTTCAAAATTGATGTAAAATTGGGTGTAAGGTATTTTACAATTTTGCAACACAATCGATTGCATCTATTAGATAACGTAGGCAGCTTTGCAGCAAATTGCAAGCGACTTAATGCGCTACGCTCACTCAGCAGGTTAATTTTTACAATGGACTATAAACCTATGCAAACGCTACTCACCGGACGCTACCGGCATTATAAAGGCAAAGAGTACGAAGTGATTGGTGTCGCCAAACATAGCGAAACCGAAGAAGAGTTTGTGGTATATCGAACGCTCTATGGCAATTTTGATTTATGGATTCGACCCAAAGCTATGTTCGTGGAAACGATTAGCATAAACGGCAAACCAATCGCCAGATTTGAATATGTCGGAAATGCGGAAGACAGGTAGATAAGGTCTGTTTACCAATTAGCGAGCTTCCGATTTCGGCTAATCGAGATTGTCAAGCAATCGCAACAACTTGCTAGCCCAAATTAGATTACTATAAGGTCGTAATGGAAAAATGCGTCGAGCGTGGCATTATAGACGTTATTTTTCTAACCATTTATCCAGCGTTATTTCCGACCAACGGCTTATCATTGTAAATTACAGGGGGCAGTATGTTAGCGATTGGATTTGCTATGGGTGCTTTGACCACAGCGTTTGTCATTTTGGGCACATTTTATTGGTTGCCGCGCCATTGATGCGCCCCAATCTAGCTTTACCTTTATTTACTGCTGCACACATTGATAGTAAACAATGCCGTTGGCATACTGCCGCTTGACCAGTTTGGCATCACGATAGTTATAAGCACAGCGCATACGGTCAGCCAACATTGTTTCAAGCGGCGGCGGCATCAGATCGTCGTAGATCAGCCAGGAAATTCCTACCAGGAGTAGAATAACGAAGAGTAAGCCTCGTCGGTTTCGTTGCCGGCCTGAATTGCGCATAGAGTACTCCTGTTATTGTAAATTTATTCACCTTTTCATGATAATTTACAACCGGTCAAAAAAAGTAAAATTAGGTCACTTCAAACAGTTTTTCAGTCTTAACGCACTTTATATTCCGTTTCGTACGGTGACCCGAAGAGCAAGAAATTTCTCATCGTTCTCTTAGAGTTGTATGGTAAGCTTAATGTTCGGCAAACTATAAAAGGTGAAACTATGCGGATACTCCTCGTTGAAGATGAAGATAATATTGCTCAATTTATCCAGACTGGGCTAACGGAAGCTGGTTATGCCGTGGATTTAGTCCAAGATGGCAAATTAGGCCTAGATTATGCGCTGAGTGTTGAATATGATGCGATTATGTTGGATATTATGCTCCCTGGGCTCAATGGTTTTGTCTTTCTACAGGAGTTGCGCAACCGCAAGGTGATGATCCCTGTTTTGTGCCTCACCGCACGCGACACGGTAGAAGATCGCGTGCATGGCTTGGATGTCGGGGCTGATGATTATTTGGTGAAGCCCTTTGCTTTTCCAGAGCTACTCGCCCGCCTGCGCGCGCTCTTGCGGCGGCCGCCTTTGCAAGCGCAAACCGTTCTACGCCTGGGAGACTTAGAAATGGATACCGCGACAAGGCAGGTGCACCGTGCGGGAAAACCCATGCTGCTCAGCGCGCGCGAGTTTAGTTTGTTGGAGTACCTGCTGCGTCACCCAAACCAAGTTCTCACGCGCACCCAAATTGGGGAACATGTTTGGAATATCGATTTTTACAATGAGTCGAACACGATTGATGTGTACATTGGCTATTTGCGGCGCAAACTCGACCAGAGCTTTGAACAAAAGCTGATTCATACCGTACGCTGCGTGGGTTATCAATTGGGTCTAGTAGGCGTCGAAGATTTTTGAACGAGCTGGAACTGAGTACAAATTGAAAGTTTCGCCTGTTCACTCCATTCGTCTGCGCGTTCTGCTCTTTGTGGTAGCCTTGATCGTTGTCGCCACCAGTCTTTCCTTGTGGTATACCTTACGACAATTTGAAACAGCCACCACCTTTGAATTGGAGCAGGAAGGCATCTTATTCTCTGATACTTTAGAAGCAGAGATTGCGCCGCTCGCCGAAGTTGGGGATGTCGCCGGCTTGCAAGCCCATATTGATCGCTTCGTTGTGATCCGGGAAGAGAAAGATCTTGAAATTAATGTCATTCTTTTGAAAGGTGACAAATCGGCTGTTGTGGCGAGTAATGTCCCTGATAACATTGAGGCGACTTCTCCAGAAGAACATGCGGCCCTGTTAGCCACATTACACGAGGGGCGACCGATTGTTGCTAGCGAACATGAGCCAGCGAACGACGCTGAGAAGCCTTCCCCTTTTCTCTTATCGCTGGGTTTCTATCCTGCCGATGACCAACATTCTTTGAGTATAACCACGCCACTGATTGTGCACAAACGCAAGCTTGGCAGCATCAACGTCAAACTATCTGTGGCCCGCATTGATCAAGAGTTGGCTGCGATCCGTTGGACACTTTTGGGGACAGGCATTGTGGCCTTATTGTTGGTGATGGTTGGTTTAGCGCTGTTACTCAATCGACAAGTTTTTAATCCTCTTCAGCGCATGGCGGAAAAAATGCACCAAATTGCCGAGGGCGACTTAAGCCAGCGGATCGCGCAGCAGGGTCCGCCGAACGAGATCAGTTGGTTGGCCAATACATTTGACCAGATGATCGACAAAGTGCAGGCAGCGTTCAACTGGGAAAAACGTTTCACGGCCGATATCGCGCATGAGTTGCGGACGCCGCTAACGGTCCTCAAGGGACTCATCGGTGTAACTTTGACCCAGCCGCGAACGACGACTGAGTACGAACATACGTTTAAAAGACTGGAAACCGAGGTAGATCGGCTCGCTCGGTTGAGTTATGACTTGCTTTTTCTGGCCCGGTTGCAACAGGGGCAGCTTCGGCTCCCTCTGGAAGAACTAGATTTCAGCAGCTTGCTGGGCGCCATTGTTGACCAAATGCAGCCATTGGCGCAAGCAAAGGGCGTTACCCTCATTGAGCAAGTTCCACCAAAACTAACCTTACACGGTGATCCTGACCATCTGATTCGGCTATTTATCAACTTAGTCGACAATGCGATCAAACATACCCCGGTGGGAGGGCAGGTGTGCGTCCACACAGAACACCAGGGGCGCAAGCTTGTAACCGCAGTGAGCGACACCGGCACCGGTATTGCCCCTGAACATTTGTCTTTACTGTTTGAACGTTTTTACCGGGTGGAAGCGGATCGCGCACGCAGTTCAGGCGGGGCGGGATTGGGTTTGGCTATCGCCTACGAAATTATCCAGGCCCACCAGGGCGCCATCGAAGTCGCGAGCACACCTGGCTATGGTAGCACGTTCACCGTCCATTTGCCAGCCACGCCGCCGGTCTAACCAGCTTGTAGCCTACCAACCGGTAAACGGGGTGTCTATCGATGGGGGGCACGGTTCAAACCGGCTACTAACAAGAGCAAGTACCCGCAGGCCCTCCATTCCTGCCCCTCCATTGATAGACACCACCGGTAAACCCCAGTTCGTGCAAAAAATAAGAAGTTCCTCATCATTCCCGCAACATTTTCTTAATCCTTTCCAGCATACTTATCTATAGAAAGATGCGCTCGGGACATCTTTCAAATCAACCTTCTAATGAAAGGAACACTAACATGAAGATTAATCGTATGGCGTTGCTGTCCCTGCTGTTGGTCGTGCTGACCTTGCTCAGTAGCGGCGGTGCAATCGTGTTTGCTCAGGCGTCGCCACCCACACTCGTCGTGGGTAATACACGAGTCTACCTCCCACTAGTCGAACGCAGGAGCGAAGACGTAAGCGTACAGGCGCAGGAATCGCAACCCGCACGCGCTCCCCAGCTTAAGCCGACTGTGCCAATCACCAGAACGGACTTTGTCGCAGCCACGTTGATTAGCTCGCTTTCTGCACGACCAGAACTGTTTGTCAAGTGCGTGGATAACCCATACTTCCCCCTGATTCCCGGCACGGTTTACCACTACACAGAACAAGCAGGGGAGGAGTTGCTGACCGTGAATGTGACTGTCACCAATCAGATCAAGGAAATTCAGGGCATCCATGCCACACAGGTGCGTGACACTGTCCTCCTCAATAACGAAGTGAAGGAAGACACAACTGATTGGTATGCCCAGGACGACCGCGGCAATGTCTGGTATCTGGGTGAGGATACAGCCGAGTATGAAAACGGCCAGGTGGTCAGCACGGCTGGCACTTGGCTGGCAGGTGTAAAAGGCGCGGTTCCCGGCTTGATCATGCCTGGCAACTCACGCCCTGGCGATATTTACCGTCAGGAGTATCTGAAAGGGGAAGCCGAAGATATGGGAGCCGTGATGAGTTTGACCGCGCCAGCCACTACCCCCTACGCCGTCTTCGCCAAGACCATGATGTCGGCGGACTATAACTCGTTGAAAAAGCTGTTGGAATACAAGTTTTATGCGCCCGGTGTTGGCCTTATCAGATCCGACAGCGTGGATGAGCCTATCACTTCCCAATTGGTGAGCATCAGCCATGACCGCGCGCAAAGTGTGCTTGACCGGGGCTGTGGCGAAAACGGTGGCGTCGCCTTCGTCGGTACGATTCGCCTACGTAATGGCGAGCGAAACCTGGAAAAGTTAGCCAAAATAACACGCACCGATGCTGAAGCAGCCGTTCGTGCAGTCGTCGGCAATATAGGCGTCCGCAAGACGGTGCTTGAGGTCGAGCGCGGTTTTCTTGTCTACACGGTGACGCTGAACAATGGTCAGGATACTGCGGTGGATGCTGGTGACGGGACCGTCCTCGCGGTTGATATGAACAAGGATGATAACGTCAATCTGACCAGCGTAGGGCTTGTCAAACAATAAGTTTGCCACTGTCACGCTGCCAGAGTCTGTTTGCCAGGCCAGGAAGAGACCCTGGCAGCGTGACAAAGAGGGTAAGCTGGTGAGTCCAATCCGTGATGGCGCCGATAGTGATAATGATAACCGGCGTCAACACTTGCCCCTTGGCTATGTCGCCCTATATAGCATCGTCAGTCACCGGTTAAAACGCCTAGCGGCTAAGTTCGCGATTGCCCTGGGAGAGAATCAAAATGGGTTGTTTCCTTGTTTGCTTAGTTAGTTTCTATGCCCAAACACGAGAATTTATCCGCAGATTACACAGATTTGAAACAATAATCTGTGTAATCTGCGGATAAATCTTCCCCCTCATTCGTAACCAATTTTCCCAGAATAAGTGTATGCGCAAAGTTTTATGTTATATCTTACTGATTCGAACCTGCTCCCAACTTTGTAACCGATGATAGCAGCAGAAGCTGCGTCAGCTTTGCCGATTGGTAGGAGCAATCCTTAAGCATCAATTTGCCTCCACAGGATCGATCATAAGCCGACCCGCTAAACCCTACCGTTAGCTTGCCCACAACGGCCAGCCTAATCCTGCTTACTAACGAATGTTTTACACCCCCGTTTTGTGGCATCCTCGACCAGGACTGATACAATGTCCCTGTCCAGTTTTGGAAAGTTCAGCTTGATTATGGGTAAATTGCCCATTTCTCCCTAAGCTACCATCTGCCAAGCCTTTTATGGCGCAACCGTCATCTGCATGCGGCACGTTACCCAACGCTGGTCAATCAAAGCGTAAATTTGACCTAGGTTTGTATGCTGCTATCCCAGCAGAAAGGCAAGAATGCAGTAAGATACTCCTGAGAATTGATGAGCGCGAGCAGGAGGCTTAGATTGTCACAGGTCGAAATAATCACAGAGGCGCTAATTTTGCCACGTGACCCGCCTTGGGGCTGGTGGGAGATTGGCAAAGCTGTACTGTTTATGATCGCAGGTGTTCTGATCCTTGTTGTTGTAACGGCTGGAATTGGGTTTGCCGCGCACATTAATTTTAGTCGCACAGCAAAACTGAGCTCGGCGCCCTTATTTGCGATTGCCACAGGGATTTATGGGCTCGTCGTGTTGGCGATCTATTTGTTTGCCGTGCGGCGCACCGGTAGTTCTTGGACACAGATCGGCGTGCGCAAATTTGACTGGTGGTGGATGCCCTTGGTGCCAATTCTCACCTTTGCTCAATTTCTCGGCATGTTTGTCATTAACACGCAACTGATCCTGAGAATTACGGGTAAACCATTTGAAAATCCCCAAATCGAAAATATTACGGGTGGCGTGCGGCTGACGCCCATCGATCTAATTTTACTCTTGGTGTTAGTAGCCGTCATCGCACCGATTGCCGAAGAATTGCTTTTTCGCGGCATGCTCTATCCAGTGTTACGGCGTAGTTGGGGCATCACCATTGCTGTGATCCTCAATGCACTCCTATTTGGTCTGGCCCATGTCGTCCTCATCTTGATGCCAGGACTTTTCTTTGTCGGGTTGATCCTGGCCTGGGTGCGGGAACGCAGTGGGAGTGTGATCCCAGGTATGTTGATCCATGCGCTGCAAAATAGTATTATCATCATAGGAATTTACGCGCTATCTAACTCATGACTAAGCCTCTATTTACCAAACTCGAAACCCCTAGACTGTTCTTACGTCACTTTCGCGACGCAGATTTACCGGTTTTTGTTGCTTATCGCAATGATCCAGAGGTGGCGCGCTATCAAAGCTGGACCTCGATCAATGACCGCGAAGCACGCCATTTTATTGAGGAAATGAAAGTTGCGCAACCAGGCGTGCCGGGCGAATGGTTTCAATTTGCGATTGAACACAAAAACAGCGGTCAGTTAATCGGTGACTGCGCCCTGCAAATTAAAGCGGAAGATGGACTTCAGGCCGAAATTGGCTATACGTTGACCCGCGCTTATCAACGCCAAGGCTATGGTTATGAAGCCATTTCAGCTCTATTGGATTATGCCTTTCAAACGTTGAATTTGCATCGTGTCTTCGCCGTGGCTGACTGTCGCAATCGGGCCTCGATTGGGTTGCTGGAAAAGCTGGGCCTGCGCCGTGAAGCCCACTTTATTCAGAATTTCTGGTTTAAAGGCGAATGGGCGGATGAGTATTTATACGCCGTTTTGCAAGCAGAGTGGTTGCAAAAGCATGCAGTCACCAGACAATGAGAAAACGATGATGAGAAAATCGGCGATAACAGAAGTAAAGCCGAGCCTGCCCGCGCAAGTTAAAAACAATGGCGCTTGAACAGGAAGATATACAGGCGGATATTGCGATTATCGGCGCGGGGGCGGCGGGGCTTTTTGCGGCGATTTGGGCTGGACGCACCCATCCCAACCGCAAAATTGTGGTGCTGGATGGCGCACAGAAGTTAGGGGCAAAAATCCTGGTTTCCGGCGGTGGCCGCTGCAATGTCACGCATGATCAGGTTGCGATTGAGGCTTATGCGGGCAGTTCGCCGAACGCCATTCGCAAAGTGTTGCGCCGTTTTGACGCATCGGAGACCATTGCTTTTTTTAGTGAACTTGGCGTAGAACTCAAGCGCGAAGAAACCGGTAAACTTTTCCCCACCACCGACAGTGCCCGCACTGTGCTAGAAGCGTTGCTAAGGGCTGCTCAAGCGGCCAATGTCAAGCTCTGTCACCCTTATCGCGTTGAAACGATCACCAAAAATAAGGATCAATTTTGCCTGAGCGGGGCGTGGGGCACCCTGAACGCAAATTATCTGATCATAGCCACTGGCGGCAAGAGTTTACCCAAAAGTGGCTCAGACGGGCAAGGCTACACGCTGGTCAAACGCTTAGGGCACACGCTTACCGAACATGTCTTTCCGGCGCTGGTGCCACTCACCTTGCCCAAAGATCACTTTATCTGTGCGCTGAGCGGTTTAACCCTGTCCACCACGCTCGAAGTGCGGCTAGGCAATGGCAAGAAGGGTGTTTCTTTCACCAATTCCACGCTCTGCACGCATTTTGGCCTCTCCGGTCCGTCGGTGCTTGACATCAGTCGCTACTGGCTTGCCGCGCAGACAACTGATCCACAGGCCATGCTCACGATCAATTGGTGGCCTGGTAAAACGCCGGAGATGCTTGACCACGAACTGCAAGCAGTGGGCCGGATCACACCGTTCAAGTTTCTGCGCGCGCAATTACCAGAGCGACTGACCCAGGCGATCTGCGAACAAGCGGGCATCAATGCGCAGACGCCCGGCCACCAACTGACGCGTGAGCAGCGGAGAATGCTGGCCCAACTTGTCACCGCCTTGCCTTTACCCATCACGGGCAACCGCGGCTGGAATTTCGCCGAAGTCACTGCTGGTGGCGTGCCCTTGCGCGAACTGGACCTCAGCACGATGGCATCGCGGGTCTGTCCGAATCTACATTTGTGCGGCGAAATCTGTGATGTAGACGGTCAAATTGGCGGCTATAACTTTCAATGGGCCTGGGCCAGTGGTTACGTGGCCGGTGTGAGTGTGGCGGCGTAAGCCTCACGGCTCAACGTGACGCGTCAGGCAGGTCTAAATGAATCTGGTTCTGGGCTGGGTCATTCACGGTGACGGTGTTGCCTTGGCGAGCAAAAGGTAATCCTGCAGCTTGCAGGCGATCGATGACGATTGGATAAAACTCCTATGCGTATACAAGGCGTCCTTTTGGTTCCGGTATGGTACGCCCTAACGATTGAGCGACTTCGATCCATTCTTGGATGACTGTCTCAACATTCGTAAGCGCCGCTTGATAAGTGGCGCCGTCTGCCATGCAGCCTGCCAATTCTGGCACCTCAGCAACGAATGTGCCACGTAGAATCCTATTGAGAATCTTTTCATATTATGTCACTATAATCTCACTTACAGGTACAGTTAGCGGGAGAATAACTAAAATCACAACCACTGTGACCTATGTAACGTGCGATAAGCTAAGAATCCAGTCAATCCACCCCAAAACTGTTTGTGATCTTCGTGGAATTGTTGTTGTTCCAGACCCTACGTTAAGCTCTACACTTTGCATGATCTGAATTACATCTAAGCGTGATGGGCGTTCACCTATGGCAAAATATCTTGCAAGAGCTTTATGAAAAACTTCATGTTGCAAAATTTGCTTAACAATCGCCAGATATTTTTTCTTTGGTTTTTTCTCTAAGATAGATCTTCCTAAAGGGGTTAATGAGTAGCTAACCATATTTTTGTCTTTAAATTTCTGTACCATATCAAGATAGATTGCTGAATTGGTATAATACTGAGTCTGCCTGAGATCAAATTGATACCTTTGAGTAATTTCTTGCTGTGGTAAATCAGCTACATATAATAAGCCTAACAAGTCAACTATCCGTGTAAAGTTGTCAGCTTGAGGGAAAGGAATAGCTAGAGACTCTGGCTGAATTTGAGGCGACTGAAATATTGTATGTATATCATCTAACTTTATACTTTCTGGCGCGATCTGATAACTTTTCTGCGTTACTAACTCTATTGAATTATAACATGCATCATCTAGAAATTTATAAACAAAAAAAGTAAATATGTCATTTGAATATGACATGAAGATTGGAACAACTTCTTTTGATGTTTTTTCACGCCAAAGTCTATATGGGTAATATAATTGACGAATTAGAAAGTCATCAGCGGTATAATTCTTTGCTTCTATAATGGCAAATTTTGTTTCTCCCTCAAAACCTCCGTCGATTTCGCATTGAGAATTATCAACGTTGATAGAACACCAGTTATTATCAAGCACATTTCTGACCTGATATTGAAATTGAGAAGTTGACATTCTTCCAAAGACAGTAAGGCGAACATCTTCTCCTATCACATTTTCAATGATTCCGGTGTTATACGCGCATAATAATGCAGATACTTCCGAGTATAGATTAGTATAATCAATTGTTTCTATGTGAGGAGGAAAAGGGAATTCAAGTGGTTGGGCTGAAGTATCAGATGTAATATTATGATAGGCATCAAAACAGCCGATCACATAGGTTCCCCTCGAATCAGGAAGAATGGACAAATGATTGTCACGAAAAATTTGGGGTAAATTGACCTTATGGTCAAATTTTGTCATCAGTCTCGCCTCGCGAAACTGGTTAATTTGAGACGCAGTAATCTCGAATACGCCCAATCTGCGAATTTTCTCTATTATGTTATATTGCTCGAATAATTTTACCCAAGCAGAATCATTTTTCGACATCGGGTTCATAATTCAAAATCAGAAATTCGTTAATTTGCCCGCGGCCAGTCCCTACAGAATTGATATTCCGATTTGCTAAGATTGTGATGATTTTGTGATCCTTATAAAGATCCCTGATAAAATCGGTTGACGAGTTGCTCAACATAGCCTTACAGCCTTTTGCAGTCAATTTATCATAAACAGTTTTAAGTCGAATCTGCTCGTCTTTACCAAATTTATCCAGATTATAGCCCGTGAAAGAAGCAGTATCAGATATAGGATCATAAGGTGGATCAAAGTAAATAAAATCTCCTTTTTTTGCTTCTTTTACCGCCTCCTCAAAGTCAAGCCGAGTTATAGTAATGTTGTTTTGGTTCAAATATTTGGAAATTGCCCTAATTACTATCTCGTCAACAAGTGTAGGGTTTTTGTAATTACCAAAAGGCGCGTTAAATTGCCCTTGGCTATTGACCCTGAAAAGTCCGTTGTAGCAAGTCTTATTAAGGAATATGATTCTTGACGCTCGTTGCACAGGGGACCACTCTTGGTAAGCCGGAAGTCTGTCCTGTTCTCGAATATTGTAAAAATATTCACTGCTATTAGTTTGATGCGTTTTTATGTGGTCGATTAGAGCTTCGACATCGTCTTTGATCACTTGGTAGCAGTTTATCAACTCTGAGTTGACATCATTGATAAAAGCGTTTTTGGGCTCTAGCTCAAACAAGACAGCACCAGCACCCACGAATGGCTCATAGTAAGCCTTAAATTTTGCCTTGCTCGGGGCGTATTTACGAATATAAGGCAACAATTGTCTTTTGCCACCTGCCCATTTTAAAAATGGCTGAAGAAGCGGATTTCTCTTAGGCTGCCTATGTGATATAACAGGTGTTTGTTTAAACATATGATAAATCGAGTTGTGAATGCAGCAATAGAAAGGTCACTATTGTGAGATAATTATGAATCAATTTTGCAGTTTAAGAGGAACGTTGACCTGCGTTTTAAATATGCCTGTTTCCATCATAATACATGAGCAGATGTATTACGTCAATCCAGAACAGGCGTTCGATCCTTGGTCTGTACCAACAAGTATAATATCAATCCTAACACGGTCAATCCAATGCCGGCCATCCCAAGTGTGCCCGGCCATGCGCCATGCAGCAGGCTGATTTCACCCAGCAGTGAGAAGAGCACTTCGGTTGATTGTGTGGCATCGACGGCGGCAAGTTCATAGGCATTCACGGCCAGATGGCGAGCGTAGAGAAAAATGCTGGTGGCGATCACACCGGAGCAGAGCGCGACCAAAGCGGTGTTAATCAATTGCTCGCTGGACGGTGGCGGCGGCTGTGTGACCAACAGCAAGATCAGCCAGACCGGCAACGAACCAAGCGTCATCAACAGCACGCGCACAACGGTATTTTCTAACGCTGGCTGGGTAATATGCGGCAGCCAGGCGTGACCACCTTGTCGAGCTTCCCAGACCATCTGGTTGCCGAAAGGATAGGCAAAGGCGGCGACGAGCACAGGCAAGCCACCCAGCAACACGTCATGCCAGGAGGTCTTTGTGGCATGTTCAATGTTCACCAACACAATCCCGATAAAAATTAAGAGACTGAACAGAATGCTTTTGGTGGGCACGCGCCGGCCCAAAAACCAGAGGACGACTGGTGTAGCGAGCAATGTAATCTGCCAAGTGGCCGCCACCACCCAACCCGCCGCATAGGCTGCGCTAAAGGTGATGGCAGCGTAGAACAGGCCAAAACCGATGCTGCCAGTCATGATCCAAAACCGCCAGTGTTGGCGAAAAATCGTGACCACTTCGCGCAATAGTCGTGCCTTGCCGCTGATGATCAACCATAAACACAAAAAGAGCGCCATATAGCCATAACGTAAGCTGGCCGTCCACACCCAATGACCACCCGCCAAACTCATGGCGCGATTTAAGATGAAGGTACTGCTAAAGAAAAAGGCAGCCAAGATACCAAGTGCGAGCAGACGAAGCATAATGAGAACCTCAAGAATAGGGAGTAGGAAGTAGGAAATACGAGAGAAGATACTTCTTACTCCCTACTTCCTACTCCCTACCCCCTACTTCTTTTACAATTTACCATAACGCCGCAACGCCGCTTGGATGATCGTGTGCAACAGCTCGCGATAGGCCATGCCATTCAGCGCTGCCGTCTTGACCAGATGGGCGTCAAAACACCAACCACAGTTCGGGTTGGCTTCGATAAAATAAGGATTGTTATGCTCGTCCAGCCGCCAGTCAAAGCGGCCATAGTCGTGCATTTCCAGGCGCGTGTAGATGCGCTTGCAACAATCAACAATAAAATCTTGGATCGCCTGCGGCAGCGTTGTCACTTGGCTTTTAATCTGCCAGTAAGGGCTATCTTGCTCCCACTTAGATTCATAGCTGCAAAATTTGGGATAGTCGGCGGGGAGGGCGCTGTAATCTTCTTCGATGATGGTGAGCGCATGCAATGTATCGGGGGCATTGCCCAACAGTGAGACAAAAACATCAGTGCCGGACAGATAATTCTGAATCAAAATCGGACAGGTAAGCTGAAAATCCTCGCGGATAATGCGTACGGCTTCGGACAGCTCTTCGTAGTTATGTACGACACTTTTGCGCGTGATGCCTAGGCTGCCATCGGTGGCGTTGGGCTTCACTAAGGCGGGATATTTGACGTGCTGAGGCAAGGATTCCCACGGCTGCACCAACACACTGTCCGGCACAGGCACGCCGTTGCCGCGCGCAATGTCGAGTTGAATCTGTTTATCACCGGTCATGAACATCGCTTTTACGCCGGAGCCTGTATATGGAATGCCCAGCATGTCCAACAGCGCACAGACGTGGGCGGCCTGATCGAGATTATTCAGGAAGCCGTCATCACATAAATTCAAGACGAGATCAAACTGATGCGCAACTCTGCGCAATTCACCGAACAGATCATCGTGATTATAAAAAAAGGTAAAACAATACTGAGGCAACTCGCTGAGGGCGGCGTTCAAGGCTTCAAAGATGCCATAGTCATTGGAGACCCAATCTTGATTGGGATAAGAAGGATAAGGCTTGTTCAGGTCACCGTGAATGACGGCGATATTGTAGTGTTTAGTTGTCATATGAGATGATGGGCTTGTGCTGTAGTTATTTTGTTGGTCGATTTATAGTCTACATTTAGAACCGCGAATGCGCAGGGCGACGCGGATTAGGGTCGGGTTGATGAGGCTATCCGCAACGCAGTAAGTCTTTGAATAAGCATAGATTGGGTAACAATACTACGTTGCTGGTCCAAATTCGATCCGCGTTGTCCTGCGCATCCGCGGTTCTATTTTCTCGGCAACGCCTTGATCGCCTGCAACACATACGGATAAATCGTCTTTACCACGATGGCATAACCATCAGGCTTGGGATGAATATAATCGTCCTGCATCAGTTTCGGATTGCCAGCTACCCCTTCTAAAAAGAACGGGATCAGGATCACGCCTTCTGCCTTTGCCACCGCTGGATAGATGGCCTGGAATTTTTGGGTATAATCAGCGCCCATATTTTGCACCGTTTGCATCCCGGCCAGTACGACAATCACCTGCTTCGCTTTGAAGGCGTCCATTATTTTGGTGATATTCGCTTGCGTCAACGCCGGATCGATGCCGCGCAAACTGTCATTGCCGCCCGTGCCGAGGATCACAATCGCTGGCTTGAGTTTGAGCACAAAATCAACACGCTGAAGCGCACCCGTGCTCGTCTCGCCGCTAAAGCCAGCATTGATCACGCTAAAATTGTAACCAGCCGCCTGCAACTTGCGTTCCAACTGGGCAGGATAAGCCTGGTCCATGTCCACGCCCAAGCCTTCAGTTAAACTATCGCCCATCGCCACGATCACGCCCGCCTGCCCAATGGTCGTGGCTGCCGTTAGCGTGGGTGCTGGCGTAGGCGTCGATTCCGCCCCGCCACAAGCGGTTAGGAATAAAACAAACCCAGAAATGATCAACCAATCTCTCAATCTCTATTCTCCTATACTCAAGCACGGCTATGCTCGCTAAGGCCACAACCATTAACCATTCAGCATTACCCATTTGCCCTGTTCATTCCTCCGACGCCTGCTCACGCAAATAAGTAATCGGCTTGCTACGCAGGATCGAAAGCGACGCCGCCATGCCCACGCCGGTCACCAACAACATGGTCAGCACGATCAACAATAAACTGGCGCCAACGGCAGGGTGGTAGGCGATTTTGAAAAACCAAACACAAAGGATCCACGCGCCAACTTGCGCCATCAATAACGCCAACAGCGCGCTGACCAGGCCGAGCAAGAGATTTTCTACGGTAAAAACGGTCAGCACAAAGCGACTGGTGGCGCCCAGCACTTTATAATAGGCGGCTTCCTGGATGCGAGCCATACGCGTGGCAAAGACAGAACTGATCACGATTAAAACGCCGGCCAGCACACTAAACAGCGTAAAAAAGCGAATCACTTGCGCCAGCCGATTGGCGACAGCGGCCAGATTGGCAAGCGCTTGGGTGGCGTTGATCACGCTGACGTTGGGAAAAGCGGCGACCACCTTATTTTGCAAGGCATGAATTTGTTCCGCCGGCATATGGACGGCGGTAAAAATCGATTGTGGCGCATCTTTCAACGCTTCGGTGGGAAAAACGAACAAGAAGAACGGCTGCAAAGATTCCTTAGGCCGGCTGCGAATGCTCGTAATCGTCGCTTCCATCGGCACGCCTTCAATGCGGAAGCTAATCTGGTCGCCGAGCTTGAAGTCGCGCACCTCAAGCAAGTCATCGGCAATCGACACTTGGACGACATCACCTTGCCAGTTGGGTTGAAAAAGGGCGCCGCCAGCCTTAATTACTTCGCCTTCCGCCAACTGATCGCGATAGGTTAAATTGAATTGGCGCGCCAAATTGTCGCCACGCCGTTGTTCTTCGGCCGCGCGGTCAATCGGTTGCCCATTCACCGCCATGATCGACGCCCGCACCACGGGATAATATAAAGTCTTCATGGCGATCAGCTTAGAGAAATCCGCCACCTGATTCGGCTGAATATCGATAAAAAAGGCATTCGGCGCATCCGGTGGATAGGATTCGACGAAGGTTTCATCCAAGTTGCGCTCCAACAAGTAGATGCAGAAGATCACGGCCAGCGCGGCGGAAAACGTGATGATGATCGCGTGCGTGGCGTTGCGCGGACGAAAGAGACCACGCAAGGCCTGGCGCAGGGCCAATGAACGAATGTGGGCGCGGCGCAGCAGGAAAAGCGTGGCGTAGGTTAACAGCGTTGCAAGGGCTAATAAGGCGATCACGCCGAGCCCAAAGTAAATGCCGGTTCTGAGTTCATCACGCAATTGCCAGAGCACCATGCCAATGAAAAAGCTCAAAATCACCAGCAAGATCAGGTAGAACGGCTTGCCATGCCGCAAGCGCGTCACTTCTTTGCGAAAAATAAAACTTGGCTTTAGTTCTTCCAACTGATAGATCGGCAAAAAGGTGAACGAACCGACGATTACCAAGCCCAGCAACAGACTCTCGAACAGTGAGCGCCCGGAAATGGTCAGTTGCACATTCGGAGGCAAGAGGCCGCGAAAGAGAACCGGAAAAACCGTCTGCAACAGCAAGCCGGCGCTAATACCCAATAGTGCGCCCAGAGCGCCGAGAATCGCCACCGCGAGGAGGAAGTTAAGCGTGACAAATTTATTCGTCGCACCCAGCGTTTTGATCACGGCAATCGTTGTGTTGCGCTCACGCAGAAAGGCCGTCAACGCCGATTGGATGCCTATCCCAGCTAGCAGCAGGGTGAAGATGCCCACCAGGTTGAGGAAGAAAAGAAAGTTATTGAAAAAGCGTTGTACGCCCGACTGCGCCGTGAGATAGGTTTCTACATTCTCTTGCGGCGCCAACACCGTTTTAATTTGCGCGGCTAGCGGGTTCAACTGCGTTTCATCGTTCACCTTGAGTAGCACACGATAACCGATGCGGCTCCCCGGCTTGATTAATTTGAGTGCATCCAAATCAGCGCTGTTGATAAAGACGCGCAGCCCAAACCCAAACAAATTGAGCGGTCGATCCGGCTCTTGTAGGACAACGTCGCGAATCGTTAACGTCGCCTCGCCAATCTTCAATTGAGCGCCGAGCTTGAGGTTGAGCCGATCCAGCAACGCCTGTTCCACGATAATGTTGCCCGGTGTCAAAACGCTATGAAAAGGGCGACCAGAGGCCAATGTCACCTGACCGTAAAATGGATAGCCAGCATCGACCACCTTGAGATCGCATAATTCGGTATCTTCGCCATTGGCCACACGCGCCACCGAAAGAAATTGGTAGGTGTGGGCGCTCTCGACTGCGCCCGCGGCCTGCAACTGGGCAATTTTTGTCAGCACCGGCTGCGCTAAGGGAAAGTTCGAGCCCACAATGATGTCGGCGGCGTGTAACACCTTCGCATCCCGCAACAGCGCCCGATTCACACTCTCGCCAAAACCACGCAAGGCAACCAAGGAAATCAACGCCAATGCTACGCAAAGCACAAAGACGATCGATTGCTTGCGCGCGGTGGTAAGTTGGCGGACGACAAACCCACGATGGAGTACAGTTGTCATTTATCTCTCACACAAAAACTATAGCGCACGCAAAGGCGTAAAGGGCGCAAAGAAAAGCGCATAAAGATAGAATTTTTCATGCTTTTCCTTTATGCCCTTTGCGCCTTTGCGTGCTAATTCAATTCTTCGTATCGCTAACCACTCTGCCGTCCTGCAACAGAATGATTCGGTCCGCACGGCTGGCGAGTTCTTGGCTATGCGTGACGAGCACCAACGTTGTCTGGCGTTCCTGATGTAATTCGAACAACAAGGCTAAAATTGCCTCGCCGTTTTTAGAGTCCAGATTACCGGTTGGTTCGTCGGCAAAGAGAATCTTGGGATCGTTGATCAGCGCGCGGCAAATGGCGATTCGCTGTTTTTCGCCACCCGACAGTTGATGGGGAAAATTAGCACCGCGTGCTTGCAAGCCTACGCGTTGGAGCAACAGTTCAGCTTTCTTGCGCGCCGCTTTATCATGGCGCAATTCGGCCGGAAACATAATGTTTTCTAGCGCCGACAACGATGGCACCAGATGAAACGATTGAAAGACAAAGCCGATCGTCTCATTGCGCAGCGGTGCCAACTCGTCCTCGCTTAAATCGGTAATGTCGCGATTGGCCACCATAATTCGCCCAGTCGTGGGGCTGTCCAGACCAGAGATCAGGCTGAGCAGTGTGGATTTACCGCTGCCACTGCTGCCCATTACGGCCACAAATTCGCCTTCCAGAATCGCCAGCGACACATCATCCAACACACGGATGCTATCGGAGCCGATCGTATAAATCTTGGTCACACCTTTTGCTTCTAGAATATTCGCCATAAACGTTCAACATTTTCTATAAAAGTATCACCCAGGCTAGATCGCCTAGTTTCGCTTTTTCTTCTGGCCCGTTACGCGCTAGTGCAACTTGCATATAGAGTTCTGGTTGCATGATAAACAAATTTTAGCACGTTTTCCGCAAGCGCCAATCCGTATTGATGGATCGTACATGCCACGCGATAAAGAGTCAATTCCCTAAGCGGTTCAGTGAGTGATGACGTTAATGGCGCGCATAGTTAGCCTATTTATAAAGCGCGTGCCATTTGATGTATAATCAGAATAAACTTGCGTTTTCTTGAGCAAAGGGAAAAGCATCATGACGAGATTACCTGGTGGCGCACTGGCCAGCCGCCCGCTTCACTTTTTCTGGATTGTCGACGGCTCTGGCTCGATGGCTGGCAAAAAAATTCAAGAACTTAACTTTGCCATTCGCGAGTCTATTCCCGAAATGCAGCGCGTGGCGGCGGATAATCCGAACGCCCAGATCTTTGTGCGGGCGATCACGTTTGCCAATGGCGCCCAATGGCATATTAGCCATCCCACGCCGGTGCAAGATTTTCGTTGGACCGATATGCGCGCCAACGGCGTCACTGATATGGGCAAAGCGTTGCGCATGCTGGCAGAGCAATTGACCCCAGAAGCGATGTCACCGCGTGGGCTGCCACCTGTGTTGGTGCTTGTATCCGACGGTCGTCCCACCGACGATTACAACGCGGGGCTGAGGGCGATCTTGGAACAGCAGTGGGGCAGGAAAGCCGTGCGGATTGCGATTGCGATTGGCGATGACGCTGATTTAGATGTGTTACAAAAGTTCATCGGTCATTCGGAATTGGCGCCACTCGTGGCCCACAACGCGCCCGATTTGGTTAAATTCATCAAATGGGCCTCGACTGCTGTGCTCAAATCGGCGTCGTCGCCCACCAGCCAAACGATGAACCAAACGGCGCCAACCACCAATGTGCCGCTACCCGCCATCCCCGTTGCCTCCGAAAATGTTGAGGATGTCTGGTAGTTTGTTCCGGTGTAGGCGCAACTCATACATACGCGATCAATTAACATTCAGAAAACCAAACCAAGAGGATTCGCACCCCAATGTGGCATGTTTTCGGCAGCAGCGTGCAGGGCGCCAGTCATGTGCGCACCAATCTTCCCAATCAAGATGCGATCGATTGGTTGGCATGGCATAGCCGTGACCAACAATTTATTACGCTGGCCCTAGCCGATGGGCATGGCAATGCGCGCTACTTTCGCAGCGCAACTGGCGCACAAGAGGCGGTGGAGGTGGCGAAAACGTTGCTCAAAGCGCTGGGCCACACCTATAGCCAAAGTCAGAATCTGACAGCCTTGAAGGAAATCGTCGAACAACAACTGCCACAACTGATCGTGCGGCAATGGAATGATGCGATTGCCAACCATCTAACCACGGCCCCCTTCACCGCACAGGAGTTGGAAAAGCTAAGCCCTGACTTTCGCACGCAGCTGGCGAGCAACCCACGGCTAGCTTATGGCACGACGCTAATCGCTACGTTGCTGACGCAGACCTTCATTCTGTACGTGCAGCTAGGCGATGGCGACATACTTACTGTGGACGAAGCCGGCAACGTGGCCCGCGCGCCACTGGCGATTGATCCCTATCTCACGGGCAATACGACTACCTCGCTCTGCATGCCGGACGCCTGGCGCTTTGTGCGCACCTATTTACAGCCATTGAGCCAGCATGAACCTGGCATGCTCATGCTGGCTACCGATGGCTATGCCAATTCATTTGAAACACAAGCCGGTTTTCTGGACGCCGCCAAGGATATTTTTACGATTGTCCACGAGGAACGTGATGGCGGGGTCAGCGCGCTGCGGGCCAATCTACCCGCCTGGCTCCGTACCACCTCGGACGGCGGCAGCGGTGACGATATTTCAGTAGGCATTGTTTATCGGACAGTACATTGAGGAAATTGCCGCCTCACCCCCGCGCCCATAGGGCGCGGGGGTGAGGCTCCTAATTCCAAAAATTCGCTATGAACCAACTACTAAAACTTGGGCAAACGGTCCACATGCAACGGTCAGACGCCGATGGCAAAATCGAAGCATTTATCGGCAGCGGCGCGCAGGGTGAAGTCTATCAGGCAACCTGGGCCGGCCAACCGGTTGCGTTAAAATGGTATTTTCCTCAATACGTGCAACAAGATCCCGAATTGCGCAAGCGCATCGAGTGGATCATCCAATCGGGCCCACCGAATGACCGTTTTTTGTGGCCGCTGGAATTAGCCTTTCAATCCACTGATCCGGAGAGCTTTGGTTATTTGATGCCATTGCGCGCTGCCCGGTTCAAAGGCATGGCCGACTTAATGATGCGGCGGATCGACCCGTCTTTTCGCGCACTGGTCACGGCGGGCATTGAACTGGCGCACAGCTATTTTCAACTGCATGCGAGCGGCCTTTGCTACCGCGATATCTCTTTTGGCAATGTTTTCTTTGATCCGGCGAGTGGCGAAGTGCGCATTTGCGACAACGACAATGTCGATATCAACAACAAACCGGGCGCAATCGGCGGCACCATCCGTTTTATGGCGCCGGAAATTGTGCGCAGTGAAGCGGCGCCGGACACGCAAACCGATCTCTTTTCCTTGGCGGTCCTGCTCTTCTACCTGCTGTTCAACCACCATCCGTTGGAAGGCAAACGCGAAAGCGCCATCCGCTGTTTTGATCTGCCAGCCATGACCAAGCTCTATGGCAAAGAGCCGCTTTTTATTTTCGACCCGCAGGACGACAGCAACCGGCCCGTACCCGGCGAACACGACAATGCGATCGCCTTCTGGTCGCTTTATCCAGAATTTTTGCGCAAGCTCTTTACACGTGCCTTTACCGTTGGCATCCATGATCCTAATCAGGGTCGCGTGCGCGAAAGTGAATGGCGCTCAGCCCTGTTGCGTCTGCGCGATTCGATCTTATACTGTCCGCATTGCGGAGCAGAGAATTTCTACGATGCCGATGCGTTGCGCGCCACCCGCCAGCCGCCCCACTGTTGGGCTTGCCAGACCACCGTGCCTTTGCCGCCGCGCTTGCGCATTCAACACGGTGGCGAAGCGCTGATCGTGATGCTGAATCACGATACAAAACTCTTTGCGCACCACCTTGCCAGCAACGGCCCCTATGCATTGAATGCAACTCCGTTGGCGGCAGTGATGCAGCACCCAACCAATCCACAAATTTGGGGTCTACAAAATTTGTCCGCCGATAAATGGGTGGTCACCGCCAGTGACGGCGTGGTGCGTGATGTGCCGCCTGGCCGCAGTGTGACGTTGGCCCAGGCCACCCGCATCAATTTTGGACAAAGCGAAGGTGAGATTCGTACCTAAACCTCATGCATGAACAACCGCGGCGCATTCTATGCGAACTGATCCAGCAGTATGGCCCGGCGTTGCACACGGACGCGCGCCGCACCGAAGCCTTGCTGTGCGATTTATGCGCTGCCTATCCGCGCGAAATCTTTGTCTTGGTTCATGCCCAAAAACAGCGCATCCCCGCTGATCTGCTGGCCGCGTCGCGCTGGATGCCCCAGCAAGCGCTTGCCGCCCAACTCGCCCATCGTTTACAAGAAAATCTCGCCTTGACCGAAAATGCAGCCGTGTGGGCCATCGAATCATGGGCCATTGCTCTGGCGATCCAACCGGCCCCACCGGATCGCGCCTGGCATTGGAGCCAGCAACAACTGCATAAACTTCAGGGCATCCGCACGAAGGCCAAACTTACTGGTAAATTACCCGATTGGGGTAAGAGACTTTTTTGCAATTTTGGTGTAAAATTAAACCAGCAACTATCAAGTGTGCTGGCTGTGTACCATGCGTATTCAGGCCGATGGACAAAAATCGTTGCTCGGCTGCGACAAGGTGCGGGCGAATTGCACCGTCCACGGGCGGGCATCATCTTGCTGATTGTGCTCTGCGCACTGTCAACGGTTGGGGCCGTGAACCAAGCTGGCCCGGCTGTCTCGTCAGCGCAAGTACAGGCGGCGCAACCGCAGACGGCACAAGCAGCCGTAGCCGATCAGCTAGCGATGGTCGCTCAACTAGCGGTGGCTTATCCATTGCCACGGCCAGCTTGGGTCAACGAAGATCAGTTGCTGATCCGCAGCGGGCCTTCCACCCAGACCACAGCCAAGGGCGCGCTCACGCGCGGTCAACAATTGACGGTGCTGGAATTTGCGCCGGATGGTGAGTGGTCACGCATTGCCGTCCCCACTGAGGGCTGGGTTAACAATCGTTATCTTCAGTTTCTGAGCGAGGGAACACCCGCCGTCCATACGGTGGTGGGTGTAAAAAATGCCTACGTGGCCGCCGAAAGCTTGAATGTGCGCAGCGGGCCAGGTACCGAATTTGCGGTTGTCCGCAGCCTGGATCACGGTCAAACCGTCGTAATCGTGGCTGCGGTCACAGATGGTGGTTGGAAGCAGATTATAATGCCAAGTAAGGGTTGGGTTAGCACGGAATTCGTGCAGGTGAGTGAATGATGTGGCAGTGAGTCCAACAGGGTGGCCGGGTTTGTAACCCGTGAACAGCGCGATTGGCAAAATCGCTTGACAACGTCCTACAACACGAATTCCAACGCGTGTGCAGTGATTTTTCGCTGTACATTATATGCTTTTAGAGAAAATATCTATGAAAAACCCCAATTCTTTTGAATCAGATGTTAATTCAGATGGCATCGACAACACAGATGGCCCAGTTGATGAGGTGGACGCCAAGGGTGAGCGGTCGAACCGCAAAACCCTAGCGCGCGACGACGAGGGTCTCGTCGCCACGGCAGCGCCGACTGAATTTGCGATCCTGGTGGGTGTAGAACTTAGCTCGTCACCGGGTCTGCTTACTTTAGAGGACTCGCTGGCCGAATTGGCGCTGCTGGCCGACACGGCGGGGCTCGAAGTGATCGGCACGCTGACTCAACGTTTGGATAAACCGATTTCAGCGACCTTTATTGGCTCTGGTAAATTGGAAGAACTAGCGATGTTGGTGACTGAAATGCACGCCAATGTGGTGATCTTTGATGAAGAGCTTTCGCCGCGCCAACAGCGCGAACTGGAAAAAGTCTTAGGCGAAAACATCAAAGTGATCGACCGCACGGCGCTGATTTTGGACATCTTCGCCCGTCACGCCCGCACGCGTGAAGGCGCTGTGCAGGTGGAGTTGGCGCAATATCAATATCGCCTGCCGCGCCTCACCCGCGCCTGGACGCATCTTGCGCGCCAGGCCGGTGGTCGCGCCGGTGGTGTGGGCGGCGGGGTTGGTGTGCGTGGTCCTGGTGAAACGCAGCTTGAAGTTGATCGTCGCGAGATTGACCGGCGGATCGCGTTTCTTAAACGTCAACTCGAAGAGATCGGCCGGCAGCGCAATCAGCACCGCCAACATCGTCGCCAATCCGCCACCTCGATTATTGCATTAGCTGGCTATACCAACGCCGGAAAGAGCACCTTGCTCAATCGCCTGACCAATGCCAATGTGCTGGCCATGAATCAGCTCTTTGCCACGCTTGACCCGACCACGCGCCGCATTGAGCTTGCCAACGGGCACACGGCGCTCTTAACCGACACGGTGGGTTTCATCCAAAAGCTGCCGACCATGCTTGTCGCGTCGTTCCGCGCCACGCTCGAAGAAGTTACCGAGGCCGATCTGTTAATTCACGTGGTCGATCTGTCGCACCCGAACATGGATGAGCAGGTGGCCGCGGTGGAAGAAGTGCTGGAAGAACTGGGCGCTGGCAACAAAATTGTGATTACGGCCTTGAACAAATTAGACAGCCTGGACATGAGCGACCCCGACACCACAGAACGGGTCGAACAAGCCTTAACCGATTATCCCAACGCCGTCGCCATCAGCGCCTTGACGGGGGAAGGCATCGACGATTTGCGCGCTAAGATCGAAGAAGTCTTGCGCAATCAGATGGCGCCGATTGATGTGTTGATCCCGTATGCGCATGGTGAACTGGTGGCGATGGCCCACGAACATGGCTCTGTGGAAAAAGAAGAACACACCGAGACGGGCACCCATTTGATCGCCCGCCTGCCGATAGAATTGGCGGGACGGTTTTCAAATTATTGGTATAAAGAAGAATAAACGATTTACGATTTTTGATTTACGAAGTGGCATCGTCTACCAAGCCACTTCGTAAATCTTAAATCAAAAATCGTAAATTAAACCCGATTGGAGCTACCATGTCACGCCCCAAAGTACTCGTCACCCGCCGTATCCCCCAAGCCGCTTTGGAACGTGTCCAGGCCGCCTGCGCAGTGCAGTACTGGGATTCTGATGACGCCATCCCCCGCCAAACGCTGCTTGAGTGGATCGCGGGCAAAGATGGGCTCTATTGTCTGCTCACCGAACGGATTGATGCGGAACTGTTAGACGCGGCCGGCCCCAGCTTACGCGTGGTCAGCACGATGTCAGTTGGCTATGATCATGTTGACCTGGCAGCTTGCAAGGCGCGCAACATTCCGGTGGGCAATACGCCTGGCGTGCTCACCGAGACCACGGCCGAGTTGGCCTTAGCCCTGCTCTTAGCCACCGCCCGCCGTTTACCCGAAGCGATTGATGCCGTCAAAAATGGCGGATGGGGCGCCTGGAAACCTGAATGGATGACTGGGCGCGATGTTTTTGGCAGCACTGTGGGCGTGATCGGCCTGGGGCGAATTGGCGCAGCCTTTGCCCGCCGCTTAACCGGTTTCGATTGCCGGATTCTCTATAGCGGCAGTCAACCCAAACCAGAGGTAGCCGACCCCCTCAAGGCCGAATTTGTCGGGTTGGACACCTTGCTGGCACAAAGCGATTTTGTGTCGCTGCACTGTCCGCTCAACGAAGCAACCCGCCATCTGGTCAATGCCGATTTTTTGCGCAAAATGAAACCAACCGCCATGCTGATCAACACGACGCGTGGCCCGGTGGTCGATCAGGATGCGCTCTATCAGGCGCTGAAGAACGGCACGATTGCTGCCGCCGGTCTGGATGTGACCACGCCGGAGCCACTGCCGCTGGATCATCCATTATTAACCCTGCCCAATTGTGTGGTCTTACCGCACATTGGCAGCGCCTCGATTGCCACCCGCACCCAGATGGCGCTGATCGCGGCGGATAATGTGATCGCCGGCGTGCAAGGTCAATTATTACCAAATGCCGTTTAGTCCATTTTGCAAACCGGATTGGATAAATCGGTAAACAAGGATACAGGTGAAGCAGACCTGTTTACCGATTTACCGTTCGGCTGAGCGTTCGACGAGACTTCGGCGTGAGCGCTCAGTCGAACGCTCACGCCGAGGTCTCACGGTTCGGCTGAGGCTCACCTCGAAGCGTCGAAGCCTGTATCCTAGCGATAATGGCTTATTCCCGATACTGTCTACTTATTCAAAATTTTATGTAACTGACCGCTTCCGTTCTTTTGGCGAGGAGTCTGCACCAATGACCCAAAACACCTTTACGATAACCGATAATCGCACCGGCAAGTCCTACGAAGTTCCAATTGACCATAACACGATCAAAGCGCTCGATCTGCGCCAGATCAAGGTTAACCCCGAAGATTTTGGCACGATGACCTATGATCCTGGTCTGGGCAATACGGCCGCCAGCAAAAGCAGTATCACCTATATCGATGGCGATAAAGGCATCTTGCTCTATCGCGGCTATCCGATTGAGCAATTAGCCGAGAAGAGTACCTTTTTAGAGGTAGCCTATCTGTTGATTTATGGCGAATTACCCACCAAACCAACGCTTGACAAATGGACGCATGATGTGCTGCACCACACGTTTGTCCATGAAGATTTGAAGCGCATGTTGCAAGCCTATCGCTACGATGCGCACCCGATGGGCATGTTGATCGGCGGCTTGGCCATTATGGGGACGTTGCACAAAGAGGCCAAGCAGGTGCAGGACGAAGACGTGCGCAACAAGCAGATTTTGCGCATTCTCGGTAAAATGCCCACAGTGGCGGCTTACGCCTATCGCCATCGCATCGGTCGCCCCTACAATTACCCAAACAGCGATTTGGATTACACGAGCAACTTTCTGTACATGCTCGACTATTTGCACCAAAGCCACTATGATGTGAATCCGGTATTGGCGAAGGCGTTGGATGTGCTTTTCATTTTGCATGCCGACCACGAACAGAACTGCTCTTCGGCCGTCATGCGCAGCATCGGCTCGGCGCAGGCTGACCCGTATAACGCGATGGCGGGCGCAGCCGCCGCGCTCTTTGGCCCGCTGCACGGCGGCGCCAACGAAGCCGTGATCAAGATGTTGGCGGAAATCGGCGATGTCAAGAAGGTGCCGGATTATGTGGAACGGGTGAAAAAAGGCGAATTCCGCCTGATGGGCTTTGGTCATCGCGTCTATCACAGCTATGACCCACGCGCCACGATCATCAAAAAGGTAGCCTACGATGTCTTTGCGGTGACCGGCAGCAATCCGTTGCTCGAAATCGCCGTGGCCTTAGAGCAGGTAGCGCTCAACGATGAATATTTCGTCAAGCGCAAGCTATATCCAAACGTTGATTTCTACAGCGGCATCATTTATCAGGCGATGGGCTTTCCGCCCGACATGTTCACCGTGCTCTTCGCGCTGGGTCGTGCGCCGGGCTGGTTGGCGCAATGGAATGAAATGGTCACGGATCCCGACACGCGGATCGTCCGCCCAATGCAGATTTATCTTGGCCACGACAAGCGTGATTACGTGCCGATGGAACAGCGGGAAGCCTGAATATTTACGATTTTTGATTTACGAAGTTGCTTCGTTGACGAGATGACTCGTAAATCGAACCTGTCAATTTGGAAAGCGAAGAGTTTTATCCTCTCCTAACCTCCCGGTCTGAGGAGGAACAGTCACTTCGTCTGTCCTGTGACGGTTTCCTCCCCGCAGGGGAGCGGGAGGGATCAAATTCCCCGTTTCATTCTCACTTTAACAAGCATAAAAAAGCGGGATGACTCTGAAGCCATCCCGCTTTTTTATGCTTGTTAATTCACATCGCCCTGACCGCGCCAGAAGCGTCGCACTTGTTTTTCTAGTTGCGGATACTGGTTGAGGAAAGGATCGCGCTCGAAGATCGCTTGGGCAGCTTCACGCGCCAAGGTAAGGGTGGTAATGTCGCTTAGATGGGCGATGCGCAAATCGGGCAGACCGCTCTGGCGCGTTCCCAGGAAATCACCAGGGCCACGCAGTTCCATGTCTTTTTCCGCCAATTCAAACCCATCATTGGTCGCTTCCAACACATGCAAGCGCGCCTCGGCATCGGCGTTCTCGGCTTTGCTGACCAAGGCGCAATAACTCGCCTGTTGACCGCGCCCAACACGCCCACGGAATTGGTGAAGCTGGGCCAAGCCAAACCGTTCGGCGTCTTCAATGATGATCAAGGAGGCGTTCGGCACATCAATGCCGACTTCGATCACGCTGGTGCTCACCAATACATCATACTCACCGGCAGCAAAGGCGCGCATAATTTCGTCCTTCTCCGCGCCACTCATGCGCCCATGCAGCAAGGCCAGCCGCAAGTCCGCAAAAATCTCTTTGCTCAGGCGTTCATGGGCTTCCACCGCCGCGCCGACATCGAGCTTTTCGCTCTCTTCGACCAACGGGTAAATGATAAAAGCCTGACGACCTTCTTGCGCCTCGCGCCGTAGAAAATTATAGAGCCGTTCCCGTTCACTCGGGCGGAAAAAGCGGGTCTTGACCGGAATACGCCCTGGTGGCATCTCATTGATCACGCTCACATCCAGATCGCCGTAGATGGTCAAGGCCAGGCTGCGCGGAATCGGCGTCGCACTCATGACCAGCAGATGCGGTTGGCGGGCGGCTTTATTGCGCAACACGCCGCGCTGCTCCACGCCAAAGCGATGTTGTTCATCCACGACCACAAAACTCAAATTACTAAATTCAACCTGCTCTTGAATTAGTGCCGTGGTGCCGACGATCACATCGATCGCGCCATTGCGCAACTCTTCCAACACGCGCTCGCGTTCAGCGCCCGTAACGCGCCCCGTCAACAGCCCAACCGTAAGCGGTGCGCCGTCGGCGTGGGTTAATGGACTTAATAATTTGCTGATACTGCGATAATGTTGTTCGGCCAGAATTTGCGTAGGCGCTAACAGGGCAGACTGCGCGCCATTGCTGGCCGCAATCCACATCGCCCCCGCAGCCACCGCCGTCTTGCCACTGCCCACATCACCCTGCACTAGCCGGGTCATCGGCACAGCTCGGCGCAAGTCTTGGGCAATTTCATCAAAGACCCGGTCCTGCGCGCCGGTTAAGGCAAACGGGAGCGCCATTTTGAACTGCTCCAGCAGCGCCTGATCACTGTCCAACGGTTGGGCTTTGGTTTGCTGCAACTCGCGGCGGCGCTGTTGCACGCCTAGTTGGATGTAAAAGAATTCCTCAAAGGCCAAGCGACGCCGGGCGGCATCCAGCAATTCTTGGCTGTCGGGAAAGTGGATCTGTTGCAGGGCGGTGACAAGCTCGGGCAATTGATATTCGTCGCGAATCGACTTGGGCAATGGATCGGCCATGAAATGGGCATATTCTTCGACAACTTGCCGAATCATATTGCGCAGGCGTTTGTTGGTCAGGCCTTCCGTCAACCCATAGACCGGTGAAAGCCGTCCGGTTGCCACCATATCGTCATCTAAATCTTCAAAGACAGGATTTTCGAGCGTCTTCTGCCCCATGTAGAGACCCACCTTGCCACTGAAACGCATGGTGGAGCCAATCGTCAGTTGATTGCGGACATATTTGCTCCACCAGGTGGCGTGCAACGTGCCCGTGCCGTCAGCCAGGATGCCTTGCACCATCTCACGCTTCATGCTAATTTTGCGCTCTTTGAGATCCCACAAATTGGCGACAACGGTCACCTGTTCGCCGGGCTGCAGCTTGTCAATCGTGCGCAATTGGCTAAAATCTTCATGACGCACCGGTAGATGCCAAAGCAAATCGGCGACCTGGTTAATGCCCAGGCGTGCCAACTGTTCGGCGGTGGCGCTGCCAACACCGGGTAAAACTGTGGGCGCGGCCTGCAAATCGCGCGGGTTGCGATTGGTGGCCACCTGTTGCCGACGTATGCGTTCACGCGCGACATGGGTAGGCTCGGGCGGCGGGAAGCTCTCCTCGTAGGCCAGGTCGTTGCCATCATCAGCTTCGGCTGACCAGGCGTCATCCACAACTGGCGCTTCAACCACCGTTGTCAACAAAACCACGAAGTCTTCAATATCACCCGCCACCACCCGCCGCATTTTTTCGGCAACTTCGGGGCGTACGTTCGGCGCGGCCGTTTCATAGTGCGCCATCAAGATCAGGACAACATCGACGATCTGTGGATTGGCTTCTTCTTCGCGGGCATCCTTCGCCCAGCGTTCGCCCATCGCTTGCAGACCACCAATGACGCCACGATTGCGCCAACTCTGTTTTTCTTCTAGATCTAGCACGCGCAAGAGGCGTGTAAAGGCAGAGACTGTCACAGGTTTATAAAGTCCCTTCGTAGACAACAACACCAATCATGTGCGGTCCCAGGTGTACGGCCAAACTGGGTGGGTAACTTACCGCCTGCACTTGGGCCTGCGGCAAAAATTCTTTCAAGCGGTCGATCAGTTGCGTATAGGGCTCTTCATAGGCATGCTGCAAGACGCCGACCCGTTCTACATGGGCAAATTCCGCAACGAATTCGTATAATTTTTCGACTACTTCTTCACGCGTTTGGACTTTTTCCAGCGACATGAGCTTGCCTTCTTCGATCATCAACATCGCTTTGATGCCAAGCATCGTGCCCAACAAGCTTTGTGATGGCCCCAGGTTTGCACTGCGTTCCAGATAGTTCAAACTTTCCGAAAACATCGCCACATACAAGTGTGGCACTGCCCCATTGACAATGCGCGCGACATCATTGAGCGAAGCGCCCTGGTCCGCGGCCTGGGCCGCCTTTTCCACCAAAAGGCCCAAACCGAAGGACGTGCTCATACTATCGATCACGCGGATCGAATAACGACCCTTGAGCAATTCGGCCGCCCGGCGCGCTTGCTGCCAGGTGGGGCTTAATTGACTGCTCATGTGAATCGAGACAATTTGCTCCGCCTCTTTATCCGTGCTCTGATAGGTATCGAGAATGGTGTTGATATCGGCCGGCAAAACTTCGGGCAGATGATTCAACCCGATCCCTTGCGTGTCACGCAGCTTACGAAACAGGTCATCCGTTGTAAAATTGACGCCTTCTTCATAAAAAGCGCCGCCGATCTTAATCCGATGCGGAATGACCTCAATTTTGTGGTTAGCGATTAATTTTGGCGACAGATAGGCGTTGCTATCAGTAATAACTCGTACTTTGCCCATGTAAACGATGACTCAATTCCTATAATGGAAATAAGGAGTAGGAAGTAGGGAGTAAAGAAGGAGATGCTTCCTACTCCCTACTTCCTGCTTCCTTTTACCCTACTCGGTCGAAAGAATATAATGATAAAATGGCTGACCGCCATAGACTAATTCCACAGTCTGTTCAGGATAACTGGTGCTCACGCTTTCAGCCAAATTTTGCGCGGCCTCTTCGGAAACAAAGTCACCATAATAGATGGTAATGATCTCGCTCTCGTCCGCCGCCATCTGGATCAGCAGTGACGAAACGACATTCTGCAAGCCATCACTGCGTGTAACCAGGCGGCCATTATGCAAGCCGATGAAATCGCCAATTTCGACGGTCACCCCATCAAATTCCGCACTGCGCACCGCCTGGGTCACTTCGCCAGTGTCAAGCAGTTCCATCTGCTTCTGCATCTGCGCCCCCAGCAAGGCGCAATCTGCGGCGGTCGGATCAAAGCTAAGCAAGGCGGCAACGCCTTGCGGTGCGGTTTTGCTGGGGATCACGACGACCTGACGTGGATTCATATCCTGCGCCACCAACTCAGCGGCCTGGGCCGCAGCCATCAGAATATTGCTGTTATTGGGCAGCAGCAGCACACGCCGATTGGGCAAACGGCGAATCGCATCGGCCAGTTCGGCCGTGCTGGGGTTCATTGTCTGACCGCCTTCGACCACGCCACCTACCCCCAGGTTACCAAAAATCTTCGCAAAACCGCTGCCTGGCGCAACCGCAACCAGACCAATATCATCACTCAACGGCGTCGGGGCAAAGGCGCCGTTGCGGGCCGACGCCGCCATGTCATCCATATTTTCTACAACAACATCGGTCACAAAACCAATTTGCGTGCCATACGAAAGCGCCACGCCCGGATCAAACACATGGACATGCACCTTCACCAAGTTTTCATCCCCTTCTACCAGCGGACAATCACCCAGCTTGGCAATCGTGGCCTGAATCACACTGATCGGTTGGTTTGGTTTTTCAATCAAAAATTGAACGTCAAACCCCCACTCGATCGTAGGCAACGAGCGTTGCCCTTTGCGCACCTGCTGCTCACTTTCGTGATCAGCGGCGGCCAACGCAACCGACTCGGCAGCCCCTTGCATATTCTGCCCCATGACGGCGCGATACATCCCTTCAAACACCAAAAATAATCCCTTGCCGCCAGAATCCACGACCCCAGCCTTTTTCAAAACCGGCAACAAATCAGGTGTGCGCTCCACCGACTGCGCCGCCGCTTCGACAAGGCGCGCTAGGAACAGCCGCAAATCGCCCGTCTTCTCGGCCCCTTTAGCCGCCACGCCAATCTCGCGGGCCACGGTCAGGATGGTGCCTTCAATCGGCGTCGGCACGCTCTTATAGGCGACTTCAACCGCCCGATGCCAGCCATCCACCAGGTCATCAGCCGACAGATGGGCTTTCTGGGCCAGCACCTGACTCAGACCTTGCAACAGCTGTCCCAGGATTACGCCTGAATTGCCGCGTGACCCTTGGCGCGCCCCTTCCGCCGCAGCCACAACCACACTACCGGCCGTCTGCCCACCCCTAGTCTTGATGGCTCCCCAGGCCGCTTTGATTGTCAACAACATATTGGTGCCGGTATCGCCATCGGGCACAGGAAAAACATTTAAACGATTAACCACTTCATAGTGTTGCCCCAGCCAATCGTGCGCCGCCTGAAAGAGCGAACGCATATCGGCGCCATCGAAGGCGGTTAGAGGGCGACCTATCGGGTATTTTCGCAGAAAATCATTGTATATTTCATGGACGCCATCCTCATTCGTGCGACTGGTAGACAGTCGCTCAGCGCCATCGCCGTTGCTCGGCATGGGCTGAGAAATTGCGTCAGATGTGGCCTCTTCATAAGTTTGTTGCATAGATTGACACTCCTGCATTTCAGGAAAAATTCACTTTATTGGTGACAGTTACTTTGTCGGGTGACACGTAGTCATACCATTTTGACAGACCCCAGTGGGTATGATAGGATAAAAAGGTTGTAGAATTATTGCAAAAATTACAGGCAATCAAATTCATTAATGGCTTGATCACCGACATTTGATCATCTCATGGCAGTGTGCAAAGTTTGCTGGATTCCTGGATCAGGGAATTTCAGACAAACCAGGTCAGAAGAACAGTGCAGCCTGAGCTTGTATACCTTGCCTAAATACGCTTACCATTTTTGCCCCTATTTTGAGCTGATTTTTAATTCGTAGGAGGACGTTTCTCATGGCTAAACTCGATGTTGGCAATCGCAAACCGCAATATGGCAATAGTCGCCCTTGGTCAAACAAGGCGACCCGTCGTCGCTGGAGTCTCAATATCCAGAAAGTGAAAGTGCTTGAGGGAGGACGGATTGTCACCAAGCGCATGACGACAGCTGATATCAGGACATTGATGAAGGTCTAGCAACCGGATTCTCTAACGACTTGATTCTAGGTCAGGTTACCTGTCTAAAGCTCTACATAACAGCGCCGGTTTTATTTAAACCGGCGCTGTTTTTATGAAATCGACACCGTGTGACCTATTTGCCTAGCCGTTTCGTCTAAAAAACTACTGGTGACGATGATTCAACAAACCAAGCCCTAGCCACAAAAGGGTCGTGAATTATACGGTCATGGCCCGTTTTAGTTGGCCGCAGCCGGCGTTGATCTCGATCCCGCGGCGCAAACGCACCGTGGCCGATATGCCATGTTCTTGCAAAATCTGCACAAAACGCCGCGTATCAGCGTCACTCGTTGGCTGATAGAGGCTGTCTGGGATTGGGTTCAACGGGATTGCGTTCACATGGCAAAGCAGAGGTTTCAATTTTTCGGCCAGTTCTGTGGCCAATTCAGGGCTATCGTTAATCCCCCGCATCAAAGCATATTCAAAGGTGACGCGGCGGTGGGTCTTCTCAGTATAACGTTGGACAGCGGCTAGCACTTCGGCAATTGGATAACGATTATTAATTGGCGCCAGTTGGCTGCGCAATTCGTCATTGGGCGCATGCAAGCTCACGGCCAATCCAATCTGCAAATTTTCCCCCGCCATGCGGTCGATCATAGGCACCAAGCCCACTGTGCTCAGGGTAATATTGCGCGCGCCCAGCCCAAACGCGTTAGGATCCGTCAGCCGCCGCAGTGCCGTCCATACATTCCGGTAATTATGCAGTGGCTCGCCCATGCCCATCAGTACAATATTAGTGACCGTGGTAGGGCGCTCGACATCCATATTTGGCTCACGCTTTCCCTCCGCCAGATAACCGGCAAAATAGAGCACTTGGGCAACGATCTCGCCAGCGGTTAAGTTACGGGCCAGGCCACCCTGCGCCGTGGCACAGAAATTACAGCCCATGGCACAACCGGCCTGGCTGCTAATACAAAGCGTACGCCGGTGCTCATAGAGCATTAAGACCGTCTCAATGGTCTGGCGGTCGTGGAGTTGAAAAAGCACCTTTTGCGTATCGCGCGCCTGCGACACTACCTGCGCCACAGGCGTCAATGAATCAACCACTGAGGTTACTTCTAGTTGCTCGCGCAGTTGCTTGGGCAGATTTACCATCTGCGCAAAATCTCGCGCGTAGCGTTTGTACATCCATTCCCAAATTTGTCGGGCGCGATAAACTGGTTCGCCCAAACCGGCGACATAATCTGCTAATTCTTCCTGCGAAAATTCCAGAAGCGAAGTGAGAGGGCGCCGATCGCCGCTAGCGTAGTGACTACCGTCAGCTACGGGCGGATACAGCCGTAAATTTGTCATATGGCTATTGTAACGTAGTTATTTGTGCTCGGTCAAAAAATTCTTAGGAACAGTGTACGTTCCCCCCTACCTAGGCCACCAGCCGCAGTCGCCTATTGCGCATCAATTTGTTTAAATAGCGCTAATAGCGCCGGCAAGCCTGCCAAGATGAAATCAACCGGTGGGTCGGCCTGCACAAACTGCGCCTGGGTGGTGATGCCGGTCAGCACGCCTGCGGTGGCCAGGCCAAGCTTAATCGCGCCGACATGGTCGGTATCATAGCGGTCGCCCACCATCAGCGTCTCAGTAGCCTGTGCGCCGACCCGTTGCAGGGCGAGTTCATACATGCCCGCGAATGGCTTGCCAATGATCACAGGCTCAACGCTGGTGGCGGCCTGGAGCAGGGCGATGAAACTGCCCGTGCCCGGAATCTGACCGCGCTCGGCCGGGTAAGTGGGATCATTATTGGTAGCAATAAACTTAGCGCCATTACGGATCGCCAGCGCGACATCGGCCAGATTCTCATAGGTCAAATTAAAATTAATCCCGGCCACAGCGTACTCGGCCAGTTTGAAATCGGTGACTAACGCAAAGCCGTAATCGAGCAGAGCCGTGCGCAGGCCATCCATGCCCAACATGATCACTTTGCTGCCTTTGGGCGCATGCTGGGCCAGCCAACTAGCCGTCGCCTCGGCGCTGCCCAAGATGCGCTTGGGTTCGGCCTTGATGTTCATCTTCGCTAATTTGTCGGCAAATTGAAGCGAAGTCAGGCTGGCGTTGTTGGTAATGCACAGCCAGCGCCGATGGGTGGCGTCCAAATAATCCAACAGTTCCTGCACACCAGGCAGCGGCCGGCTGCCGACATAAATCACGCCATCCATGTCGAACAGAACGGCGCGCACGTGGCGAAGTTTATCGATTGCAGCGGGCAAAGCTGGCATTGATGTCTCCCATTAGTTAATTTGATAGGTAACGACTCAGCCCTCGTGTAGACAGGTAAACACGTAGACAAGGCATGCTACCTGTTTACGTGTTTACCTAGCGTAATGCTTTACCTGAGTAGTACGACAACGTTAAATTAGCGACCAGTAGTAGTGACCCGGTTTTAGGCCATTTTGCGCCAACATTTGAACGGCAAAATGGCGACGAACCCACTAGCATCGTTGCTCTTGAAAATTAGGTGCAAATCGCAGGTTTGTCA
>JBBREZ010000006.1:0-40694 GCA_038225095.1 Caldilineales bacterium
GAGCGCCAATCTCCCCCGCTTGGGCCACACGCGCTGCCGTCGCCCACTCTTTCCGCTTGATAAGGATGTCGTCTTTGAGCCGAAGATTCAAATTTTTCAACGTTAGGAAAGAGCCTCACCCCCCAGCAGGGTCTCCTGAACTCAGCCCTTTGATTCAGGAGACCCTGCTGGGGGGTGAGGCCGCAGTGCCAAAATCACAGTTCTCAAAGTATGCCAATGTAGAAAGAAAGGAATCACCAATGCGTTTCGGTATGAGCGGTTGTTTTCTCCCCGATGACATGAACAATTTGACCCCGGAAATGTGCCAACGGGTGCGCGAGTTAGGCTTTAGTGGCATCTTTACACGCTTTCGCAAGAACGACCCGCGCACGGCCAGCAAAGCCGAGGCCAATCAGGTGCGCGATATGCTGGCCGGTGAGGGTATCCGTCTCTATCAGGCCACCGGTTTCTGGCAAAATATGGTCACGCCGGATGAGACCCAACGCAAGCAAGCCGTGCAGACCGTGCAAGCCGCTTTGCGGCTGGCCGGTTGGCTGGGCGCGCGCGGCATCGACACCGGTCCCGGCTCGATGAACCCGGATGGCCCCTGGTTTCCCCACCCCGCCAATTGGACGGAAACCAGCCGTCGCCAACTGGTAAAGACGCTTAATGAGTGTAAACAAACGGCAGAAGATGTCGGCGTCTTCTTGAGCCTGGAATGTCATCAACTGGTCACTTTGAAAACACCCGAAATTGCGCGTGAGCTTCTGGACGAAGTCAATTCGCCCTGGGTGCGCAATGATTATGACTCGGCCAACTGGATCACGCTGGAGACTGTTTTCGACACGGGAGCGGCACTGAATCACCACTTTGATGTGATGGGTAAGCACATTGTCAGTTGTCACGCCAAGGATATATGGATCGAAAACCGGCTTGCCTTGCATCTGAGTGATGGCTGTCCAGGCAAAGGGCTGATGGATTTCAAAACCCTGTTCCGGCGCATGGAAGCGCTCGATCCCGACTATCCGGTGATCGCGGAGGGCAACAGTACCGACGAATTGCCTTTTGTCAGCGAGCTTTTCCACAACACGGCAAAAGAACTGGGCATTCGCGTGTTGGATGTGAATGATAAGGCTTAAGCAACCCAATAATTCTGCATCCAACCTTTACAGATGGTTGAAACCATCTGCTGGTATACAAAACGTGTTAAAACACGTTGCGGATCGGCTTTGTTAATGTGTTTTAACACGTTTTGTATACCAGCCAGTGAATTCATTTACTGGTAAGACACCCTATTGACAAATTATTGAACAACTTTTACACTCTCAGGCAGCATTAAAGTACGGATAGGAAAGGAGCACAAATCATGGATGCGATTAAACTTGCGGTCTGGGTAGGGGAAGATAAGAAACTCGTCATCAATCTGCCACCGGACACGCCAGTCGGGTTGGTCGATGTCCAGATTTTGCCACGCAAAACCGAAAATCAAGCTGCTGCGAATGGCGAACTTGGTGAAACTTGGGCCGAAAAACGTGAACGCTTACGCAAACAGTTGATGGAAGCGGGCCTATTGAGTACTGCCCACCACCCGCCCCCAGGGACAATTCCGTTATCGTCTGAAGACCTACTGCGGCTTGGCACGCTCCCCCCGGGTGCACGACCCACTGATGAACTCATTGATGAAGATCGGGGGCCGCGTTGACGACCTACTTCGTTGACACCAGCGCGTTGGCAAAGCGTTACCTCAATGAGATTGGCTCAACCTGGGTTATAAGTTGGATAGTTGGCAGTGCTGGCAATGCGATCATTGTTTCCAAGCTTGCGATTGTTGAGACGTGCTCCGTCTTTGCTCGTCGCGTACGTGAAGGCGCTTTGTCTGTAGCTCCTTCTAGCACGTTGAGGGATAATTTTCTACTTCATGTTGAAAGTGAATATTTCGTTGTCAAAATTGACAGCCAAATACTGATCTAGGCCCGAGAACTGGTCATGAAATATCCATTGCGAACGTTGGATGCAATTCAGCTATCGAGTGCTACCCATGCTTTAACGATTTTCAAAGATAACCCAACTTTTGCTAGTGCTGACGCAAATCTGTTGTTGACGGCCTCTGCCGAAGGCTTTGTCATCGGCAACCCAAATTTACATGCCTAAACAAAATGTGACGATGCCCCAGACCCCACCCTAACCCTCCCCCGGCCGCTACGCTGGGAGAGGGGATTGATGAGGGACAACCGAAGTCACATGTTTGGTCCCATGACAACCCCCTCCCTGTAGGGGAGGGCTGGGGTCACAATTCCGACAAAATTAAATTTTTAAGGATCATGCTATTATGCCAAATTTACGTTTTGCTGCGCCCAAGGAACGACGCGTTGCGATTATCACCGGCGGCGCACGCGGCATTGGCCGTGCCAGTGCGCTGCGGATTGCCGAAGAAGGCCGCGACATCGTGATTGCCGATCTCTTGGACAATGGCTCTGACGTTGTGCAAGCAATCGAAGCACTTGGTCAAAAGGCTTTATTCATTAAAACTGACGTGACTGACGAAGCCGCGGTGCAAGCGATGGTGACGCAAACTGTCGAACAGTTCGGGCGGCTAGACATTCTCGTCTGCTGCGCCGGTATTCTGGGCAAGGAAGCGACTTTTCTGGAACAGTCAGTGGCACAGTTTGAGAAGGTGTTGCGCATCAACCTTTTTGGCGTCTACCATGCGCATCAGGCCGCAATCCCGCATATGCTCAAAGGCGGTTGGGGCCGCTGCGTCACCATCACCTCGGGCGCACGCTTGGGCGCGACTAACCAAGTGCCCTATGGCGTTTCCAAAGGCGCGGTCTGGTCCTTGGTCAGTGCGTTGGGCAATGCCTATCCCAAGCAGAACGTCTTTATTAATGGCGTTGAACCAGGCCGCGCCCTCACCGAGATGGTGGTGCCGCGCTTTACGCCTGAATTTCTCGCCAACCCTGGCAACCCGATTGGGCGCTATTCGGACGCCGAAGAAGTGGCTGAGGTGGTTGAATTTCTGACTTCCGAACGAAACACCTATACCACCGGTTCGGTCTGGAGTGTCAAGGGCTCAACTGGTTAAATAAATGTGATTTGCGACCCCAGACGACGGGCAGCGGCGCGGATCGTTTGTCAAGCGTCTAGGTGTCGGTCAACATACCAATCAACATTCACAGAAAGGAAACCAAGCAACATGCAACGTGTAATGACCTATTTGATGATCTTTCTGACCATTGGCCTCTGCGGCCTACTTTGGATGACCCGTCCTGCCAATGCCACTCCTCAGGCTGCTTACGGATCTCATTCTTTTGCATCCACCTTATCATCATCGCTAGCGGTCACAGCGACGCAAGCCGTAACCACAACGAAATCTGTCACGACGACAACAGCCGTAACCAAAACAACAGTTGTAACCACAACCCCACCGGTCACCACGACGCCACCCGTGACTACAACGCCGCCTGTGACCACGACCCCACCGGTCACCGCGACCTCACCCGTAACCACAACGCCCGGTGTGACTACAACACCACCCGTGACTACGACGCCTGTTGTGACCACAACACCGCCTGTGACGACCACGCCGCCGATAACCACAACACCGCCACCGAGCGGCTGTCAGCAACTGGTGGTCAATGGTAACTTTGAAGCGCGCACCGGCTGGCGGCTCCCTGTGACTCCACATGCTGGCGCGTACAGCACAGAAAATGTTTTTGATGGTGCGACGAGCCTGCGCGTAGGTTTATTAGACAGCGATCCCAATCGGTTTAGCTTTAGCACAGGTTATCAATTGATCAGATTACCGGCTAATGTCAAAACGATCACGCTGAAGGCCCTGGTCTGGCGTGTAAGCACGAGCACGGCTGGTGATCGAGATTTTCAATATCTGATTGCCGATCCACAACACGGCAGACCGCGACGCGTGTTCTTAGGGATCAGCAATACCCAGCACTGGGAGCCAATTGTGTATGATCTAACCCCACTCAAGGGTCAACTAATCCGCCTTATCCTCGGTGCCTATAATAATGGGCGCGCCGGCAAAACGGCGATGGTTGCGGATGCCGTTTCGATTGAGAGCTGTAAGTAATTTGACAAGGTTAGCTTTCAGTTGTGATTGCATTGCACTGGTCACAATAACTCCATACTCGAAAGATCAGACTGACCAGTGCGCTGCACCCACCTACACCAAGCTACGTCGTCGAACTAACCAAGCGCAGTAGGAGCCACGTAGGATGGGTCACCCTGCCCTAGCGCTTTCACTGCAAAGCGCTAGGGCAGGATGGCTGAGTAGACGCCGCGTGCTTTTGTCGGTGCTAGCACCGCCTTATCAATCTTAGAGGAGAGCCCTATGCCCGAAGTACGCTGGGAGCGGATGTTTCCTGATCAACTCGAAGCCGCGCTTGCGGCCTGTCCAGTGATTTATTTTGCCTATGGGCTCTGCGAACCACATGGGCCGCAAAACACGCTTGGCCTGGATGCCCTCAAGGCGCACGCGATTTGTTGCCGGGCGGCGCAAAGCCACGGTGGCATCGTTGCGCCGCCCGATTATTGGCATATTCACGAAATTGGCCTTTATGCCGCCTGGGCGTCGGAATGGGCTGGCGAAGCGCGCCCTTGGTTGACGGCGGTGCCACCTTGGGTGCACTTTAAGAATGTTTGCTATCATCTGCGGGCGGCGGACGCGCTCGGTTTTCAGGTCGCGCTCTTAGTGACCGGTCATTATGGTCCCAACTGGGAAGATCTCAAGACATTGATCGATCTCTTGCAACCCCATTTTGCCATGCGCCTCTACGGTCTGCCCGATTTTGAAGCGAATCAGCCAGGCTTCGATGAAGATGGCAAAGCAACCGGTGATCACGCGGGTAAGGTGGAAACATCACTGCTGTGGGCCGTTGAACCAACTTGTGTGGATGTGTCGCGTTTTCCAGCGGCGGAGGCGCCCCATCCCCACTTTGCGATGGGGCCAAATGCGCGAGAAGCCGACCGGCGCATCGGCGAGCGCATGGTGGCGGACGAAGTGCGCTGGCTGGGCGACAAGGCGGCGGAATTGCTGACCGCTTACCAGCAAAACCAGCCAACGACGCGCAAACCGCTCAGCTTTATGGACATTGAGCAGATCTGGGCGAATGAAGTGCTGCCCCGTTTGCCAGATTTCAAGTCCATGCAAGTTGGCCCGAATAAACCACCCCCGGCCCACTCGATCTGGCAATTGAATTATGAAATTCCTAAACCTGTGTAATGCGTGGGCGCAAGCTGTAGATTCAAAAAGAGTAACTACCCAGCCCTCGTGTAGACAGGTAAACAGGTAGCATGCTCTGTCTACGTGTCTACCTATTTACCTGTTTACCTGAGAAACGGTCTGAAAAGGGTGGATCAGGGACTTTGTAGGTGCGGTTTGTAACCGCACGTTCTCGGTCATCCCCTGATTGTGCGGTTACAAACCGCACCTACGAAGTCTTTTCAGACCGTCTCTGAGTAGTACGACAACGTTAAATTAGCTACCAGTGGTAGAAACCCATTTTGTGACAGTTTGCCACCAAGGGTTGAACGGTAAAAATGGTCTGTAACGCAATAGGATCGTTTGGCCTAGAAATTGCGCTTAAACCGCAGACGTACGACCAGGCATTTTCAACCGCAACGATTTGAGCCATTCTAATGTAACGTTGTCGTAGTAGTTACCAAAAAGAAGGAATTATCATGTTATTGAAAGCTAAAACGATCATCGTCACCGGCGCCGGCGGTGGCTTGGGCGAAGGCATTGCGCGCGTCTGTCATCGGGAAGGCGCCAACGTCGTGATCGCCGATATTCGTGGCGACGCCGCGCAGAACGTGGCGCAAAGTTTGGGCGAAAACGCGCTAGCCGTCACCTGCAACGTCGCTGACGACGCGCAATTGCAGCAATTGGTCAGCACGACATTGACAAAATTTGGCCGCATTGATGGCCTGGTCAATAACGCCGGCGTCAATTTTGTCAAGCCGTTTTTAGAAACCACGCCAACCGATTGGGAGCGAGTGATCAGCGTTGATCTGCGCGCCACCTTCTATCTGAGTCAATTTGTTTGCCAACAGATGTTGCAACAAACGCCGCGCGGCGGCAGTATTGTCAACATTGCCAGCGTCCATTCGATGGCCGCGCTGCCAGGAGCTGGCCCTTATGACGCCGCCAAGTGGGGCGTCGTCGGGCTGAGCAAGTCGATTGCGATTGAATTAGCCATGCAGGGCATTCGCGTCAACGCGATCTCGCCCGGCCTGATCAACACCCAAATCTGGCGCGATTTGCTCGATGCCTCCTCGAATCGGCAGGCGGTCGTTGATCACTGGAATGCCAACGTGCCCATCGAGCGCACGCTTGAACCAGAAGAGATCGGCGAATTGGCGGCCTTCTTGCTGAGTGAACGCAGCAGCGCAATGACCGGGGCCAACTTGTTTGCCGATGGCGGAATGACCAGCAGTTTGACGAGTAAAGAGCCGTATCGTGTAAAACCGATTGAGGGAAAATGAGGCAAATGCGGAGTGGGGAGTGCGGAATGCGGCATCTTAGAAGTAATCTTTCCTTATCAACTATGTGACGTTTTTTATCGGAGTCATTAAAATGGCATCCTCAACATCCGCAAATGACGGTTTTTCACCCGAACGGCTGGACCGCGTTTTTCAATTTTTAGACGAAGCGGTGCAAACGGGCAAAATTCCGGGTGCGGCCATTCAAATTGCGCGCCACGGCGTCGCCGTCGAACCACGCAGCTTTGGTCGCCTACGCTTGACGCCAGATTCGCCGCCCATGCCGCCGGACGCGATCTTTTTGACCGCATCGATCACCAAACCGGTCACCGTTACTGCCGTGATGCTGTTGGTGGAGCGCGGTCAATTGCTCTTGGATGATCCTGTCTGTTCGATCATCCCTGAATTTGGCGCGAACGGCAAAGAACAAGTCTCTGTGCGTCATCAAATGACGCACACTTCTGGCCTGCCCGACATGCTGCCCGAAGATCGCACCCTGCGCAGCCAACACGCGCCTTTAGCAGAATTTGTGCGCCAGATTTGCGCGCTCAAGCTAGATTTCCCGTCCGGCACGAATATTCAATATCAAAGCTGTGGCACGGCGATGCTCGGCGCTATCGTCGAGCGGCTTACAGGCATACCCTTGCCCGCCTTTCTCCAACGTGAAATCTTTGGCCCGTTGCAGATGGCAAACACTGCGCTTGGCATCCAAAGTTTGCCCGCCGAACGAATTGCCCAGGTCAACATCGCCGACGACATGAAGGGCAAAGATTGGGGTTGGAATATGCCCTACTGGCACAATTTTGGCGCGCCGTGGGGCGGCATGTTGGCAACGGTTGGGGATATGGGCCGCTTCTGCCAACTATTTTTGAACGGCGGCGAACTCGACGGTGTGCGCATCCTAAGCCCCGCTACGGTGCAAGCCATGACCACGGACCAAACCGCAGCCATGCCAGGGCTGCCAGACGCGGTGCGGATTGGACAATCTTGGGGCTTGGGTTGGCGGCGTCAGCCAACGATTGGCTGGTCCTATTTTGGCAATTTGATCACGCCGGGCGCTTATGGTCACGGCGGCGCCACCGGCACGGTCGTTTGGATGGACCCTGCGCGCGAACTGCGTTGCGTGCTCTTTACCACCCAGCCAGCTATCACTAGCGAAGACTTACTTGGAAGGTGTTCTAATCTGGTCGCTGCGGCGGCAATATGAGATAATGGTCGTATGCAACAGTCTCACTCCCCAATCAATTGCCAATAACGAAGGAGTAATTTATATATGCTATATGCAAATGTACCGGGCGTCACCAAGCCAATCTCGCGACTGGTGCAGGGCACAATTATGATCAGCACGAGCAAATTGGACGAAAGTTTTGCGCTGCTCGACGGCATTCTCGCCATGGGCGGCACCACTTTTGACACGGCGCATGGCTACGGCAATGGCGACGTGGAGCGAACCTTTGGCCGCTGGCTAGAAGCACGCGGCAATCGCGATCAAGTGGTCATCTTGGGCAAGGGTGCGCATCACAGCCAGGACCGGCAACGCGTGACGCCTTTCGACATTACCGCCGATCTGCATGATTCGCTGGCGCGCATGAAAACTGATTATATTGACCTGTATATTTTGCACCGTGACGACCCCAGCAAGCCGGTCGGACCCATTGTCGAGGTGTTGAACGAGCACAGGTCTGCTGGCCGCATTCATGCCTTTGGCGGTTCTAACTGGTCGGCGGCGCGCATTGAGGAAGCCAACGCATACGCGGCCACTCACAAGCTAACCCCGTTTGTCGCCAGCAGCCCGAACCTCAGTTTGGCCGTCCAGTTGAAAGCGCCATGGCCCAATTGCGTCAGCATCAGCGGCCCCGCAGGCGAAACAGACCGGGCCTGGTACAAAGCCCACAACATGCCACTCTTCACCTGGTCGAGCTTGGCTGGCGGCTTTTTTAGTGGCCGTTTTGAGCGCGATAACCTGGATAGCTTTACTACCTATCTGGACAAATTGTGTGTCGAGTGCTACTGCACCGAAGACAATTTCCAACGCCTCGACCGCGTCGAGGAATTGGCCGCCGAAAAAAGCATGACCATTCCGCAAATTGCCACGGCGTATGTCCTGAGCTATCCGCTCAACATCTTTGCCCTGGTCGGTTGCAACACAGCCGACGAGTTCAAGGCGAACATGGCGGCGATGACGCTCAAGTTGACGCCGGCGGAAATTGCCTGGTTGGAATTAAAGAGCGATAGTCGGGCGTAAAATGTGATGAGTGCGGAGTGAGATTATCACTCCGCACTCATCACTCCGCATTCCTCACTTAACCTATCCACCATTCATCATTGATCCTTACGTCTTATGCCTACTGCTCCCCTACTCGTCGGCCTGGACATCGGCACGACCAGCATCAAAGCGATTATCTTTGACCCACAAGGCCAGACGGTTGCCCAGGCCAGCATTCGCACGCCCACGCACTATCCGCGCCCAGGTTGGGCCTATTTTGAACCAGAAGCGATCTGGCAGACAACGGTGCATGCGTTGCGCACAGCTATTAGGCAACTTGAGCAGCCAGCGCAGATTGCCAGCATTAGTGTCGCCAGTTTTGCCGAAACCGGGATTCCGCTGGATGCGCACGGTCAGGCCGCCTGCGCAGAAGCGATTGCCTGGTTCGATAATCGCACGACGGCCCAGGCCGCCTGGTTAGCCCAACGCATCGCACCGGAACGTTTGTTTGCGATTACGGGCATTTCGCTGCAACCAATTTTTGGGTTGTTTAAGTTGCTCTGGCTGCGCGATCACCAGCCGGAAGTTTTTGCGCGCACGCGCTTGTGGCTGAACATGGCGGACTATATCGCCTATCGCTTGTCCGGTGTGGCCGCCACGGACTTTTCACTGGCCTCGCGCATGATGGGGCTGGATCTGCATCGGCGCCAGTGGTCGGAAGAGATTCTTACTGTCATGGGCATTGCGCCCAGCCTGTTGGCTCCCTTACAACCAAGCGGCACACGGCTAGGGTCTGTTTTGCCAGATGTAGCCGCCGCCACTAATTTGCCGATTAGCGCCCAAGTAGCCGTAGGCGGCCATGATCATGTGTGCGGCGCACTGGCGTTGGGCGTTACCGAGCCGGGCAATGTGCTCAATTCGATGGGCACAGCGGAGGCGATTTTTCTGCCATTGGCCAAGCCATTAACCGATCCGCAAGTGGGCGCGCAGGGTTATTCGCAAGGTGTGCATGTGGGGGGCGCCTATTATGTTTTCGGCGGCATGTACACTTCCGGCGCTTGCATTGACTGGTTCCGCGAAAATTGTACGCCAGACGCTGATTATGCCACGTTGATCCACGAAGCTGAACAAGTGCCGGCGGGTAGCCTGGGCGCTTATTTTTTGCCGCATATGCGCATGGCGAATCCACCCCATCTTGACCAATTGGCCCGCGGCTGTTTCATCGGTCTGCGCACGGATGTCAAACGCGGCGCGCTTTTTCGCGCTGTATTGGAAGGATTGGCTTACGAGATCCGGAGCACATTAGAACCGTTGCTGATCCATACCGGGTTGACCAGCGTCCAGAATATCTATGTGACGGGTGGTGGCGCGTACAACGAATTGATGATGCGCATCAAGGCCAGCGTTTTGAACCAAACGCTCAATGTGGTCAGCGTAAAAGAAGCAACGGCGTTGGGCGCGGCACTGTTGGGCGGTATGGGTGCAGGCATTTATGCCGATTTGCCGTCAGCGCTGCGCCAGTTACGGTATACGCAGGAAGAGATAAAACCCATGCCAGACGAGGCAAAGTTTTACGACGCAGGATTCAAAAATGTGTATACCAAATTGTATGATACGCTGCGCCCGTTGCATCATGCCATTGATGCGTTGCCGCAAGTGGAGTAGGTTCGGTTGCCATTTATTAACAGCCACGAATAAATTCGGCTACTGACAATAACAAGTGCCCTCAAGCACTAAATCTTAGTCGCTGCGGCGACTTGTCATTGTCAGCCGCGGGATTTATCCCTGCTAGGAAATGCCAACAGAACCTCATCATCAAAAATCGTTAGAGGTGCAAATATGTTAGCGGCGCATCTTGTGCCTGGCTACTTTGCTGGCGTAAAGTCAGAATTAACCTGGCCTCCTACATGGAATCGAAAACAGCGTGCCTTGCTTTGGGCAGCGGCACTTGGCAGCACCGTTGCGCCCGACACCGATGTAATCTATAATGCCCTGTTTCGGGGCTTCATTAACCACAGCACGCTCTGGACGCATAGCATTTTTGTCCATTTGGGGATTGCATTGATTTGGTGGCTGATCTGGCGGCGTGGGCGTTGGCCTTATGCCCAAACCTTGATCGGCTTGATCGTGATTGGTGGGCTGTCGCACTTGTTTCTAGATGTTGTGTCACATGGCACGCCCCTGTTCTATCCCCTGTCGCTGCATATGATTGGGGTAGCATCACCACGTGTGCTCAACGGTGGTTTCTGGGCCTATATCACCGACCCAATCTTCCTGGCCGAGCCGGTTTTGCTGGTGTTGGCGATTGGTCACTGGATTTCCAGGCAAACAACGAACCCCCAGGTTAAGCAATTTGCTTTGTCTGGGTTAATGGCTGCACTCGTCATTTTTACAACATTGTTTTTGTGGTTTCTGCCCATGTTACAAGCGCTTGCGGCTGTACGTGGGGCAAGCTAGCTGTTGGCATCCGAATTAACAAAATATTCAATAGTTAATATTCAAAAAGGTACAAAGTATGAGCACAACAACGCTTCATCTCTCCCCCCACTTTTTCAGCGAAAATGAACGACCTTTGATTGAGTCCGGCCCTTTCTCCGCCTCGACCTTTCTCTATGATACCGGCGTGGCAGGTCTGCGTTTGCGCAACGACCAGGGGGAACTGGTCATGTTGCCTTTCCAGGGCCAACAGATCTGGTCGGCTACCTTTGGCGGGCGCAACATTACCATGAAGTCGATGTTTGACCAGCCAAACGCCACGCAAAATTATCTCAATACCTATGGCGGCTTCCTGATCCACTGTGGCGCGCTGACGATGGGTGTGCCAGCTAAAGAGGATAACCATCCCTTGCACGGCGAATTGCCCAACGCGCCTTATCGCAAGGCGCATGTAATTCTGGGTGAGGATGAGGGCGGTAAATATATCGGGTTGGGCGGCGAATACCAGCATACGATTGCCTTCACCTGTAATTATGTGGCGCGCCCGTTGGTCAAGCTTTATGCTGGCGCGAGTACTTGTCATGTCTCGATCACAATCGATAACTTAAAAAAGACGCCGATGGAATTGATGTATATGGCGCACGTCAATTTTCGGCCGGTGGACAATGGCCGACTCGTCTACAGCGCCCCTTGCACACCCGAACATGCCCGTGTGCGCAAGAGCATTCCATCACATGTGCGGCCCACGCCGGAATATCTGGCCTATCTCCAGGAATTGCAGCGCAACCCAGAGCAGCACAACGTCCTGCGCCCCGATCTGGCCTTTGACCCCGAAGTGGTCTTCACGCTCGACTATCAAGCCGACCAAGCCGGCTGGGCGCACACGATGCAGGTACACGAGGATGGCAGCGCCGATTATATCCGGCACCGCCCCGCGCAGCTAGACCAAGGCGTGCGCTGGATCTGCCGTACGCCGGATCAGGATGCGTTGGGCATGGTGCTACCGGCCACGGCTGAACCGGAAGGCTACACAGCGGAAAAGGCCAAGGGTCACGTCAGGACCATTACTGGCGGCGGCTCCTTTAGCTGTGAAATGGAGGCCGGTGTGCTGAGTGTGGCGGAAGCCGAGCAAATGGCAACGACGATTAACCACATTTTGGAGTAGATAATGAAAACGATTGTACTGGAACAACCCGGACAATTTCGCTTAACGGAAACCGAACCACCCGCACAACCCGATGTTGGTGAGGCGTTGGTGCGGGTGCGCCGTGTGGGCATTTGTGGGACGGATCTGCATGCCTTTCGTGGGCGCCAGCCTTTTTTCAGCTACCCGCGCATTTTAGGCCATGAATTGGGCGTAGAAATTGTAGCGCTTGGTTCGAGCAATCCAGAATTAGGTTTGAACGTGGGCGATGTCTGCGCGGTCGAGCCGTATCTGAACTGTGGTCAATGTCGTGCGTGTCGGCGCGGCAAAACCAACTGTTGTCAGAATCTCAAAGTGTTGGGCGTACACACCGACGGCGGCATGCGTGAATGGATCACGGTGCCAATGACCAAATTGCACAAGGCGAAATCAGCCACGCTTGATCACTTGGCATTGGTCGAAATGCTCTGCATTGGCGCGCATGCCGTACGCCGGGCGCAGTTGGAACCCGGTGAACCGGTGCTCGTGATCGGCGCCGGCCCGATTGGCCTCTCTACGATTCAATTTGCCAAACTCGCCGGGGCGGATGTGACCGTGATGGAGATGAGCGACAAGCGTATGGAATTTGCGCAGCGCCATCTGGGCATCGATCAGTGGGTCGATGGCCGGCAGGAACCCGTGCCGCAATTGCAAGCGCTGTTGGGCGGTGAGTTACCGACCACGGTCTTCGACGCCACGGGCAATCCACAGTCGATGATGAAAGCCTTCAACCTTGGCGCGCAAGGCGGAAAATTAGTCTTTGTGGGGCTGGTGCAAGGCGAACTTACCTTCCAAGACCCCGAATTCCACCGGCGCGAGCTGACCTTGTTTGCCAGCCGCAACGCCACGAGCGCTGATTTCGCCTATGTGATCCAGATGATCGATGAGGGCAAAATCCAGCTTGGTCCGTGGATCACGCACCGGGCGTCGCCAGAGGAATTACTCACCGAGTTCCCGAACTGGTTGGACCCCGAACAGGGTGTGGTCAAGGCGATGTTGGAATTCTAGCAAGCCACGGCGAAAAGCTTTGGTACGAATTATGCGAATTAACACGAAAAAGGGCAGGGTTATGACCACAACAGCAGCGTTAAATGAGCTATTTTCATTGCAGGACAAAGTGGCGCTTGTCACCGGCGGCACGGGTGTGCTGGGTGGCGCGATTGCGCATGGCCTGGCCGCCGCCGGCGCAAAAGTTGTCATTCTGGGGCGGCGCGGTGGCAAGGCCGATCAAGTCGTCGCAGCGATCAAGGCGAACGGCGGCGACGCATTGGCGACCGCCGCCGATGTGTTGGATACCACGCAACTGGCTACGGCGCGCGATGCTGTTCTCAACCAGTGGGGCCGCATCGACATCTTGGTCAATGCCGCGGGTGGCAATTCGCCTGAAGCCACGGTTGCACCGGATGGCAGCTTTTTTACCATGAAAAAGGAAGCGTTTGGCAAAATCATTGATCTAAATTTGATGGGCACGGTGCTGCCTTCGCAAGTTTTTGGGGAAGTGATGGCCAAAGCAGGTCGTGGGTGCGTGCTCAATATTTCGTCAATGGCGGCCCAACGCCCGTTGACGCGTGTGGTGGGCTATGCCGCAGCCAAAGCGGCGATTGATAACTTTACGCGCTGGTTGGCGCTGGAAATGTGCATGAAATATGGGCCAGAGTTACGCGTCAACGCGATTGCGCCTGGCTTCTTTGTGGGCGAACAGAACCGCGGCTTTCTACTCAACCCTGACAACAGCTTGTCACCGCGCGGCCAACAAATCGTCTCGCACACGCCGATGAATCGCTTTGGCGAACCCGAAGAACTGATCGGGGCGGCAGTTTGGTTATGCAGCGACGCTGCGCGTTTTGTCACCGGGATTGTCGTGCCGGTGGATGGTGGGTTCTCGGCGTATGCAGGGGTATAATAGAGTTGTAGGGGCAACTACAAGCGTTGCCCTATCGTAGAGAAAATTCAAAGGAGAAACTGATGGCAAGGAAGATTGAGAAAGTGTTTCGCTCCCCTTATAGTGTGCCCAATTGCTTGCAAATGACCGACGAAGGACTCTGGATCGTCGATCAGATCACAGATCGCGTGGCGCTGGTTGAGAACACAGCCGCTGGCGACTATGGCGTCACCAAGTTTATTCGCGACATCCCCAGCGAATCATCCAACACGAGCGGTTTGAGTTATGGTGACGGCGCACTCTGGTTGGCGGCCAATGGGCCGGGCACGCTTTGGCGCCCGGCGCGCCCGACCGATGCCCAATTAGGCTTGAGCGACATCTTTAAAGTCGATCCCGCCACGGGAAAAACGCTGGCCCGCTATCCGTTGCCGGGCGGTGGCGGCACGCATGGTCTGGATTATGACCATTATGAGCCGGGGATGATCTGGCTGTCCACGCTGAAGCACCAGACCCTGAGCAAGGTGCGCATCGCTGATTGGAGCGTGCAGCATGTGCTGCAACTGCCTTACGGGCGCGGCCACGGCGTGGTGCGCGTGGAAGATGGCATTTGGATGGTCTTTACCTCTGACCGTGTGATCGTCAAGCTGGATCCAGTGAGCGGTAGCGAGTTGGATCGGATTGAGGTGCCAAAATCGGAGCCAGAGCCACACGGACTCTGCCTTGCCGGCAACGATCTGTTGTATTGCGATGCGACTTCGGGGTGGGTGACGAAGATTACGCTGTAATGACAAATGCGGAATGCGGAATGCGGAGTGATCTTCCGCATTCCGCATTCTTCACTCCGCACTTTTTACACTAATCCCCGCCAACTGTTCAAAGACCTTAACCACCGCCGAATCATCTTGGCGACCCAGGCCAGCCGCGGCTGCCATCAGGAATAATTGATGCGCAGTGGCCGAAAGTGGTAAGGGAAAACGCAACTCCTTGCCCGTTTCCAAGACAATCCCCAGATCTTTGACAAAAATGTCCACAGCGCTCAACGGCGTATAGTCGCCTGCGATCATATGCGGCACACGATTTTGGAACATCCACGATGAACCTGCGCTGTTGGAGATTACTTCATAGAGTTGTTGCGGGTCAACGCCGGCGCGCACGCCCAGCGCCATCGCTTCAGCGGCGGCGGCAATGTGAACGCCGGCTAGCAATTGGTTGACCATTTTCACCGTCGAACCTTGGCCACATTCATCCCCCAGCCGGTAGACGCGTGCGGCGAGGGCATTCAGTACAATTTCGGTTTTCGCAAAGACAGCTGGCGCGCCCGACGCCATAATACTCAATTCGCCCGCGGCGGCCTTGATCACGCCGCCGCTGACCGGTGCATCTAACATGACCAACCCGACTTCGTTCAAGCGCGTGGCAAGCTGGCGCGAAAATTCCGGCTTCACGGTGCTACAGAGCACAACTACGCTGCCTTTGGGCAGAGCCATCGCGGCTTCGCCTTTGCCAAAAAGCACATCTTCGGCTTGTTCAGCACTGACGACCATTAAAATGAGGAGTTCGGCATTGCGCGCCGCATCAGCCGCAGATGTGGCGGCCTGTCCGCCAGCTTCGACCAAAGTGTTCATGGCCGTCGGGTTCACGTCATAGCCGCGCACCGTAAAGCCTGTGCTTACCAATCGGCGCGCCATGCCAAGGCCCATCGCGCCAAGGCCGATAAAGCCAATGTTGGGTTTATGATCGGTGGTCATGAGCGTGCTTCTCTCTGTACATGATACGCTGGGGCGCATTACAAGTTTGAGCTACAAAGGGGTTACCAGCAAACATTCAGCCATATCGTGCGCCAGGGCATGATGTTCTCCCCCCACAGCGATCAGCAAAGGGCCAGCAAAGGGAGCCTGTTTGATCAATGCCACCGTGGCGTTCGGATATAAACCAAGTGATCCCAAATAACTCAGGCGTTCTTGGTCTTGCACCAGTACCCGCACCAGGCGGTAGGGGCGATTCAATTCCGCTTTACTAAGCGGCGATCCGGCCACTTTTTCAATTGTGCCATCCTTGTGGGGAATGGGATCGCCATGCGGGTCCACTGTGGGGTTGTCGAGTGCATTCGCAATCGCATCTTCCAGCACTTCACTGATCACGTGTTCCAATTTCTCGGCCTCGGCGTGCACCTGATCCCAGGGTAATTTAAGTTTCTGGTGTAAGTAAAGCTCCAACAGGCGGTGATGACGCAACACCTCTAGCGCAACCCGTTCACCATTTTCTGTGAGCGATACGCTTTGATAGGGTTCATATTCTACCAATGCCAACTCGGCCAGCTTTTTCACCATGTTCGTGGCCGATGCCGGCGACACGTCCAGGTGATGGGCCAAGGCCGAATTATTAACCTCGCCACCTTTAGCCCGCAGCAAATAGATGGCCTTGAGGTAATCTTCGTGCGCTGAGGTCAGGATTTTTTGGCCGTCTAAAGAAATTATTTTGGGCATGCTTAAATTTTACTGATGATTTTCATATATGTCAAGCTATAGATAAATTTAGAATCTGTTTTAGGGATTGGGCACGCAGGCCGGATTCACGGGCTTGCTATTTTACCATTTTATGCTGTGAGTTTCATCTTTTGTGCCATTGCATGATCAAAATCGCCAATAAATGTCCACCAATTGGTTAATGGGCGGCCACGATAAGACAAATTGTGGCCCGCACTGGGGATATTCTGCATCCAGTAGACAAACCAAGTCAAACTGTCGCCGTTCCAACGATCACTGTTCAGCCACTTTTTCTCACCCGTGCCGTCTGGTCGCCAGTCTTCGATGTCGGTCAAAATTGATTGCGAATTGTGCCAGTCGTAATCGCGCACCCCGTTGGGCGGATAGTGCGCCCAGCCACAGCGCCCTTCACCTGGCTTACCGACAAATTTGTCCCAAAAAAGTGTCGGGTCGATTTGGCGCAGTACAGCCTCGATCTGGTGCATGTGATCTTCCACCGCTTCGGAAGGGCCGCGCTGGTAATTGTAATGATAGACGGTGTAAGTCTTGGAAAGCACAGGCAGATCGTGTGCATCACGGTCACTGTTACTGATGTCGCCAAAGGGGCCAGCCATGTTCGATTCCCATAAATCAATCACGCCGCCATGATAACCCCAAAGCCACACTTCCTTGATCCCTCGTTGCTCCACCCAATCCTGAATGTTAATGCGCCGCAGGATCTCCGTGTAATCCGTCATCGGGGCGCGATGGCCCGCTTTCCAATAGGTGGGCAGCGGCTCCAGAAATTCTAGCGTGTCCACAATCTGATAATACAAACTGGCTTGGGCCGCTGGATTCTGATAGCGATGATAGGCGCTGCCATTTTCCAACGCATTGACCACCTGTTGCGTGGTGCGCGCGGTGTGCTGACGGATCTGTTCGAGTGGCGCATCTACATCGCCAGTGATCTTGCGATCAATGCGGCCATTTTTGACGGGAAAATAGTTGATCACTAAAACAGGAATGATGAAGGGAGCAGCTAGGTTGTTGCCAGCGCGCAGAACAGGCTTAAGCGGATCGGTGGTGGGCATGCGGGACGGCGGCACGACAGCGCTCGATACTGGCTGCCAAAGCCGTAAGAGACGAGTCAAAATCTTGTTCACCAAAAACCTCCAAAGTCAACACGCCAGTATAATGTTCACCTAACAATACGTCGATCACAGGGTCAAGTTGCGCGGGTGACATGTGCGCCAATGATTCGTGGTCGCGCACGGCGAGACCGTGGAGGTGAATCACTCGGGTCCGGGGCAAGGCCACCCTTAGATAGGGCAATGGATCATGCCCATCCAACCACAGGTGGCCCACATCAACACAACGGCTGACCAGCGTCCGCTGCACCACCGGCTGCACAAAATCTGGTGGGTAGCCTTCCAGGTTTTCAACGACCAACAAAGCGGGATCACCAGCCCATGTGGCTACACGTTCCAGGGCGCGTACACGGTCAGCTTGCCATTTTTGCAAGCGGGCCGGCAGGGTATAGGGCGCACGAACGGTTTTGCCTTCAAGATGGAGCACATAGGCCCACGGCTGAAGCGCCTGGGTTAATTCTATCACCTGGCGCGCCTGGGCCAGGGAAGGATGATCGCCGTCCCCCCAACCCAAATCGCTGATCAAGTGGACGGTATACGTGAAAGCATGCTCATCCGCAAGTTTGGCCAGCGCGGTCACCGTCTGTGCATCGGGTAGATTGTTGGGACCCCCTGGCACATCGAACAGGACCAATTGCATGTCTTGCACCTTGTCCACCAGGAAACGGGCATTGACCAGCAAATTATCGGGTATGATATAGGAGGTCGTGCCAATCCGAAAGGGCAAATTATGTGATTGGTTAAATGGATACACGTTCATGGGATCACTCAGATGGACACAGTCGTTCCCACGCTGGGGCGTGGCAATGCGCTAAGCCATGAATGAATTCACGGCCTGCTATACAAACCGCGCCCTAAGGCGGGTGCCCATTGGGGCGCGAAGCACGTTACGCACACCTAGGAACCCGCCTTAGGGCGCGGTTTTCTGTACCAGACGCCGAGTCGGGTACCCCCTGGGTGCGGTGAACTTTTCTTGGCGAGTAGAGATAGGCGATTACAGGGCAACAATCGCCTATCTCTACTCGCCGAAATGTACAACTTATTTGATCATCATTCCTACTCTAAAATCCAAGATCAGGTTACGCCCCTGGCTGCCACAACGGCTCTGGCACATGGCGCTGGTGATTTTCAAAGCGCGCCATCACAAAGAGCGCGTCGGAGAGCCGATTGAGATAAGGCAACACCTGGGGGCCGATACCTTCGTTGCGCGCAAGCGTCGTGGCTTCACGCTCGGCGCGGCGACAGACAGTGCGCGCCACATGCAAATGGGCGGAACCAGGCGAGCCACCCGGTAGGATAAAATTTTGCAATGAGCCGACCACTTCGTTCAGCTCGTCGATCAAATCTTCCAGCTTCTTCACATGGCGCTCCTCGATCTGCGGTAGCTTGTATTTCACTTTGTCCGCTTCCAAAAAGCAGAGATCCGAGCCGACATCGAACAATTCATTCTGAATCGCTGGCAACACCGTTTGCAGGCGTTCACATAAGCCATAGGCCAACGCCACGCCAATTTGCGAATTTAATTCATCCACCGTGCCATAAACGGCCACGCGCAAGGTATCTTTGGGCACGCGTTGGCCGCCACCCAGCGCGGTCGTGCCGGCATCACCCGTCTTTGTATAAATTTTTGTGAGTCTTGGCATGTGAAACCTTTCTAATAATGAACGGTGAATAAGTAATCATTCGTTGACAACCGCACCCATTTACGCTAGCTCTGCCGCATTAGCAGAGGCCAGGACATCGGCCACCGTCAACCATTGCGTGCCGGGAAAGAGGCGCGCAACTTGCGGGGCAAAAAGTGGCGACGCCCCAAGCACGGCGGCGGGCGCACCTTGCGCAATGATTTCACCCTGACTCAGCACCACCACGCGGTCGGCCAGCAACGCCGCCAATTCGACATCGTGCGTGACCAGCAGCAGCGCCATCCCAGCCTTACGCCACTCCTGTAACAGTGTGGCCAATTGCGCCTTTGCCGCATAATCCAGCCCGCGCGTCGGCTCGTCCAGCAACAGCGCCGCGAGTTGGGTCACGGTGACGGCCGCCAGCGCCACGCGTTGACGTTCGCCCACGCTCAAATCGCGCGGATAAGCTGTGGCTTTATCGCTTAATTGTAAATGCGCCAGCAAGGCGTCTGGATCGTTTTGCTTGGCCGCAAGCCCATGGTTGCGCAACGTGATCAGCAATTCTTCGCGCACGGTGTCGGCGAAAAGTAAAGCGTTCGGGTCTTGCGGTAAATACCCAATCGTCCGGCAGATCTCGGCCACGCCCAACTTGGCAATATCACGCCCAGCTACCTGAATTGACCCAGCTTTCGGACGCACCAGGCCCACCAAACTCTTTAGCAAAGTTGTCTTGCCCGCACCATTGCGTCCCAGCAACACCACGATTTCGCCCGACCACAAATCGAAGTCGATGCCATGTAAGCCAGGTTGGCGGCCATAATCAACCTTCAAATTGCGCACCTGGATCAGCGGTTCGCCGTGCGGTGCCGTAGGCTTCAGCACACTGCTATTGGTGCGCGGCGCGCTGGCCTGCCAGGTGCGACTGAACCGCAAGCCCTCTTTGATCGTCAACGGCAACGGTTCCCATTGCAACATTTTGCCCAGCACAATCAGCGGTGGCCCCAGCTCGATCTGGGCCAATACAACGCGTGGTGCACCGGCGCGTAAAGCGCCGCCGTCGGCTGGCAAATAGATCATTCGATCGGCAAAGGGCAGCACACGCTCCAAACGATGTTCCGCCAGCACAATGGTCAAGCCCAAATCGCTGTTGAGCCGCACCAGCGCATTCAGCACATCTTCCGCCGATTTGGGATCAAGCTGCGAAGTCGGCTCATCCAGCACCAAAATCTGGGGGCGCAAGGCCAGCGCCGCCGCAATCGCCACCCGTTGCCGTTCACCACCAGAAAGCGTTTCCAGGGGACGATCTCGCAGCGGCGTCAAATCCAGCAAATCGAGCGTCTCTTCCACGCGCACGCGCATTGCCTGCGGCGGCAGCGCGGCGTTTTCTAAGCCAAAGGCGATCTCATCCTCCACCCGATCCATCACAAATTGTGCCTCGGGATCTTGGAAAACAAACCCCACATGGCGGCTCATCACTTGGGGCGTCGCCAGCACTGGGTCGAGTTTGTTCGCACGGATCTGGCCGATCAGCGTCCCGCCGCTAAAATGGGGCACCAGGCCATTGATACAACGGAGCAAGGTAGATTTACCCACGCCCGAAGCCCCCACCAACAACACAAATTCACCGGTGGGTATATGTAAATTAATATCATGCAGCGCCGGTTGGCTTGCACCAGGATAGGTGTACGTGACGTGGTCGAAACTAATCATGAATGCTCAATTTTGGACTTTAGATTTTGGATTTTGGCATGACGCTCAGCACTGCGCCGATTGGCATCGATCCAAAAGCGCCAATCATCAATGAATAGGGCAGGCGCCAACAACCCCACTGTAACAAAGCCCAGCGTGAATGTAAAGGGCGGCCAGGTCAAAGTCGGGTAGGGGTAATAAAAAAGTGACGCCCGCATGGCCTGCGGCAACGGCAACAAAAAGCCAGCCATGAGCAGCGCCGCACCGCCAGCAACCACCCAATCTGCCCAGCGCCAGGCTAGCGGACGGTAAACGGTATACGGCTGGCGTCGCCCTGCCAGCCAGAGCGTGCTCGCCACGCCCATTGCGCCCACAAGCATCAAGGCCAATCCCAACGCCTCTTTTTGCCAGACCAGACGCAGCAGCCAGCCGCCCATCAGGATCAACAAACTGCCAATTTGTACGCTTTGCCAACGACTACTTTTCTGATCCCCAGTGCTGGCGAAGCCACGCGCCATCATGGCTTCCGCCAATTGCAGCGCTCGTTCCAACCCGCCAATCAATAGCGGCAACATGAGCGGCAACCAATCACGCAGACCGCGCACGCGATGGCCGCGCACAGCCTGGGCTTCGCGCACTTGTTGAAATTGGCGTAAGGTGACCGGCACAAAACTCAGGGCAATCGCCACTACGATGGCAACCGGATAATAAGCCCGCGGGATCAATTGTACCAACGCGCGCACCGGCAACAATTGGTTGACCAGCAAAAAGGCGGCCATTATGCCCACCAGCACCAAGCCATTGAGCGCTCCATAAACAGCGGCCTCTAGGGTAAGCGCACCGCCAAACAAGGGAATGGTGCTGGGCAAATAACCCACAACGGTGCTGCCAATATGCACGGTCAACCAATTGAATAGGGTGGATGTGCTCACGATTAACACGCTAAAATTCACCAACGAAAAGGGGAGTGCTAACGGCCGCACCGGCAAGGCTGGGTTGGCCTGTACACACCAGGCAACCACCGTAATCCAGAGCAGGATCAAGCCAATATAAAACGGATTACGCGTCGTCGTCAACGCGATCAGCACAGCCATTAACCAGGCCAGCCACGCGAGCGGGTGAAGCGCTTTGCTTTGGCTCATTGCGCGCGCCTCGTTGCTAGCTTTGGCGCCACTAGTGGCGCGGGCAAATCAAGTGGCAAGCCAACGGGTGCCGGCTGATAGACAAACTCAAAACGTTGTTTAAAACGACGCAAGGCGCGCAGGGTGGGCAGGCCAAAGGTCAAGATGAGCACCATGTTGCCAGCTAGCCGCAACAGATCCCAAAAGCGCGAGGTTGCCGCATAAAAGACGGCGTAATGCTGTAAGGTCGTGGCAAAACTCATGCCTGGCGTCCAGGATTGATCCGGCGCACCACTGGCAAACGGCCAGAACCAGATGTTCATCATTGCGCCATACAGTAAGCCCCACAAACCGGCAAAAGCGGCCAGCACGATGATTTCGCCCCAACGCTTTTCTGCGCGGATCAGGCGGACGAAAGGCCGACAAAGCGGCATCGACAACCCCATCCAACCGGCCGTGAACATCTGATAGGGCAACCACGGCCCGACGCCACCCGTGATCAAGGCCGAAACGAGCAACGTCAGCGCGCCCATCAAAAAACCAAAACGCGCCCCAAACACATAACCAGTTAGCGCAATCAAAAAGAAAATCGGGCTAAAACCACCAGGGCCAGGCATAGCGACACTCACAAAGCGCAGTGCCGCATTAATGGCCACCAAAATGCCAAGCAAGGCCACCGTTTTGGTGTTGATCATCTGTCCTTGCACTTCTAACAACAACACCGCAAAGCAAAGGCCGACCAGCAACGTGAGCATCAACGGCGCGTCATCGGCATGGGCTGCGCCCGCACCGGCGGCTGTGCGCTGGCTCACGGCTGGCAACCAGAACGGATAGAGAAAAGCGACCATGCCAATCAATGTCGTTTGCACGTAGATCACACCGCTGAGCATGCGTCGGATCATAGATGTTTCCCAATGGCCCGGATCAATAAAATCAGTGCAGCGGCGCCTACAGGCAGGAGCAACGCCAATAATATCCCACCAAAGAGCAACAAACGCTGCATTTGCGCTTGGCTGGATGGATCAGCGGCTGCGGCAGGGATAGCTTGAACGGTTGGCGGTGTCAGATCGAACCGTACTGGTGCCAGGGTGGCGGTGGGCGTGAACGTTGGCGTGGTCTGAATAGTTGGTGTAGGGGTGGCGATGAGTTGTACGGGCGCAACGGCTACCGTCACCGTGATTGCGCTGCTGGCCGTTGGGGTTGGACTCGCCAATCGGTTGACTGTAATCGTCATCTGGGCAACCGCTTCGCCGCCGCGGCTGCGCGCCACGAGCGTATAGACCATTGTCTGCACTGGTGTAACCAATTTACTGCCCGCGTTTTGGTTGCCTGCATTCGCAACGACTTCCTCCGCGTTAGCGGTGCGCAACACCGCCGTTTCGACATTGACCAACCGCCATGTCAGGGTGACGCCTTCACCGGCATTGATCGTACTCGGGTTAGCGCTAAAGGCCAGAATGCCTGGCACCGGAACCGGTGTAGGTGCGGCGAGCGGGGCGCTAACGTTTGTAGGCGTTGGGACCAGCGTATTCGTAGCCACCAAGGGCAGATTGGTGGCTGTTGTGGCTGGGATAGCGGTGGCTACTGGTGGATAGGTGGCCGGAATTGGCGTCTGACTGGTCGTCGGTGATGCCGTTGGCGTGGTGGTCACACTCAGGGTTGCCGTTGGCGTGATAGTGGCTATCGACGTGATAGTGGCCGTTACGGTTGCAGACGTTGCCACTTTGCAAATATCACTGAACGCCATTGCCGGCGGGGCAACGGCGGAATCGACGCTGCCCAAGCCCCAGCGCCAGCCTTGCACATCACCATTATGGCCGATCTGATTGGCTGCGCCCAGGCTGGAATATTGCCACTGGTTATCTGCCCATTTCCAGTAGGACCAATAATGGCAAGCGCCGCCCTCGCATTGGCAGAAACAGGCAGCTTGCGGGTAGCTGCACCCTTCGTTGTCGATCCGGCAAATAGCTGCGCCATCGCCACCGGCTTCAATATTCAAATCTAAGCCGGAACGGGTCAACAGATCATAGCCGTTGATCGCGCTCGTGCTAAAGGCAACACATTGCGTGAGCACGTGACCATCGCCGTGGACGATCACCAAGCCAATATGGTTGCCATTCTGAGTGGCATCCTGCGCCTGCGCCAGGCGGAAAGTAAGCATGGCGACACTGGAAATTGTCAGGTAGATCACAATTTTGAACAGGCCGGTTCGGCGCAAAAGTTTAGACATACTGACTCCTAAAATCGAGCGTGACTGCCCTGATTAACCAGTCCAAAGTTGCTTGTTCCGCACGCTCCGCATCGAGTGGTGCACACGATAGATGGGACGCGAGACAGATGGGGACGCGGTCGGATGTACTCATCCGCGGCGTCCCGACGGCATTCCCACGCCGAGCGTGCGGAACGAGCAACGCTTACCCACAACCCGATCTTGCCATTGTACTAGAAGCCGAGGGTAAAGTCACCTAGCGTCTTACCAAAGGCAGAAAAATGCTTGGGCATTGAACTACGGCTCTGCGTTCTAGTGGAAAGGCGCGGCCCAACAAGGCGGGCAGCGCTTGTTGCGTCGCCAGTTGATTCGTGCCTTGACCTGTTTGCCAGACCAGGCTACCATCCGGCAATTGGCTTTTCAGCAAATAGCGAATTGGATTGGTCGTACTGATCGTCCAGCGGCTGCCGGTTGGGTCCTGACCGGCGGCAATTAACGCCTGCACCACATAGCTAGTGGAATTGGCGTCGCTCGCTCTGGCCGTAGACGCTGGGTCATAGGCGAAACCACCATCACTATTTTGCGCCGACTTCAGAAAGTCCAACCCACTGATAATGGTAGAGGAAGAGATCGATTCGCCGGTGGCAATCAAGGCCTGAAGCGCCAATGCCGTCGCGTTCGTATCTGCGCCCCAACCGGGCGACCATTCCCAACCACCGGCCGGCCGCGCAGCGCTTTTTAACGTTTGCACAGCCGGACTCGGCACGCTCTGGCTAAGCGCCAGCGAACCAAGGATCGCCCAGGCATTTGGCCCACTCTCTTGACTGAACGCGCCCAGCGTTGGGCTGTAAAAGGCCGACGGCATCAATGCACCCACGGGCCAGCAACCATTGGTCGCGCTGGTGGCGACCGCCAATTTACCGGACGCGGCAACTGCCTTGTTGGCGTAACTTGCCCCAGTTGCAGCCAGAAAGCCAGTTAAAGAAGCGCCGTTGGTTTGTCTGCGCCAACTGTGTCCATCCGTGCCATTTGCTCCAATCGCCAAGGCCGTTTCGATTGTTGCACCGACATTGCTGCTGTAGCTACCATTTGTAATGACCTGGCGTGCTTGCAACCAATTGAGGGCGGATAGCGCGGCGGTGGCCTGGATGGCAGGGATTTTAGGGCTGCCAAATTCGCCCCAACGCCAGCCTTCAATCGCGCCCGTGCGGCTGATCACGGACGATGACGCACCGACGGCATAATCTTGCCAAGTGCTGCCGTCCCAATAGCTATAGGCCCAGAATTTCTGCGGATTGCAAAAACAATTCGTGGCCGGACAGCCAATGCCTTCGATGCTACAAATCGCTGCGCCAAACGATGTGTCGCTGATGACTACGTTCAATCCGGTCGATTGCAAGGCGGTTATGCCAGAGATCGAGTTGGTAAATGTAATTGCGCGCACCCGTAGCGCATGGTCATCTAACTGCACGACAACGCCACCCTGCTTTTGCTCTTGGGCATAGACAGACTGACTGGCTGTCGCCCACATCCCACAGAGTGCGATCGCCAGTAACGTCACACCACCGAGCACGCTACCCATAAGATAACGTGTGCGCTTGGGTAGGATCGAATTTTTGTGAATTTCCAACATGGTTTCCTTTTCTTTTTGGTTTGGTCGTTGGCTCGCGGCTGATGATCAATTTGTGTGACCCAAAGCCGGCGAACGAGCGATAAAAAACACCTTCTCGCATAGCGCAAGAAGGTGTGGACAACGATCTGTCGACACCACAGCCTGGAGCGCGAGGTTGCGGGTTGATCCACCAGGCGGGCGACCGGACTTGACGATTTTAAATTTTGGAGAGGCAACTTCGTCAATCCAAAATTTAAAATCGTCCTACCGTTGCGCGACAGTGTCGGACTGACCCTTACGGGTTTCACCGACTTCGCCATCATTGCCTGGGCCATCCGGGGCGACAGGCACCTGTGTGGAAATTCAGTATGAAATTATAGAAACGACGACATCAAGCAAACGCTGGATCCGTATGCAAAAGTCTTGCCAACTGTTCAATCCCATCGACAATGCGTGGCGACGGGCGCGAACAATAACTGTTAGCATCCAGGGCATAGACACAGCCGGTTTGCGCCGCCGGGATGCGCGCCCAACCCTGTGGTTTAGGCAACGCATCCCATTCACGCTGCGCGGCGTCGGCTGAACAACCACAAGGAATTAGCAAGATCACATCGGGTTGGGCGGCGATGATCTGTTCCCACGTCACTCGGAAAGACTTTTCACCGGCGCGCCCGATCACTTCGTCGCCACCCGCCAATCCAATCATCTCCGGCACCCAATGCCCACTGGCAAATGGTGGATCGAGCCATTCTAAGGCAAAGACGCGTGGGCGCGGTTTGCCAGCCACGTCAAGCGCCACCTGCGCAAGCCGTGCCTCCAATTGTGCGATCAATTGATGGCCACCCGTCTCGCTGCCGGTGGCTTGGGCGACGGTTTGAATATCTTGGAAAACACCGCGCAAATTCGGCGGCGTCAGCGAAATGACGTGCGGGTTGCCCGGTAGACGCGCGGAAATCGCACAGACATCGTCGTAGGAAACCGCACACACATCACACAACTCTTGCGTGATCAGTAGATCCGGCTTGAGTTCGGCCAGACGTTCCTCGTCTAGACTGTAAAGACTTTCCCCGCGCCGTAACCGTGCAGAGACCGCTGCGTCAATCTCGGCGCTGGTTAAACCATGCGGAATTGCCGAACGCGTCAACTTTGGCAGGTCTTTTACAACGTCGGGTGGATAATCACACTCGTGCGACACCCCCACCAGGGTGTCAGCCAGACCCAGGGCGCAGACGATTTCTGTGGCCGAGGGCAGTAAAGCGGCAATACGCATAAAATCTTCCTTTCCAATGCGGAACGACCAATCCATCACAATGGCGGCCGCCGCAAATAGGCCAACAGATCGGCCAGTGCAGTAAATTCATGTGACCCATATTGGCCTTTTACCCGCCACCAAGCGGCGCCGACTTCAACTGAAACGGGCAGATGCTCACCGTCGTGCACCACCTCGAAACCAATCCGTTCCAGCGCGCGCGCCGTCCATTGCAGCAGGAGACCTTCGCCTTGGAGCCCAATTGGGCCGCACAATTGGCGGTGCAATTTGAACGTGCCGAGCACACTGTCAAATTCTACCCCTTCACTGCGAAAGGTTTCCGCCAACGCGCCATTGAACGCTAATTCCTCGGGAATGCCGTCAATTAACGGTCCGCCGCTGGGCAAAAGCCAGAGCCGATCCGCCACCCGTAAGGCCAAATCCAAATCATGAGTAGAGAGTAGAATCGCACGCTGGGTGGTATAGGCCAAGGTGCCCAGTAAGCGCATCAATTCCACCCGGCGCGGCAGATCCAAGAAGGCAGTAGGCTCATCGAGAATCAGCACCTGTGGCTCTTGGGCCAGCGCGCGCGCAATCAGCACTTTCTGACGTTCGCCGTCACTCAATTCGTTGACAGGTCGATGCGCCAACGCGGTTGCGCCCACGGCCGTTAGCGACCACTGCACAATTTCTTCATCGTGCAGTGTCAAGTTCCCGCGCCAATCTGTGTACGGGTGACGCCCTAAGGCTGCCAACGCATAGGCCGAGAGGTTGCCAACCTCGATGCGCTCAGTCAAGACCACCGCCAGCCGTTTTGCCAACACATCCGCCGGTAAACGGTGTAAATCATCCTTCCCCAGACAGACTTGTCCGCGCAACGGCGCTTGCATCCCAGCCAATGTGCGCATCAGCGTCGATTTGCCCGCGCCATTAGGTCCGATCAAGGCCACCAGTTCCCCAGGACGCAAGGTAACGTTGATCTGATCGGCCACCACCGTCGCTGGACGACGTGGAGGAGCGTAGCCGATGGTGAGATCGTGGGTGGTTAGGGGCATGTTGGTGGGAGGGTTCATAGGTAGGAATAAGTAATTATGAATGCAGGCTATGCCAAATTGGTTGAATAAAGCAACCGCGCTTGTAGACGAAAACGTTACTCATTCTTATTCGCTATTACTTATTATCCCCCTCCTTTCCCTCGGCGCAGGATCACCCACACCACCACCGGCACACCCAAGAGCGAGGTGATCACGTTCAGCGGCAAGACGTATTGGCTCCCCGGCATCTGGGCAATCAAATCGGCCAGCAGCGCCAGAATTGCGCCCAGCAGCATGCTCGTGGGCACCAAGATGCGATGATCCGCAGTGTTGAAAAGGCTGCGACACAAATGCGGGACGGCCACGCCCAGAAAGCCAATCGGCCCACAAAATGCCGTCACCGTTCCGGCTAGCAGCGATGCGCTTAAGATGATCCACCCGCGGGTGCGGCGCACATTGACGCCCAAGCTGCGCGCATAGGTTTCACCCAGCAGCAAGGCATTGAGCGATTTAGCAATGACGTTGGCGACGATCAATCCCAGCAGCACGACGGGCAGAAAGACGCGCAACTGGCTCCACGTCACGCCACCAAAGCTGCCCGCCGACCACAAACTAAACGATTGGATGCGTTCAGGCAAGCTGAAATAGACCAGTAGACTGACAAGTGCGCTGGTGAGATAGCCAAACATCAGCCCCAGAATCAGCAGGGTGACAGTATTTTGGATACGGCGTGAAATGACCAACACGGCGCTTAAGACCAATGCCGCGCCCAATCCGGCGGCGGCAGCCAGACCAAAATCACCCAGTACACCCAGCCCGGCCAGCAAAAGCGAACCCGTTGCGCCCACACTCAGGATCACAAGCGCCACGCCCAAACTCGCGCCCGAACTGACGCCCAGGATAAACGGATCCGCCAATGGGTTGCGGAAAAGCGTCTGCATTTGTAGCCCGCTCACGGCCAGCGCGGCACCACCCAGCGCGGCGGTCAACGCTTTGGGCAGGCGAAATTTAAAGATAATGTCGGTCCAGGTGGCGCGATCAGCCGTGCCGCCCAGCAAAATGCGCACGACACTATCCAGCGGAATCTGCACCGAGCCAAAGGCCAGGCTGAGCAAGAATGCCGCCAATAGCGCCGCAATCAGACCAATCAAGGCGAGACGGCGCAGACCGAGTTGCGGCCAAGGGGAGTTAGAGACAGTTAATGTAGACATGGATGTTAATGTAGACATGGATAGGGAGTAGGGAGACGGAAGTAGGAGATTCAGCCACCTAACCCCGTATCCCTACTTCGATTACTTCAACTGTTGATAATAGACCAGTTTATGATCCGGCAACAATTCTGGGTGTAAAATCTTGATCAAATCGGCCAGCACAACATCGGGGTGGGCGATGGCGCTCTCGTAATAATCATTGCCACCATTAGCATTGCTGCGCGCATTGTTGTTCCAGACGGTGCCCTTTTTGAAGGCGGCAAAATCCGCATAGCGCGCATCCGCCGCTTTGAGATCGTTCAAGCTGGTGATAAAGCCGGTGTTGAGCCAGAAATCGGCGTCTTTGGCTTTGTCAAAGACGGCCTCAAAGGCGAGCGGCGAACTGCCAGTGCCTTTGTCATCGGCCCAGAGAAAGTTTGCACCGGCGTCGGCTAGAAAGCGTGCGCCAAAGCTCTGACCACCCGGTACATACCAGGTGCCTTGATAGTCTGTATCGGTGAAGACAGTTGGCTTCGTCTTTACTTCAGCCGTCTGGGCGGTCAATTTTTCGTAGGCAGTCGCAGTCTTGGCGAACATGGCTTCGGCAGCGGTCTCGCGATTGAAGAAGAGCGCCAGAAATTTGCCCCATTCGGCGCGACCTAACGGTGAGGTGTCCAGCCATTCGGCATTGACAACGACTTTTAAGCCTCCTTCGATCAATTTAGGCTGGGCATCCGAATCCGCAGCGCCTACGGCATAGGTCATGATCAGATCCGGATTCAAGTCGAGCGCCTGTTCGACATTGACTTTGGCGCCGAAACCAATCAGCTTTAATTTGCCATCGGCGGCCATTTTGGCTACCTTTTGATTGTTGACATAGGTAGCATCGTCCAACCCCACCAGCCGATCGAGCAGATTCATCTCATCCAGGAAGGGCAAATAGGTGGTGGACATGCTGACAAAGCGCTTTACCGGCACTTCGATAATCTGTTCCTTTTTAAAGTCAGTTGGCGCCGGCGTGCCGCATTGCACCAAGGCATATTGCAAAGGCTCTTTAGCTCCCTGCCACGGTGTTTTAACGGTAACTACTTTATAATTGTTGTGGTACTCAACGCTAAAGCCACTCGTGTACGTCAGCTTGGTCTTCTCTGGAAAATAGTCAATGTTGGCAGCGTAGTTGGTCACGCAATTATCGGCTAGATTGGCGGTGGGCGCGGCGGCCGCGCGCGTCTGGGCCGCTGCTGTCGGCGCGGCCGGGGCAACGGTCACTGGCTGGCAGGCGGCCAACAACAGGCTAAGGATCAAAACACAAGGGAACAACAATTTACGCAACATTCATTTCTCCTCGATGGCTGATTTTTCTGACGCGTTGGCAGTTGGGCCACAAGCCAACGCAGGATTTTCGTCCAAATGATGAAATACATACGCTGCTACTGGCTTGCCAGCGATCAAATGCTCTTGAATAATCCGATCAAGCAGCGCCTCATCAACATGGTGATACCAGATGCCCTCTGGATAGACAACCAATAACGGTCCGTTATAACAGACACCCAGGCAAGGTGTAAGCCCGCGCTTGACGCGAATGGGGTTATCATAACGCCCTAGCTCACCTAGTTTACGGGCCAGGCTTTGATAAAGCTTGGCTGCCTTCTGCTGTGGGTCGCAATATTGGCCCGTACAGATCAAAATATGGCGTGCATAGGGCGCCTGGTCGGGCGCATCCAGCGGATTCTGATTTCTCATCACAATTTCCTAGCAAAAAAAAACCCGCCAAAATGGCGGGCGTGCCGCCAAACAAGGCGGCATAACGCAAGGGATCACCTGGCGCTCGCCCCCTTTCTCCACGAAGGTGGTTTACAAGCGACAGCGAAGGCGGGTGATCGGACTTGCTAATGGTTAATGCGTAATGATTAATTATTAATTGTTAATGAGGAGGGGTGTACGACCCGACTTCTTCCATTAAAAATTCGCAATTAATTATTGACCATTAACCATTATTTACCGTTGCGGGACAGCGCCGGACTGATCATTTCGATTTCACCGGTCTTCCCCCATTAAGCGCCATGCGATTAAGCACTCGGCGCACCTTAACTGGTTTTCTATCGTATGTTACGGCAGAGTATAACAACACTATGGGTAGAAGTCAAGTGGGTAGAAGTCACGAAGTCAAGAAATTTGTCTGCAAAGCGTGTGCTATCACCCGGCAGATGGCTTTCATGCGCCGAGATCGTTGCGGAGATTCAGGCCGGAACGCTCAAGTTGCCGCCCAATATATCGATTTCGCATCGATTGCTCGAAACCTGGTTTGATGCGGGCGAATATAACAAATTGAGTGATTTGATGGCCAAGCAAGCAGGGCGCTGGTAGGTTGTTCTGACTCAGATAGGATTATTTGCGTGGCATTTCCAGGTCGCGCCAGCGGTTTTCGATGACACGATTCTCCAACCCCGGCGCGATCATGCGATCATCCGAATCCCAGTTGGGCATTGGTTGCGGGGAGTTCCCGTTGTTCTCACCGAAAATTTTGTTGAGCACGAGTACGGCGCTCGAAAAGTAGGCGAAACTGCCAAAGACCCAGATGATGCCGCCGCTGAGCATCTGATCGTCGAGCATGCTCAGTTGTAGCGGATGCCCAAAGGTGGCCTGGATCGTCCCATAATAAGTGTAAAGTGCCGTGGTCTGGAAAGCGATCGTAAGGCCAGAGCCAATGTTGGGGATTTCGACGCCAATCAGGCTGACAAAGCGCACCCAATCTGGATATCTAGGGTGAATGCGCGGTCCAGTTTCTACAATATGCCACCAAAAAAGCAGCGCTGCACCAAACAAGCCAATCAAGGCGAGGCGGTGCCACCAAGGGTGTGGCATCACGTGGTTGACAAAGAGCGGATCATGCCAGCTTAGAAACACACTCACAAAAAGCAGCCAGGTGAGGCCCGGTTGCGTGGCGCCGCGCAGTAAACGCCCCAAACCCGAACCTCGGTGGAGTAGCTTCGTTATCCCTCGCCGTATGTTGGCGGGTAAGCCCCACATGCTGCAATGAAAAGGACAGGAAAGCCAGAAGAGCGGCGCAGCGATCATGCATAGTAGAATTTTTTGCAGGGAACGCGCCGTTAGCAGATAGTAACTCCAGGTTTCCAAAGGTGAAATCATAACCGTAGCCACGGCCACCAGACTAAGGCCAAACAGCACAAAACGCGTTCGGGTAGCCAATGATGGCTGGATGATGTGGAGCCGACGCCAGCCGCGCCCATAGAGCAAGCTCAGCAATCCTAGCGCTAAACCAACCAGAATCCGCCACATTATTGTTGACTGGAGTATTTGCATCGCATCGCTACCGATCATCCGAGCAAGCATAAAAAGGCTGCCGTGTTTGCGCTGAATACTCCGCCTAAATTACGCTGTTTGAAAATGGGAGTTTTTGCCAAAGAAAAACGTGCATTTCCAAACAGCGCCGCAATTTAGCGTAGATCATAGTGGCATTAACCGAATTCATAAGCCAGGTAAACACGGATCTAGAGCCACTTCCCTGTTTACCTGGCTAGCAGTAATGGTCATGTCCACTACGCTGGATTGAGTATTCTTTACGCTATTCTACTCCCTCTTCGTCATGCTTGTCTATAAGCTTGCTTGCAAAATTATCTTATAACACAGGTCAGTGAGCATGGTTGAGCTGGAATCACGGCGTATGGGATCGCGCATGGGTCCAACTTGTCCAGCCCATATTCTTGCCCGGACTTGCCTTTTGATTGGTCGCATAATGGGTGCCATAGGCATAGTCGATCAGCCAAGGTTGCCATTCATCGTCAGATTGGGCTGGCCAACCGATAGTATACAGAAACTGTACCGCCCGCAACAAGGCTTTATTTTCCCACGTCCAAGTTGGATATCCCGCACGGCTCAATAGCTCAGCCTGGACTACCGCGCCCTGCAACCCTTCCCAAGAATAGGGCGTCTGGGCGGGCGGCCATTGAAACCCACCACCACGCCGCATATCATCGGGTAAAACGCCATCAATCGAGTGACCTTCTTTGCTGGCGCCAACCGGGTTGATGCCCACGGGCTGCGCAGGATCGGCCTGCCAGCTCAGATCGCCATAGCTAAAGTCGTGGTAGGCCGCATAATTACCCAACCAGCCATGAAAGATTGTGGCGGCGCGATCCAGTTCTGCCTGATCGCCCAAATATAAAGCGACCGCAACGCGTGAGGCGCCAGCATGCGTGCCCCAATTGTTAGGCCGTCTTTCGTGAATACTCTGCAGCGTGTCACCATCTAAAACCTTAGCGAGCAGTTCACGCAGCTTTTGTTTGAAGTTGCCATTCAGGGTCGGATCATAACTCGGCAGGTTGATCAAATCTGCGGCGATCACATAGGCCGCCAATTCGCGCCCTAAGGCTAAGACACGACCGCCATCCTCGGTGTGATTAAACGTAATGATCTTTAAAGCGTCAACCACCTCTGTGCGATAATGTTGTTGCCCTGTGCGCGCATAAACCAGCGCTTTCGCCAAAACATTGGTATTCGCCTTCGACTCCTGATCGTTCAGCGTGGGTGAACCGACAACGCCATCCGCAGCGGCTTTGAGCTGAGCCCAAGCGGGCCCAGAAGTTGGCAAGCTGGCAAGCTCTGGGCCAGAAATCCACATCCCAAGCGCTGGGGCATCTGGTTGACCGATAGGACCTGACGGTGTTGATGTCGCAGTTGCACCTGCTGGGTTTGGCGTTTTGGTTGGTGTTGGTGTATCAGTTGGTGTTGCAGTTTTGGTCGGTTTCGGTGTTTTAGTTGGGGTGGTTGTTGGTACGTCGGCTACCGTAAAGCGCTTGGCACTGCTAGCCGTACCAGTATTGTTCGTCACCTGAATTGGGCCACTTGTCAGGTTGGCTGGTGCAATCGCGCTCAATTTTGACCTGGATTCCACGCTAAAGCTGCTGGCGGATACGCCATTGAACAACACTTGGGTTATACCAACGAAATTACTGCCCTTCACCGTGACGACAGTGTCTGCCGCCCCCGAGGATGGTGAGAATGAAGAGAGCTTCAGTCTACTTGAACTAGCGTCTGCGGACTCGGCGCGAGCAAAGTTGCTCAGGCTGGCGATGACGTCGGTCTTCGTCACCACACTGACTGCGCCTTCCGTCAAACCTTCCGGCGCAATTGCCACGATTTCGATATCTGAAATGATTGTGAAATCACTTGCAGTGACACCGTTGAACAAGACGTCGGTTACATCTGTAAAGTAACGGCCGGTAAGCGTTACTTCCGTGCCTTCTGTGCCAGCAGTTGGCGTGAATGCTTCAATTACCGGTTTGGTGTTACTTGCGGAAATAACAATCGGCAGATAAATTTGCCCACCTTGGGCGATGGGAACCATTGGTAAACTGAATAGACTAAAAGCAAGCAATGCTTTCAAGCCCAGTGATGACTCTAGTAAGCGCAATCGATCAGTCAATTTTCGCATTTTTACTCCTTTTTGTCCCCATAAAGTGGGAAATAGAGCTTTCGCTAACGCCAAAGCGAAGCCATAAGTAAAGCGCATATTGCCGTGATGCGGGAATGTCGGGTCAGGCTGCGCTATAGCACATTTGCCTTCAGCATTGAAAGGCTATACTAGAGCATAGTCCAGCTAAAAGTAACCCATTAGCAATCTTGATTACTTTTATCTAACATAAAGTGGGTAAGTAAATACCTATCAAGGGGCAAGTAAATACCTATCGTAGCGTTACTCTTGCCTTGTCAATCCAATATAAGCAATCGCGAGTGTGTTTTCAATCGGCCAAATAGCTGATTTTAGGCAGCATGCGGCAGTAGGTGGATAAGCGGGACAACATGAGGAAAAAAGCGCAAAAATTCTATAGCCGGCTGCTTGTCCGGCTATAGAAACACTTCAATTAGCTCTTCTCCTCGCTGCGATCAGTCGCTAACGGCGGCTCATAGGAAAGCGCGGCGATCTCTTTCCACCATTCCGGCGTCATGTGGACGTCCAATGCTGCCAGCGAAGCTTCCAACTGGTCCACGTTACGCGCACCAATGATCGGCGCGGTGACCGCTGGGTGCGCCATGACCCAGGCGACAGCCAGCGTGGCGGGATGCACGCTATGTTTCTGCGCATGGGCTGTGAAGTTTTCGGCAGTTTCGTAGTACATGCCTTCCCCATAGCGCTTATTGTACATTTTGTTTTCGACTAAGCGGCCTTGGCTGGGCCGATCCTGCGTCTTATACTTGCCGGTCAACAAACCACCACCCAATGGGCTATAGGGGATCACGCCAACTTGTTCCGATTGCGCAAAAGGTAAAATCTCGACTTCGGCTTGGCGCTTCACCAGGTTATACATCGGTTGAATACACTCGAAACGGGCCAATCCTTCGCGCGCCGAAATGCCATGTGCCTTAGCAATTTGCCAGGCTGCCCAGTTGCTAACCGCTGGATAGACAATTTTGCCCTGATGCACGAGGTCATCCAAGGTGCGCAAGGTCTCTTCGATGGGCGTGTACCTGTCAAATTGATGCACGAAAAGCAGGTCTACACGGTCGGTTTTCAGGCGTTTTAGGCTCGCTTCCACCGCGCGCGTGATGTGACGGCGCGACAAGCCGCGATCGTTGACATCCTTGCCCATAACGCCAAATACCTTGGTGGTGATCACCAGTTCCTCACGCTGACCGGCGATCAACCTGCCCAGAATTTCCTCGGCGCGACCAGCGCCGTAGGCATTCGCGCAATCAAAAAAGTTGATGCCGGCCTCTCGACAGCGCTTGAACATAGCTGCCGACGTCGTCTCATCGGCATCGCCGCCAAACGACATTGTGCCGAAGCACAGCTGTGATACTTTGACGCCGGTGCGGCCTAAGTTGCGATATTCCATCAGTACATTCCTCTCACAAATGGTTTAATTTTTGATATAGTTTACCTTATTTATTGGTGTAGACCGTAGGGGCAGGGCATTAAAGGGCTACCCAAGTTTAAGTGGTCATGCCCCGCCCCTATAATCACCCTTGGCAGACCTTGAAATGCCAACTTCAGACTGGCGCTAAAACAGCGTAAGAACCCCCCGACCATACTTCGCTTCATGTGCCAACAACCACTGCTTGCGCCACAGTCCGCCCGCATAGCCGACCAATTTCCCATTGCTCCCGATCACGCGGTGACAGGGCACAATGATGCCGAGCTTGTTCTTGCCGTTGGCATTGCCCACCGCACGGACGCTTTTAACGTCGCCAATCGTTAGGGCAATGTCCAGGTATGAGAAAGTCTGACCAAATTCAATCGTTTGCAATGCGTGCCAGACCCGCTGCTGAAAGTCGGTGCCGGTCTGCTGCACCGACACAGTAAAGGCCTGAAGCGTACCCGCAAAGTATTCGTCAAACTGTTGGACGCATAGTTGCAACAGCGCCGGGATTTGCTCATCGGTTTCGCCCAGTTGCTCGACAAAGAGCACAGAGGCGATGTAGCTATCAGTGCCTTTGATCTCCATGACGCCCACCGGCGATTGATAATAGGTTGTATAGGTTTCGGACATAAGGATGCTCTAACCTGTTTATCGGATGAGTGATGAGTGACAAGTGATGAGTGAATGTCATTCAGGTAAGTAAGCGGCTCGTTCCTCACGCCGGGTGCCCTCCGGGCGCGTGGGAACGCCGTCTGGACGCCGCGGATGAGTACATCCGACTGCGTCCCCTCTATTCGCGTGCAAAACTCGACGCGGAGCGTGAGGAACGAGTAGCACCTATTGACGCGATGAGTGAAATTGTTGCCTGCTTTCACTCATCACGTAAAAGCGGCTAATTATTGTTTTGAAGAAACCTTACTGATTGCGCGTAGTTTGCACACGCAGCACGCCAGCAAGTTTACGCCACTTCATAACGTCTGATAAAAGTTGATCGATAAACCAACCCATCGCGCAGTTCGTGAATGGCCAGAGCGGTTAGCGTATGGCCGCCATCAAACCCCGTAATCAATTCGCGGTCAACCACAACATTATCTAACACTGTACGCGTCTGCACTTCCAGATGCAAGTTGGGATTTTCGCTGAACCGCTGTCGATACAATTCGCGATTCGCCGCATAACCGCTGGCTAATATTTCATCATTCTCGTACAGTCTGGTCACAATCTCCGGCGCAAAGCAGGCACAAAATGCCTCCAAATCGCGACGATTATAGGCTTCCATCTGCCGTTGGATCACGGCGCCGGGGTCGGTACTATTTTCGCTCATTGCAGCTCCTCTCGCTGGTTGGTTGAAACATGGCAATTGCGAGTATCGTGCTGAATGGTGATGGCACGCAATTTTAATTGGCACAAAACTTACCATAAAACGGAAATTTCTCTTATGTTAAGTTAGCTTGGCAACGCGAAATGTGACGCTGGAACGGGAAAGTTCATCCATAACCGAGAAAACCGACGGAGCGTCTCCATCTGTGAACAGGCGACAGCAAACGCTAATTCTTCAGGCTTGCAACAGTTTGGCTAACGGCTTCTGTATTTGTCGTAGGCGTATAATCAAATTTTTTCACAAACTTACTGGAATCGAAATAATATTCGCGATCATATTGATAACGCATCTCATATATTTCTTTAAGCATTGGAATGAAAAACCCTAAGGCTTTCATGCCCAAACTAGGCAGGATTTGCACGTCAGCAGATTGGTGCATTGCATCTGCAAATAATTTGACCCACTCTCTGCCCGTCAAAGCGTCGCTATCGACCGGTAAATTCCAAATCTGATTAAATGCTTCTGGCGTGTTGCCTAAAATAGCCGTTCCCTTTGCCAAATCAGGGGTATAACCTGTCGTGTGAACGACATCTGCGTTGCAGAACCACTGGGCTTTCTTACCCTTTGACAAGTTGTTATAGATCAAATTCATAAGGACACTTTTATCCTTGATCGGCCCGAAAAAGTCCGGCGCTCTTGCAATGATTGCACTTAGCTTGCCCATTTCGATACTTTCTAGAACATGTCGATCCACATATGCGCGAACTTCCCCCTTTTTACTGCTTGGGCTGATGGCTGAGCTTTCCGTGATTCGCTTAACGTTGTCACCACCGATGGCATAGACATTATCAAAGAACACCAATTTCGATTGGTTTTTACTACAAGCATCAACCACATTCCTGATGAGAGGAGGCCACTTTTCTTGCCATAACTTTGTGTTGTAATCATAACCCACAGTCAAATAACACACTTCGCTGCCTTGAACTGCTTTTTCCACCTGTTCCTTTACTGACAGGTCGGCAGACAATAATTGGTCCGTTTCGTTAACTTTCTTGGGATTTCTACTGACCAGCCTAATCTCATCAGTGAAACTTTTAAGCGCTTTGGCTAACTCTGTCCCAATGGCACCACCTGAGCCTAAGATTGTTTGCATTGCCTTCTCCTTATGTTGTGATTGTGGACTTGTTGTGATTGTGGACTTGTGCTTACCGCCTGATCGCGAAGGATTGCGCTGTTGATGCATTAGTAGGATAACTTGGCCCGCAAAGTTTCGCGAATTGATTACACGTCTCATTATTTTAACTGTAAGGGTTGCTCGGCCAATTGCCGCCAATGCCGGTTGTAATACAAAATTGGCGATCCTTCTTTGCGCGCAGCCGTCGCCATCACTTCGCCCACAAAAATCGTGTGATCGCCGGCCGTGTACGCTCCGCGTACTTCACAATCTAGCCAGCCCAACACGTCCGGCAAAATTGGCGAACCAGTCACAGCCTTTTGCCAATCAATGCCTTGAAATCGGTCTTCCAACGCTGGAAACATGCCCGCAAAGCGCATTCCCCATTCCTGATGCTCGATCCCTAGAATATTGACGGCAAATGTTTGGCTAATTTCAATCGCTTGGTGTGTATGGAGCTTTTGGTTAATACAAACCAGAATTTGTGGTGGGTGTAGGCTCAAGCTAGCAAACGAACTGGCCGTAATTCCCGTCGGCTGGCCATCAACCAATGTTGTCACAATCGTGACACCGCTGGCCCAGTGTGCCATCGTTTCTCGGAAAACTTGTGGATCGATTGTCATATTGATTCCTTGCTTTGCTATGTTGGCAATTCTACGCTTGCATTATATACGTTTCTTGGTTACGAAGTAATATTTACAGGCGCGAGAAAATCGCTCAACCAGCTAGAAACTCGCCAAACTGCCTGGTGAAATCGGTTAGCAATTTTGCGAGAACCCGTAGACGTTTGTTACAATGACGCTCATCAATAACGACACCTTCGATTGGTGTGAAATTAATAGCTGAAAGCTTATCTGCGCGAAATAGACTTGACCGTCTGCTGAGCGTATACGAAAGTACGGGAGCATCCTTCTCATGAAAGCAACGCTTTACATGCAGGGCAAAAAAAATCCGGTTGCAGTCTTGGATGAAGTAAACATTATTCAGATGAATGACAATCACAAGGCTAGCCCGCTGCGGATTACGTATAAAACCCAGAAATTCAATGCTGGCAAGACCATGTTGGAATTGCACCGCGATGAAAAAATGACGCTTACGTTAGAAGATGGGCGCAATGCCAGTGTGCTTGTGCAACACACCAGCCTCGATATGCAAGGCAATTCCGTCGGCGTATTGCGCGTTTTGGATGGTTTGGCCGGCTAGTAGTTATAATGAATTGTCGACCGTCATCAGTGCAACATGCCAACCATCTGCACCTGCACATGGTTGGCATTTTTGATCGTTGCTGTCATTTGCTTTGTTGTAACGATTCAAGCATAGCGCGGCGCAGGTAGCTAGGAAAACACGTAAACAGGCAGTACGCCCTGTATCCCTGTTTACGTGTTTTCCTAGCTACGGATAGGCGTCTACCTGTCTACATCAGGGCTGAACCGTTACGTTTTGTTGATATAAGTCGATCCGAGTAAAGTCAATGATGGATGAATCAACCTTAACCCAATCCGCGATGCCGCCAGTCGCGCCACCCCCTACGTCGCGCCGCAAGCGAAATCGCTCACTCTTTTGGCCAGGCTTTGCGGGGGGCTTTTTGTTGCTTAGCCTGCTCAGTTGCGGCGGTCTGGCCATGACGATGGGCTTAAACCGCATCGATCTGACCAATTTGCAAAAGGGTGGCCCGGCCTGGACGCCGCAACCGGCGACACCGACCGTCGAAGGCGCGCAGGTGGTGGTGACTGATACCAATGCTACGGTCGAGCCGGGTACTGGTGCTTTCAGCGTAGGCCAAGCAGTGCGCAAT
>JBBREZ010000007.1:0-38828 GCA_038225095.1 Caldilineales bacterium
TCTTCCACTCACTGACGAACGACGGATATACATCCAGCAGTTCGCAAATCTCTGCGTAGGCGTAACCCTTGATGGCCATTTTCACGGCCATCGCTCGTTTGAATTCGCGCGAGTCGCGTTTTTCGCCCAGGAACGTATCTAGCTTGTCAGTTTTGATGGTCATCCTACTCTCCCTTCAAACGATCGTTTCGCCATCCTTTTCGTTCGTTCTTGGCGTATATCACATTTCGAAAATCTGGTGGGATTGCTATAGGTGCGCAAGGCGTCCACTTTGGCATTCTGCGCTCCATCGGGTCACCGGACACGCCAGATGTTCAAGCCACATTTAAGCTGCACGCCCAGGCAGCTGGCAAGTCGGTCGAGGAATATCTGGGTGGTGCGGCCAGCGTTTTTCTAATCAAACAGATGCCGCCAGTGGCCCAGGTTGCCAACACGGCAGTGCAGATGGCCTGCGATCTAGCAAATGGAACGAACCACTTTCGTATCGTGACGTGTGACAGAGCTATCGACAATAGCAATTCAGAACTAACAAAGGAGAAGATCATGCAAACACCAATTCTGGGCAGTATTCTACTCGGTAGCACCAATCCCGAACGACTTCAAGCCTGGTATCAAGCTGCGCTGACCCCACAACATACCCCAGACGGGTTTATGATCATGGGCGGCGTCAACGTACTGATTGACAGCCGAGACGACATTAGTGACACGAATCCCGAACCGGGTCGTGTGCTCCTCAACTTCCATGTGGACGATGCACGCGCCACGGCTGCCCACTTGAACACCCTGGGTGTCGCCTGGCTGGTGGAACTGGAAGAACGCAGCGATGGACTGTTCAGCACCCTGATCGATCCCGATGGCAACTATATCCAGATCATCCAGTTGACAGAGGAATACTACGAACGGCAAAAAAGGAGTTACAAATGAACAAAGTGTTTCTAGATATGGCAATGTCGTTAGATGGGTTTGTCTCTGGCCCAAATAACGAAGACAGCGGTCTGCACGACTGGTATTTTGCGCCTGTTGGTAATGCTGCTGTTGTGATCGATGAACTGCTCCAAGGCATTGGCGCCATGATCCTGGGTAAACGCGTGTATGGCGATGTGCCAGAGGGTTGGGACACGCCGTATAAAGTACCCCACTTTGTCATCACCCACACAGCGCGAAAAGCGGTGGCGCGAGACGGCATGGCGTTCCACTTTGTGACTGACGGTATCGAAAGCGCACTGGCCCAGGCCAAAGCGGCGGCGGGCGAGAAAGCCATCTGTGTGGCAGGCGGCGCTTCGACGGCTCAGCAGTTTTTGCAAGCTGGATTGATCGACGAAATCCAGCTTCACCTAGTCTCCAAGCTCTTGGGTGGCGGTCTGCGCTTGTTTGACAATCTTGAGACGATGAACCTAGCGCGGATGCGCGTGCTTGAGTCGCCCGGCGTTACCCACCTTCAATTCCGCGTCGTCAAATAGGAACAAAAGGAGCAATTTCATGCTGAGGATAAACTATAAGGAGAACAAAATGAAAACTACATTGGGACCACTCATCGTCTCAACAACGAACTCTCGCTACTTCACGATTCGATCCGACAACGCTGCCGATCATCCAGCCGTCTATCTGACCGGCTCGCACATTTGGAACAACTTCCACGACGGCATGGGGCCTGGTGCGGACTGCCCTGAATCGCCAGAAGAGTTCGACTACGCTGCCTACCTCACGTTTCTCAAGGATCACGGTCACAACTTTATCCGGCTGTGGCGCTGGGAGCAGTTCAAGTCCCAAGCCGCTGGCGGCAGCTATCATCTTTGCATGACGCCGCAGCCTTGGCCCCGCACCGGCGTCGGCAGGGCTATCGACGACAAGCCAAAGTTTGATCTGTCAACGTTCGATACGGCCTACTTCGACCGCCTGCGCCACCGGATTATTGTAGCGGGCAATATGGGGATTTACGTCGCCGTCATGCTCTTTGATGGCTTTGCCCTCCACCTCAGCCTCGCGCCCGACAATGTCGCAGGTCATCCCTTCTATGCCGCCAACAACGTCAACGGGATTGGCATCACCTCGATTGTCGATTACCAGGTATTGCCGCTCGACCCGGGCATTCAGGGGATTCAAGAAGCGTACATTCGCAAGGTTGTCGATACCGTTCACGACCTGCCCAACGTGCTCTACGAGGTCGCCAACGAATCGTCGGGCGGCGGGGCAGTCGACAAGAACTTCGCCGAAGCGTTGGGGTTGGGCAACCGCCGGATTGGGGTGACTCCACCCAGTGGCAATACTGGGTGATCGATTTCCTCAAGCGGTACGAAGCGCAGATGGGCTACGATAAGCACCCCGTCGGGATGACGATGCAATACCCGGTCGCCGACCAACGCAACGTTAACGACCCGCTCTTCAACAGTGCCGCCGACTGGATCTCGCCCGTCTACGATGACGAGATATTCGCCAACGGTGGGCATCCAATGGCACCCGGCAGCCCTGCCTCTCGCTGGTTCGACGATCCGCCCGCCAGCGACGGCAACAAGGTCATCATTAGCGACACGGATCACTACGCACCACCTGACAAAGTGGATGCGCTGTAGGCCTGGAAGTCCTTCCTACGCGGCCACCACCTAGCAATGGGTGTGCCGATTGCCGGCATCGGCGTCATTATTATGGGATTACAGATGGCAAATATGGTAGGAGCAAACTGGTCAGATTGGTTGAGCGCACGAGTGGGGGAGGAGCGCATACTGTATGCAACCCCGGTTGTGATTGTTACAAGCCTGCTGCTGCTGGCCGCACTACAAGTTCTGCCTACGCTGCTCTTTGCGGCCATGATCAGTCTAGTCACTGCGGTTCAACGACCACTACTCTTCAACCGCATTCAAGGTGAGGTTACCGACAGTATCAGAGCCACGTTGCTCTCCATGCAGTCGCTGATGTTTACCATTGTGGCCGCCATTGCCCAACCGACGCTTGGCTTAATCGCTGATCGAGCCGGATTGCCGGTCACCCATATTACCCTAGCGGGTAGCCTCGGTTTGTTGAGCATGCTCTTGTTCTGGAGCAGCCGCGGTCACTTTCCGCAACCAAATCTCATCCATTCTATGCATGGCGTGGGATTTAATCAAGAGACATCTGGAAGAATTTCAGAAAAGCGCTGAATGACGCAGCTTTTTTGCCGCCATTCGACTATTTGTCGACAATATCACCGAAATGCGCCACGAGGCGCGTACACCGATTGTTCGCAAACCATAGGATACCCAAACCTTTGCTACGATTGAGCAGCCAGGGTAAAAAACTCATAAAACAGGAGAGGAATATGTCCGAGAAGTCAGAAAAAGATCAAAATATTTTCCAATCGTATTTGGATAACATCCAAGCCAAGACCGGCAAAACGCCCGCTGATTTTCGGCTGCCAACAGCCGAAAAAGGCCTTGTCAAAACTGCAGAGATTGTCAACTGGCTCAAAAGTGACTTTGGGTTGGGTCATGGTCACGCCAACGCCCTGGCACTGGTAATCCTGTCACACGGCCAGGAGTCGGTCAGCACGGAAGATGCCGTGGCAACGCATTTCAAGCGCAAAAAGGCCGGTTGGCGCAAACCATACGACGAGCTAATGGCAAACGTCCAGCAGTGTGGAGACGATGTGGGCGTAGGACCAGCCAAGTCGTCTATCAGCTTGCTGCGCGGTGATCAGAAATTTGGCATTGTACAGGTGTCAACCGAGCGCCTTGATCTCGGCATTAAGCTTAAGGGGGTTGCACCGACCGATCGGCTCGAAGTCGCAGGCCAGTGGAATGCGATGGTCACCCACCGCGTGCGCATCAGCGACCCAAACCAAATCGACGCCGAGGTGCTCGCCTGGCTGAAACAGGCCTATGCGGCCGCTTAACATACCTAGTAAAGGTAAAAACAAGTGAAAAAATATAGGGTGTTCCTTGGATTGCTCACAATTATTCTAGGCCCTCTTTTCAATCACCGCTGCTTGCTAGCACAGTCCACGATCGATATCGGCACGCTCGACCAATTTATCACTGCACAGATGGCGGTTCAACGTGTCCCCGGTCTGGCGTTGGCGATCACCCAGGGCGACCAGATTGACTACGTGAAGGGCTACGGCACAGCCCGCGGTGACCAGCCAGTGACGCCCCAAACCCAGTTTTTCATTGCATCGTTGAGTAAGTCCTTTACCGCCTTGGCTCTTAGGCCAATCCAGAAAAATAAATAACGATATAGGGATCGAGACCTGACAGGTGGAAAAGACCCCACCTGTCAGGTCCGTTGATAAGTTCAGCCCGTATACTTATTTATTTGGAATGGCCTTATGCAACTGGTTGAGGCGGGGCAGATCGAACTTGATGCGCCGGTGAAGAATTATCTGCCCGAGTTCACGTTGAAAGATCCGGCTATAGCGGCACGGATCACTGTGCGCCAGTTGCTCAATCAGGTGAGCGGTATGGCCGACGCCGGATTTTCGGAAATGCGTTCACCGCAACCGGGTACTTTGGCGGAACGCGTGACCAGCCTTAGCGATGCGCAACCGGTCGCCGCCCCCGGCACAGAGTTTCACTATTTTAATCCTAATTATGCGGTGTTAGCACGCGTGGCAGAGGTGGTCAGCGGTCAGCTATTTGCTAACTACCTGCAGACTCACATCTTTGTACCCTTAGACATGGCCCATACCTTTAGTGCTTCTACATCCAGCGAAGCGATCGGACACGCTGATCAGCTGGCGCAGGGGCATCTGCTGGCGTTTGGGGTACCGATTGCCGCCCCCGAAGACCCAGGCTTTTTCGCCGGTAGCGGCGGGGTGATCTCGACTGCCGAGGACCTAGCCCACTTTCTAATCATGCAGAATAATGGTGGACGCTATGGCAATAAACAGATTGTGTCAGCAGCCAGCCTCAAGTTGATGCATACTCCGCTAGCAGCTATTCACAGCGACTACGGCATGGGCTGGTTTGCCATGCAGGAAGAAGGACAGCCAGTGTTCGAACATAACGGCATCCTTTCTACTTTTTATGCTGAAACTATGCTGTTGCCGGAAGGCGCGTATGGTGTTGTTGTGCTCTACAATATGCATGCCGTTTCTGCTGATTTATTGGCCTTTCCGCCAATCAAACGCGGGCTGATCGATCTGCTTATTGGGCAGCCGCCGGCACCAGTAGGTGGAATGTTGGCGCGTTTGGCCTAGTCATGGTCTTCATAACGCTAGGATGCGTAAGCCTAGAGATTCACCGCTTTCTAGGGGTGCCCCGCTGGCGCCAGCGGCTGCAGACCGGCATGCGTTGGCGGCAGTTGCTTGGGATCTTGGTGTCGTTTTTGCCGTTGATCATTCTCCTGATGCTGCCACAAATTGTCCTTTGGTCTTCGGGTCGTGTCTTTAGCTACCTCATTCTCTTTAAATCGATGTTGGACATCACGATCGGGTTGACGCTTTGTGCCGTGCTAGGTTTCATCAATGGAATCACACGTACATTGGCCTTGTGGCGTCAGTTGTGCTGGCGAATTGCACCTGCCGCAGCGCTCAATCTCCACGATATATAGATGGCAAAAGCCGTACGCGACGGAATCACATAGGACGCAAAATTGAGGAAAACGGAAGCTGAAGCAACAGTGCAGCCAGAGTATCTCCATCAGTGGCAGCAGTCAATTCATTCATGCGCTGGCAGACCATGCTCTGATCGATGAATACAGACTCTTGGTCTATCCTGTTGTGCTAGGAGTAGGAAACGCCTCGTTCCGACCGGGCTGAAAACAACCTTGAAGCTTGTTGAAACCAAGCTTTTCGCTTCAGGCGTCGTTTTTCTGCGCTACCAGCCTGACAGCAAAGGGGTGCATCCAAAATTTTTGGCGCAGATGAACTTTGGCCGCTGACAGCAGCAAGTCGCGCCCAAGGGGCACCCGGCGACTTGCTGCTGTCAGGCGCGGGATTGATCCCTGCTGCAAAAAGCCGCCAAAAATTTGGGATGCACCCCTTGTCCAAGAATTGATTGACAACTTGCTTGGTGCATGATAGAGTGTCTCCAAGATGGAGACGTTATGCGTATCTTGACGAAAAAGAGATTACGAGAATACTGGGAAATGCATCCCCAAGCTGAACAACCCTTGAAACGTTGGCATGATTATGGGCGAAAGGTTGAATGGTCTTCACCTGCCGACGTCAAACGGGATTATTATACAGCCGATATTCTCCTCGATAACCAAGTAATCTTCAACATTGGTGGCAACAATGATCGCCTTATCGTCAAGATTGAATATCGATTTCAAGATGTGTATGTTCGTTTTATAGAGAACACATACAGAATATGACCGCATTGATGCAACAATTGATTTGACAACATGTGTCAAGTCTCCCTGATCCAGTGATCCAGTTGGCGCTTGCCGTCACCGTCTGTGTCATCAAGGCGCTCATCAGTGAATGGATAAGGCTAATCATTAAAAATTTAGCCTTATCCATTCCGCATTAACCATTAGTTCCGCCTATACCTAATTGATCGGCGATGTCCTTCATCGCGTCCAGAACGCGCTGCACATGTTCGTCAAAAGGCATGCCTAGCGCCTCGATAAAGTGCATGTTCTCTGGACGGTTGATGGCCGCGGTGAAGGCTTTGTCTTTCCACTTCTTCTTGACCGAACTCAACTCTACATTGCGCAGATTGCGATCCGGGCGCACGTAGGCACTGGCCTGGATCAAGCCGGTCAATTCGTCGCAAGCAAGCAGTGTCTTATCCAGTAAACTTTCCGATGGCACGCCCAAAAACGTCGCGTGCGCCTGCACGGCGTGAATCAATTCGGGCGGATAGTGGCGCTCCTCGAACAACCGCAGTTCGGTGCGCGGATGGCCGTTCGTTAGATCATCCATGTTGGCATAGCGTTCATAATCCAGATCATGCAGCAGGCCGGTGATGCCCCATAATTCTTCATCTTCGTGAAAATGGCGGGCGTAAGCCCGCAGTGCGGCTTCCACCGCCAACATGTGCCGGCGCAAACTCTCCGACTCCACCCATTCACAGAGTAAAGTGTAGGCTTCGACGCGGGTTGGCAAGGACATTGGGCTGATTTCCTCTCTTGGTAGATATAAATTGTGAATTGTGAATTGTTAATGCTTCGTGTGGGTAGTTCATGGTAACAAGCGAAAATGAACTGTTGACAATGCTGAATAAAAATAAGGGCGTCGAGTTGCCTCGACGCCCTTATTTTATCTTCTGATTGATTCCAATGCAACAACACAGGAAGCAACACAAATTAACGATTGATAATGAGCCATTGACCATTATCAATCGTTAATGGATTACATGTCCATGCCGCCCATGCCGCCCATACCACCCTGGCCGCCAGCCGGAGCCTTCTCAGGTTCTGGGATGTCGGTGACCAAAGCAGAGGTGGTCAGAATCATGGCTGCGATCGAGCAGGCATTCTCAACGGCGCTGCGGGTGACTTTGACCGGGTCGATGATGCCAGCTTCTAGCATGTCCACATAGGCGTTGGCGATCACATCATAACCAGTGGTCTTCTTGCCCTCGGCATGTAGGTTGCGAACCTTCTCGATCACAACGGGGCCGTCTAGACCGGCGTTTTGAGCGATCATGCGCATTGGCTCTTCGAGCGCTCGGCGCAGAATGCGGACGCCGGTAGCGGCATCGCCTTCCAGTTTCAGGCTGTCCAGCGCTGGGATGACGTTGATCAACGCCACACCACCACCGGGGACGATACCTTCTTCGACCGCGGCGCGGGTGGCGCTCAATGCGTCTTCAACGCGGTGCTTCTTTTCCTTCAACTCGGTCTCGGTGGCTGCACCGACGCGCACGATGGCAACGCCACCAGCCAATTTGGCCAGGCGTTCTTGCAGCTTCTCGCGATCGTAATCGCTGGTGCTGGCTTCGGTCTCGGCGCGAATCTGGCCAATGCGGCTCTTGATCTCGTCGGAGCTACCGCCACCGCCCACAATCGTGGTGGCATCTTTGGTGCTGACAATCTTGTCGGCGCGCCCTAGATCGTCGAGCATAACGCTCTCCAACTTGCGGCCCAACTCTTCGGTAATCACTTGGCCACCGGTCAGGATGGCGATATCGCCCAACATCGCCTTGCGGCGGTCACCAAAGCCAGGAGCCTTGATCGCCAAAGCATTGACCATACCGCGCAATTTGTTCAGCACGAGGGTGGCCAGGGCTTCGCCGTCTACGTCTTCGGCAATAATGACGATTTCGCGCTTGCCAATCTGAACCATCTTTTCCAACACAGGCACGATGTCCTGGGCGCTGCTGATCTTCTTGTCGGTGATCAGAATGTAAGGATTGGCAATTTCGGCTTCCATGCGCTCGGAGTTGGTGACGAAGTAGGGGCTCAGGTAGCCGCGGTCAAGCTGCATACCTTCAACATACTCAGTCTCGAATTCCAAACCCTTGCTCTCTTCGACGGTGATGACGCCGTCTTTGCCGACTTTGTCCATCACTTCGGCGAGCAAATCGCCAATTTTCTTGTCGGCAGCCGAGATGCTAGCAACCTGGGCGATGCCAGCTTTGCCCGAAACCGGGGTTGCCATTTCCTTCAATGCTTTAACAATCGCGTCGCGACCGGCTTCAATGCCCCACTTGATCTGCATCGGGTTGGCGCCAGCGGTGACGTTCTTCAGACCTTCGTTGACAATTGCTTGGGCCAAAACGGTAGCAGTGGTGGTACCATCACCGGCAACGTCATTGGTCTTAGTGGCGGCTTCTTTCAGAAGCTGCGCGCCCATGTTTTCAAACGGGTCTTCTAGTTCAATTTCCTTCGCAACGGTGACACCGTCATGCGTAACGGTGGGGCTGCCCCATTTTTTGTCCAAGGCCACGTTGCGGCCCTTGGGCCCTAGCGTGGTCTTGACCGCGTTTGCCAGTGCATCGACACCGGCTTTGAGTTTCTTGCGTGCAGCATCTTCGAAGACGACTTGCTTTGCCATTTTGGTTTTTCTCCTGTAAAATTATACGCGCGTGTTTGCGCAAACAATCGAGTAACGTAGTCGCTTTGTGACGGGTCTCGAACAATTGTTTTTGTAAACAATCGTCATTGTTCAGTCATTACTGAACAATCGCCAGAACGTCAGTCTCTTTCAAGATTAAGATTTCTTTGCCGTTGAGCTTAATCGTGGTGCCAGAATACTTGGCATAGAGCACGGTGTCGCCAACTTGAACGTCCATCGTAATCCGCTCACCGGTTTCTTTACGGGCGCCGGGGCCGGCCGCAATGACTTTGCCTTGTTGTGGTTTTTCTTTGGCCGTTTCCGGTAGAAAAATGCCGGTTGAGGTTTGTTCTTCCTGTTCGGAAGGCTGGATGACCAGGCGGTCGCCTAGCGGTTTCAGATCCATGTGAATGATCCTCCTAAATGATAGAATGTTCTTTTGGTTTTTACGCTTTTAACTTACGATTTAGTAGCGAAACCTTCACTACTAAAAACTTCACGACTAAACTGCTAAGCCGTTAGCACTCTGCCACCGAGAGTGCTAATAAACCCTATAATACCGCACATAAATTATCTGTGCAAATTTTGTTATGGTGGAAACAGGCACTTTTGCGTCCTAAAATATAAATACATTGTTTATTCTGTGTTAGAACTTTGTTTGCGAATGGCCGCGCGTGCTGGCCGCGGATGGTGGTCGGCTGCTCACAACCGTTCCCTCTGTGCCCACTTGCGGGCTTAATCCGTTGCCAGCACGCGCTGGATCCGCTCGATTGATGGCATAAAACCAATTATTGCCTTTGTTCAATCACACGAATCATTTGTTCTTCTTCCTGCCTATACTCCTCCAACTGAAAAGCTGCGTATAGATCGCGACTTTGAGCAAAATAGGCCAATGCGTGCGCCATTTCGCCCTGTTCCAGCGCAACGTGACCAAGATTGTGGAGGGTGGCTGCCATGTCCGTCCAGGCGCCACGCCGCTCGGAAAGCTGTAAGTCAAATTCATACCACATCAAGGCACGGTCATAATCGTTACGGGCATAAGCGGCCGAACCAAGATTGTTGTAGCAGGTGCTAATGCCGGTGACGTCATCCAGGCGCAGGAAGATTTCTAGGGCTTGTTCATAGCCACGCTGGGCCTCGGGTAGGCGCTCCATTGCTTCCATCGCCAGCCCCATATTGTTGAAGATGCTGGCCACCATCCGTTCGTCATGGCGCCGCAAGGCAATGCGCAAGGCTTTATGCTGTTGGGCCAGCGCCCGGTCAAAATTATTCAAGCTATAATAGGCGCTGCCTAAATTCATATAAGCCGTGGTCAGCCCCTGCTGGTCACCCACTTGCGCCTCGCAGTCAAAGGCGGCATTAAAATAAGTCAACGCCTTGCGCGCTTCGTTGAGCACACGATAGGAAGTGCCCAAATCCGTCAAGACATAGGCCAGTTCCATCATCAAATCGCGCTCGTCAAAGATGCTTTGCGCGCGCGCAAACCAGACAATGGCTTCGCTCACCGCGCCAGCAAAGAAAAGTTGGCGGCCCATATTCATTTGAAACCAAGCGTAATCGCGCATATCCGCCAGCGCCAAGGCAGCGACCGCGCCTAATGCCAACCAATCCTCAATGCCGGGCGGATGACGCCAAAAGGCATAATGGGCCAGGGCTAAACCGTAATCGCGCGCCAAGCGCAGATCTTGCTCCACAATTTGGTCATAGCTTTGATGGCTATACCCAGTCTGGTCATCCTGTTGCGCTGTAGGCGTGGGCAGCGTTAAGGTCGCCTCGCTAAATTGGCGTTCTTTTAACAAGGCCAGTGGGTCTTGACCCCAAAGCCGGCGCACACGTTGGTAACACCAATCTGCGCCTCGGTAAATATTGCCCCATTCTACATCTACTTCCGGCCAACGCTCCAGCGGAAAGGACAAATAGTGTTGGGCCAAATTTACATAATAATTCGCATGGCTGCGCTCCCAGGCTTCTCCCAGCATCAGGGCACTCTGCTCCAAATAGGCGCGAATCACAGGGTGCATGAGCACGCGTTGATGAAAGGGATCAAACTCAAGCAGCCCCCGCTCGCTCAGCGCCGCCAACGTCTGATCAAGTTCGGCTGGCGTGCCCAAAGTGGCCCAAAATAGTTCGCGCAAGGCGGTGAGCGAGGCGCCGCCCGCGGCACTCACCAGGCGTTCGAGCAGTGGCCCGACCTGTGAATTAAAAATCGCAAAGTTCTCGATGGCAAAGGCCGCCAGATTGTGGGTGCGCACCAGGCCTTGTTCGTCCGTAATTTGTTGCAACAGCCCATGCAACTCGGCCCAGGAAAAATCGAGAAGCAGACCCATCACCAGGCGCAAACTGAGTGGGCTGCCGCCAGTGATACTATGGATTTCATCCACATGCGCCAGAGCATCCGCCTGAACGCGGGTGGGCGCGCGTTTACGGATAAATTCGGGCAGATCGGCCGCGGCCAGGCCTTGCAAATGAATATGTTGGTGGCGCACCAATTCAGCAATGAAAGGACTGAAATTGCGGTCAATCAATAAAATCCGCGAACTCCCGCCCGTTTCATTTAAATGGCCGATAATAGTAACCAGCGTTGCTGACTCGTCGGTTGTCGCGCCGGCCAATTTATCAACGATTAAAAGCCGCTTGCGCCGATAAAGCTGCTCCAAAATGCGAATGCCCCAGCGTTCCTCACTGGTGCGCGTTAATTCGGTGCCGAAGACAGAATCCATGGTGCGCACAATATCGTAGAGGCGAAAAGGGGTGGCGCCGGCGGCGCTCACGCGAATAACCCCATCACTAAAATGGCGCAAATGGTTCCAGGCTGCGGCCGTGGCTAATGTACTTTTGCCATAGCCCTGTTCGCCGCTGATCGCAATGGTTGGCACAAGATTACTGCCTGTCAGCCAATCGTGCAGGGTTAGCAATGCTGGCCGGTAGCCGCTAAAGCCTGCGAGCCGGAAGAGCCCTAAATTATGCGGAGCCAACTGAGGGGCAGGGGCGAGCGTCATAGCACTAGACAGGGATAATCACTGGCGGCGGCAATTTCTGTGTTGATAGCATCGGAAAAGGCCATACCGCCACTCAGCCTTAGATTCCGTTTATCAGCGCCAGGATCGATTAAAATGAGATCGGGCCGTACGCGCCGCGCTAATTGATTGATATTGATCGGCGAGACAACTTCGACGTAATCAACTTTGGTAATGACCTTATCGATGACGGCTTTCGGTTGCTCGATTGGATCGCTGACGATCACCTCAACCTCCGCATTTTTTTTAAGCTGACGCAAGGCATCTGTGCCCGCTTGATCAGCGCCAACCAGCCAAATTCGCATAGTGTCTCCTCTTGAATGAACGCTTGTCCACCGGCTAAATCAACCCGAAGCTGCTGAGAATATAAAAGAAAAACGCCACCACGAGGGTTGACGGAATGCCCACCAATAACCCTGCACGCAACATATCTTTGCGATCGACCACACCGGTGACGGCTACCAACGTCATGCGGGCCGAAGAGACTGGCAAGGTATAACAAAAGGCTAAAGTGAAAATCGCTGGCAAGAGCAAGCGGGCTGGCTCGATGCCTGCGGTCCTGCCTAACGAGATCAAAATCGGCGCAAAGATCGCGGCAATCGTCACACTGTTCATAAATTGCGTCAACACATAGGTGATTAGGACTAATAAAGCGAGAATCAAGGCGTAAGGCAGTCCTTGCAAGAAGGGCGCCAGCATATTCGCCAACCAAGCACTGGCACCGGTCTTATCCAGCGCGTCGCCCAAGGTTAACCCGGCGCCGATTACAAAGAAAACGCCCCAGTTGACGCCTTTCAGATCATTCCAGTCAATCACTTCTTCAATTGATAAGATGACGACTGAACCAAGCGCGACGACTGCGCTGCTTAACAGCGTGGGCGGCAAATGAACCCACTGTTCCAGGCTAGGACCAATCACCCAGAGGCCCACGGAAAGTACCAGCACGACGATGATCTCACGTTCGGGGTTGGTCAGCTTGCCGGCGCGTTCAATCTCTTTGGTGATCGGCTGCGTATCGATCACGATTTCGGACATTTGGAAGGCGCGCAGTAACAAATACCAGCTTAGCGGCAGCACCATCAACGCCAAGGGCAGCCCATATTTCATCCAGGCCAAAAAGTTAAAATTTAAAAGGCTGCTCGCAATCGCGTTTTCACTGCTGCCCATTGTGGTGGCCAACGCGCCAATGCCGGAAGCATAGGCCACGCCCAAAATTAAAATTTTCAGCGCGCGTTGAGCATCTTCCTTGCGTTGAACACACTGGGCAATCGGGATCGCTACGGGAATTAACACGGCAGCGGTGGCCGTATTGAGCACCCACATGCTGAGCATGGCTGTGATGAGCATCAGCCCGAACAACAGGCGCGGAAACTTCCCGCCGCTACCCACAATCGCATAAAGCGCCAGGCGTCGCGTCAACCCATGTTTGCGCAGTGCTTCGGCCAGAAAAAGGCTGCCCAAGATCAGAAAGACAATCGGTCGGCTAAAAGGCGCAAAGGCCCCACCGACCTGATCGATGCCAAGCGCAATTTGGCAAATTGGCACCAAGAGCGAAGCAATGGGCAAGGGCGCTGGTTCGAGCGCTAAAATGGCGCCGGTGAAGACAAATAAGGCAAAGGCGCGCTGGCCCAGGCTGCTCAGACCAACGGGTCTGGGCAGCAACAGGACAATTCCAGTCAGCACCAGCACCATAATAAAGCGACGTAAATCAAAAACCTTACGCACGCCAGCCTGCAACGGTTGTTGTAAGACTTCTAGCGGTGTGCTGCGTCGTTGAATGCGCCGTTTGCTGGTGGTCGTCAGCGGTTCGCTGCGAGCGGTCGACTGACCATTTACCGCGCCTGGATTGTGCGCGCCCCGCATAATTGACCAGGTGGCGGCTTTCGGCAATTTAGACTTCAGGCGTGTGCGTTTCAGGGTCATAGGAGTAATTTGTTTATGGGCTGGTGCTAGTGCTTGTAATGGTGGCGGTTGATGCCTGGCAACTCTTTAAATTATTTATGCCGGATAGCGCGATGCTGTTGCTCGGATCCATGGTCAATGCTTTGTTCAGCCAGAAGGCGGCTTTGTCGCAGTCACTTGGATCTTTGTAGATATAGGCCAGGCCAAGCGTATAAAGTTGTTCAGTATGCGCCTTATTCCCCAACAGTTGGATGCCTTTCTCTAAAGGCGCAACGGCATCTTCATAATTGTGGCGGATGAAAAGCGCCATGCCCAAATGGGCCTGCGCCGGTGCATAGGTCGGGTCGATTTCCACCGCTTCGCGCAGGACGCGCACCGCTTGCAAAGGGTCATCGCTGTTGTAAAGACCCTCGCCGTAATAGTCTAGCGTTACGGGCGATTTGTACAGTCTGACTGCCCGGTCATACGCCGCATTGGCGTTTTTGTAATCGGCTAGGCTGACGCGATAGAGCAAGCCTTTCTCCAGGAAAAGATCAAAGCGGACGGGCGCAACCGCCAGGGCTGCATCATAGGCTTTGATCGCTTCATTGTATTGCTGGCGCCGTTGGTATAGGTAGGCCCAATTGCGCAGCATGGTGACATTCTGTGGATCGATGGCCTGGGCCTGTTTCAAATAATCTTCGGCTTTGACCACATTGCCTTCATCGGTATAGATTTCACCGAGCACCGCCAACGCTGTAGCATAGTGCGGATCCGCGTCTAGCGCATTGAGCGCCGCATCAAGTGCTAGTTCATTTTCCCCCAACCAGTTTAAGGCCCGTGCCTGGGTCGTAAGCGCCCTAGGACTTTTGGGCGCCGCCGCAACCGCGCGCTGAGAAAATTCATACGCTTTGGTGGCATCGCGAAAAATCATTTGAATTTCTGACTGAGCAGCCCAGGCATCGGCGTTCGTCGGTTCTAGACGGCTTGCTTCGGTATACGCGTGGAGCGCTGCGTCATATTTACCGGCTTTTAGCTCACTTTCGGCGTCGGCCAGGTAAGCAATGGCACTGCGCGTTGGCACGGCTGTAGGCTGTGCCTGCTTAACCGATAACCAAGTTGGTTGCTGTTTATACAGGATAATGCCAAGGATAATTAGCAGATACACCGGCCAGAAACGGCCAGCGCCTTGGCGTCGCCGGCGCGGACGGTATGTGCGATCCAGATACATGGGTTCATTATATACGAATACGCGGCGACAAGTAATATTAGATGACCACTGCGGGGCAGACAAGGTAGTGGGGTGCCATCCTCTAAATGAGCGATCCACAGGCCATGCCGGTATAGAGCTGGCCGTATAATCAGCATGGCATGCTGAGCTAGGTCACTGCGCACAACTAATAGACAAACCAAATAAAGGTTGCACATTGGTAGAGGCACGGTATACCGTGCCCGTCCAGTTGGATTGTGCAGAGTCTATTTGGTTTGTCTATAATATACCGCCTTAATCATTACCGCAAAGTGATCAGATCACCTATCCTGCGTGCCCTTTAAGAATCTATCTTAAAATATATCTCTGTCAGGAAAAAGTAGCTTTGCGCTTGGGCTGCTTATGCTATAGTGGATTATAACTGTCACGCTATGATGGCCCTAGTGGGGGTGTACGCTGACATATGAGTTAGTACTAACAAAAATCCTTACCAAACGGACCAAAATAGTCAGGTTACGCAGCCAATTAATTAATTTAGTTTTAATGTGAGGACGATAAAATTAATGGTATTAAGCCGAATTGCCCTATGCTGCTCTTTAATCGTTTGCATATCACTTTTTTGTAATTAATTTAGAAGGTTTACTTCATGCGAAAAATTCTTTTTATTGCCATCCTTATTACATGCCTAGGCAGCGCCTGTAGCGCGCAAGCGATCGCAGTGCGTCAGACCAATTTGGTTAATAGTGCGACAGAAGCCTATAAAGCAGGTGATTATGAAAAAACCATCACGATTTCTTCTGAGGCTATCAAACTCAAATCTACCGACGAGGCTTACTTTGGACGCGCAATGGCCTACCAGGCGAAAGGTGATAAGGATAAGGCCATCATCGATTTGGACGCGGCCCTTACACTGAACCCTAATCATATAGAAGCACTACGTCAACGCGGCGCAATCTATGTGACGCTGAAAGAATATAATAAAGCCATCACCGACTTTACGAAAGTAATTCAGTTAGACCCTACCCACGGCTCCTCCGTGGTCTTTGCTCAACGGGGTGACGCCTATTATTTTCAGCAAGAATATGCCAAAGCAATTGACGATTTTACACAAGCCATTCAAAAAAATGGCAGTAATGCGAATGCCTATATTGGCCGGGCAAACATTTTTCGAACCCAAGGTGACTACGCTAAGGCAATTAGCGATTACGATAAATTTATTCAAATGTACCCACAAATCGGCAGCGCCTATGCGGGCCGCGGTGACGCGTACTTTTTCAGCACTCAGTACGATAAAGCGATTGCCGACTTCAACAAAGCGATCAGCCTAAGCTCCGACAAAGTTGATTTGTCATCGATCTATGGAGAGCGGGCGGCTGCGTTATTTTTGAAAGGCATGTATCAGGCGGCGACAACTGATTACACCAAAGCTATCGAACTAAACTCCAAAAATGCCGAGGCCTATGCTGGACGGGGTGATGCGTTTGTCAAACTGAATGATTTAGAAAAAGCGGGTCTTGATTTCAATGTTGCGATTAGGCTTGACTCAACCCGCGCCCAAACTTATGTGAATCGCGGGGATGCCTATTTTTTAAGGGGTAAATATGCAGATGCCGCGGCCGACTATACGACGGTCCTCAAATTAGGGATTACGGATGCAAAGCGACGGATAGAGGTAGAACAACGTCAGCAGGAACTACAAAAGGAGTTACAGCGCAATCCCAATGATCAATACAGCAGCCTTTCCCTGTGTACATGGTTCGCACGCGCCCAATTTATTCGCGTCGATAGTATTAGTAAGGCGGGCAATTTCAGTCAATGGATGCAGATTTATAGTGCTAAAGATTTAACCGCTTTTGACCAAGCTGGTTTGAAAAAATGGCTTGAGCTATTGCGAAATTATCAGCCCTATCAAAAGCAGTTTGTCAATGACTGGATCGCGCTAAAACCTAACTCAGCCGCAAAATCCTTTTGGGACCAGGAGCTAAACGCGGCTCAGCAGCAACTTATTGCCTCCGACCGTATGCAAGCAGGCTATGCTGCACGAAATATAAACCAATTCACGACCGGCCTGAAGTTGTGGGGCGACGCAGGTAAATTTATTCAAGCCTCCGACCAGGAAATGCTCGTGCTCCGAAATAAATGTTTACAATGAATGAGTTGAAACTTAATGAGCGAAGGTGTGACGCAAATTGATAAGTGTAAAAACACTCATTTCCCATCCAGTGACATCCACAATTGCGCAGGTCTCCGTTGAATGTAGCATGAGCTTAGGGCGAAACAAATAGGCCAAGTTTCTTATTGCTTTGGCATTCCATCTATGCTGTGGTTGACAATTGGTTAGTGTTCGATAAGAAACTCGGTTTGTACTGCCATAGAGCGACAAACTAGCGGATCCCGTTTCAGAGACTTAAGGGCTCGCCGCATAATTTTGCACAGCAGCGCTGTGTGTGGTATAAATGATGGGTAGTAGGCTCTCGTAGCTCAGTGGATAGAGTACCGGCCTCCGAAGCCGGTTGCATGGGTTCGAGTCCCATCGAGAGCGCACAAAAAGACCCGGCTGTGATAGCCGGGTCTTTTTTTATCTGTCAATCTTACTAAAGCGAGGCCAGCACTTTTTCTAGAAATTCGCGGTTCGCCCGCGCATTAGCCGTCGTCTCTTCTGGCGTCTGCCCCACCTTGCAGCATTCGACCATCACCGGCCCGTTGAATCCGCTATCCTTGAGCCGTTTAAAGACGGCCGCAAAGTCAACTTTGCCTTCGCCGAATTGGAGCATCACATCGCCTTTAACTTCAGCACAGTCTTTAGCACAAAAGCCGGTGATGTGTTGCGCGATCGGATCAATCTCGGTGACTGGGTCTTTGCCTGTGTAGTGAATAATATTGCCGGCATCGTACCAGATCGAGAAGTTGGGGTGATTGACTTCTTTGATGACGCGCAGAATTTCGTCTGATGTGCCGCTAATCCCGCCGTGTGGCTTCATCACCAACTGGATGCCTTGCTCGTCTGCGTAGGCCGCTGCGTCGTTCATCACTTTAAAATAGTGGGCGAAATCTTCGGGATTGTCTGCCCCGAACGACATCACGTACTGAAGTGAAAGCAAGTGGGCATTGTCGATCTGTTTGCGGATGTCGCGGATCGAATCTTCGAGCGGGATATTATGCCGCGAATGTAAGGCGCCCATATTGGCGCTTAGGCCACTCGCCTCAATTTTCTGCTTCAAGGTTGCTAAATATGCCGGCTTGGCATCTCCCCCAATCAACGGCTCATCGCTCGTGCGACTAAGCAGGCCCGTCGTTGCGTAGCCTGCGGCTTTGATCGCTTGTAGGCTCTGATCGAAAGACCATTTTGTCCACGGGCGGTTAAAACAACCAATCGGCCATGGAACGCCACTCGCTTTGTTGCTCAATTCTCTTTGATTCATTTGTTTTTGACCTCGTAATTGATGGGCGTAACTTTATAATTTTAACGACAAAGCTCGGCGGATTTCTATGAGCCGCCGAGCTTTATTCCATTCACCGCTTCAATTGCATCAGCCTACACAAACAATGGCGCCAACACCAGCGTAATCGTCGCCAATAGTTTGATCAAAACATGCAGGGATGGACCAGCCGTATCCTTGAATGGATCGCCAATTGTATCACCAACAACGGCTGCCTTGTGCGCTTCGGAGCCTTTGCCACCGTAAGCGCCCGCCTCAATGTATTTCTTGGCATTGTCCCACGCGCCACCGGCGTTGTTCATGACCGTGGCCAACAAAATGCCAGTCATCGTACCAACCATCAATAACGCCGCTGCGGCTTCTGCCTTGAGCAGCCAACCAACCAAGATCGGCACCACAATCGCCAAAGCACCAGGCAATACCATCGCTTTCAAGGCACCGCGGGTCGTAATGTCTACACAACGGGCATAATCAGCTTTGGCGCCAGGAGCGCCTTCCAACAGGCCAGGGATTTCCTTGAATTGCCGGCGTACTTCCTTGATGATCTCCTGCGCCACGTTGCTGACGGCGCGAATGGCATAAGCCGAGAAGAGGAAGACCAGCATTGCACCGATCAAGCCGCCGACGAAAACTTGCACTTTGCCCAGATCAACCGATGTAATGGGCACGAGGCCCTTGGCGGTCTGAATCAAGGCTACTTTGTCTAAATAGGCGCTAAACAGGAGGAAGGCTGCCAACGCCGCCGAACCAATCGCATACCCTTTGGTCAGCGCCTTGGTTGTATTGCCGGCTGCATCCAGGGCGTCCGTGCCATCGCGCACTTCTTTCGGCGCATTCGCCATCTCAACAATGCCACCAGCATTATCTACAATCGGCCCAAAGGTGTCCATGGCCAATACAAAGGCTGCGGTCATCAACATGCCCATGGTGGCCACGGCCGTGCCAAAGATACCGGCGGCGTGCGAAGAAACGTGCAGCGTGTCGGCTGTACGCGTGCCCAGGGCGAATGAGGCCAACAGGGCGATGCTGATCGCGACGACCGGCGCAGCGGTGTTTTCAAAACCAACGGCAATCCCACTGATAATGTTCGTCGCCACCCCGATCTTGCTGGCTTCCGCAATTTCTTGCACAGGGCGGAAACGATGTTCGGTATAATACATCGTAATCATGACGAAGGCTACGGCCGCCACAATCCCGACTACGCCCGAGAGGAAGAGCGGGAACCATGCGCCGCCCAACATGAGCAAGGTGCACAGGAACATACCGACAACCGAGAGCGCCGCTGCCACACCATAGCCGCGGAAAAGTGAATTCATGGGCTCTTCACCCTCGTGATATCTCACATAATCAGCCAGATTGTACAGAAATTCAGGGGTTTTACTAGTTTGCGTTGTGGGGCCGGTTCGGTTGACAGCTGCTGGCCATGCTGTGACACCTGGTTCGCCGACAGCAACGGGTGTTTCAAGTGGAGCATCTGCGACAATGACGGCCGCTTTGGGGCGCTTCAAGAAATCGGGCGGCGAAACCATGAGCACACCAACAATCGAGGCCAACAACCCAAATGAACGCACTACGAGCGGAAAGAAAATAAAATTGGTGTTATGCGTCGTGCGCCACAACGCGACCCCCAGAATCATCGCACCAATGTTTTCGGCCACGGTGGATTCAAACAGATCCGCGCCACGACCTGCGCAGTCACCAACATTATCGCCCACCAGATCGGCAATGACAGCGGCATTGCGTGGATCGTCTTCTGGTACATTGGCTTCGACTTTACCGACCAGGTCAGCACCGACATCGGCGGCCTTGGTATAGATACCGCCACCCAACTGCGCAAAGAGCGCCACAAAGGAGGCGCCAAAACCGGTGCCTACAATCAAGAAGGGGGCATCTTCGGGATGACTCAAGCCGCCGTAGGCCAGAAACATGACATAAACGCCGATCAGTGATAAGGTCACAACCAAGAAGCCGGACACTGCGCCACCGCGCAACGCTACCTCTAAGGCTGGACCGACACCCCCGCGGGCGGCGCTCGCCACGCGGCCATTCGATTTAACGGCTACATACATCCCAATAATACCGCTAGCGGCTGAGGCGAGCGCGCCCACCAAAAAGGCCACACCAGTCAATAGGCCCAGGGCCATTGACCGATTTTGATACGCTTGTACTTCGGGGTATTTTTCAAACAAACCAATGGCTAAGGTAATAACGACAGCGGTGACAACGGCCAGAATGCCAATCGTCGTGTACTGTCGTTTGAGAAATGCCGTAGCGCCTTCAAAAATTGTTTGGGCAACTTCTTGCATTTCCGGTGTGCCACTGTCACGGCCTAATACGTCGCGTACTAACCACCAAACAAACCATAGTGCAATAATACTGACAATTGGCACTACCGCAATATAAAATCCCATGCTGTCTGCTCCTCCACTTCATTGTGCGTTTTAGGGTATGAATTCGAAGGAGATTCTAGCATATAAAAGAACTGTTACCAAACACCTGCGATCCAAAATGGATAAATGGCAGAAATGCTATCGCGTGGTATAATTGGCCGACGTGAGAGCCGTCCATAAATCTGTAATCGTCGGCAGTTAATCAGGCGTAAATAACCAGTAAGTTACCAAGTACAAGTGCTCGTTACTGGCGATGCTTACTTCTGTTTTTGAGAATCAACTGTGCTAAACCGCGAAAAAACGATCGCTGCGCTGGAACGCAAGCGCACTAAATTCCAAGATTTCTCTACAAACCAACGGGCCGAGCAACAGACGGTGGAACAGCGACTGGCGGCGTTTTTGCGCTATAATTACGCTGCCATGCACGAACGGTTAGCCCAAATTGATGCTGCCTGGCCGGGCGCGCGCCCTACCCCCGAATTTGATCAAGCCAAGCGGCTGGCGCTGCCCTTTCTGCAACGCTGGCTCAACCACCGTGAGGCGCGAACCTGGGCGCTGGAAATCCTCTTAAATCGCCCGGTCGTGGCGGTGGATGGCAGCCAACTCACACCGAGTAAAGACTTTTCGCCGCCGGTTGGCGCAGTGCAGATCGGCTGGTTTATTAACGAACATCGTCCTGGTGGTAGCTATGTCAAAGACGTTGAATTCGAGATTTTGTCGCCGGATGAACTCAGCAACGACGAAGACGGAGTTCAGGATCGCCCAGACAGTAATTTTCCCAACCAAAACGTCAATTGCCAACGCTTTGTACGAGAATGCGAGAAGTTGTGCGAGCTAATGGAACGATATGCCGATGCGCCGGTTTTGCAGAAGCCACTCTGCTACTTTGATGGCTCTTTTATCATCAGTTTTGCCGGCCAAATGCGCCCCAAAAATGCATTGCCCTATCGGCATGCGGTCCAGAATTTGCTAGAATGTTCGGAAAAGACGCAAGTGCCACTCGTCGGCTTTGTCGACAATTCGTTCAGCCATGATATTGTCCGGTTGATGGAAACCCTGCTTGAACAATCAGAAAGATTAAGAATTACCGACGGCGGTCTACTCGCCCCTTTGCTGCCGAATTGGGGCGATCGCAGCCCGTTTTTTGAATGCGCCCGCGCCGATGCGCTGAGCACAAAAGGCAACGCCCCTTTCTACACCAATGTGGTCTTTGCCTACTTGCGGCTAACTGGCAACCGGCCACCGGCGCGCATCGAGATGCCGCGTTGGCTGCTAGAGGCCGGGCGCGCCGACGAAATCACCGATTTGGTGCGCGCCGAATGTGTGGTGGGGGCCAGTGGTTATCCCTATGCGATTGAAACAGCCGATGCGGTGGCTGTGATCAGCCTAGAAGACCGCCAGCGCTTCTATGCACTTTTTCAGCGTTGGGGAGAGGAACAAGGATTGGCTGTAACGCAGGCCCACAAAGCGCTTAGTAAACAGGCGCGCCGCTAGGGACGTGCAAGCTTACTTGACTGTCGATCGTTCCAATTAGAGGTTGTCAGCCATAAAGATAGGGTAACTTTTCAGCCCTTGTGTAGCCAGGTAAATAGGTAGCCAGGTAGACAGGGCATGCTACCTGTTTACCTGGCATAACGATCCACCTGAGTAGCTACAAAATAAGCAACCCGAGCCTTTGGAAAACGTATTTTGTATAGCCTGCGCACGAATTATGCGCGACCTCTAGCGCAAGGCGGGGTTATCATAAGTACTTATGACAACGATCGTACCAGAAATGCCAGGTGGCACATCATCGAGAATGTCGCCGGCGCCAATAATCGAAGAACGCGAAGCGTCCGTGCCAATTGAGGCAACGACAACGTCAGCGCTTGCCACGCCTGTTCCGGCCCAATGGGATGGTGCTACGAAGCGCATGGTGCTGGTGATCTTGCTAGTGCTGGCTGCCTTTGTGCTCTGGCTCAGCAGCTCGATCATGCCGATGCTGATCATTGCGGGCATTCTTTCTTACTTGCTCAGCCCAATTATTGATTTAGGGGAGCGCCTGCGGATTCCGCGCAACATCAGCACGGTTGTCCTCTTTGTGCTGCTCTTGATCGGGTTGATCCTCCTCCCTATTCTGCTGGTGCCAGTGTTGATCGATGAATTAACACGGCTGGGTCAATTCAATCAATCCACAATTGCTGCCAATTTTCTCCACTGGTTTAGCGGGCGATTGAGCAATTTGCCGGAAACCATCTTTATTTTGGGGCGGCCTATGTTGCTGGGGCGGACAATTCAGGAGTTGGAGACAAATTTTCAACAATTTATTGTTGTACCAACACTGTCAGAATTACTCAGCTATATTCAGCAACTGATCGGCACAGCGACCAACGTGGTGAGCAGCACGGCCATCATCGGCATCAGTGTTGTGGGTGGCATTATCCAAGTGTTTCTGACTACTTTTGTTGTCATGTTCCTCAGTCTATATCTGACTAAAGACGCCCCCACCATTCGCCGATATGTGGCCGGCCTGTTCCCGGCTTCCTACCAATCGGAATTGCGGGAAGTGTTGCAACGGATTGGTCACATCTGGCACTCATTCTTTCGCGGCCAATTAATTCTTTGTTTGACGGTGGGATTTTTTACTTGGATTGCCTTGCAAGTGGAAGGCATGCCCGGCGCGCTCATTTTTGGCATTATTGCCGGTATACTAGAAGTAGTGCCTACGCTGGGGCCAACCTTATCGATGATTCCCGCTGTGATTGTGGCGTTGATCCAGGGTAGTGATGTGCTGGCGGTGTATGGCATTCACAATTTTGGCTTTGCCTTGATCGTCATGGGCACCTATTTCATCATCCAACAGACTGAAAATAATATCCTCGTACCGCGCATTATCGGCGACAGTGTCAACCTCCACCCGATTGTCATTATCTGTGGCGCAGTAGTCGGCTTTAACGTCGCCGGCGTGTTTGGCACATTTCTGGCCGCACCAGTCATTGCCTCGCTCCGCGTGATTGGCAGCTATGTGCATGCCAAATTGCTCGACTATCCGCCTTTTGAGAACCATCCATTGCCGCCGTCCAGGCCACGCCGGCCTTTGATCTACCGGCGCACCATCAAAGCTCGCTAGTCACGACACCCAAGTTTTATGAAAATTAAAATTTATTTTGGTAATGTGTAGTTCGCATCCTCAGCTACGCTCTTTTGACCACAGGAGCGCATCTGATAGATAAACCATTTAAAAGTCGGACAATCGTAGGCACCCAGGGGGTGCCTACGTCGTTTGTGTCCTGTTTAAATGATTTGTCTATGAGGATGCGAACTACACGGCGCATGGCAGCGGACAACGTTTTAGCTTGTGGCTGCTCAGACTATGTTGATTTCCGGCAATGGCAAATTGGGCGCCACATCCATCGAGAGATCACCCAACTGGTTTGCGGGCGACGGCCTGCGATAGAAGGCCGCTGCGCCAATCATGGCGGCGTTGTCGGTGCAGAGGAAAAGCGGGGGAATGTAGAGCGGCAACTGTAACTGCGCGAAGCGTGCTTGGGCCGTGGCGCGCAGCAAGGCGTTGGCGCTAACCCCACCACAAATGCAGACCTGACGAACACCAAACGCAACTGCGGCATCGGCCATCTTGTGCACTAACACATCGGCCACGGCGCCTTGAAAAGCGGCGGCGATGTCGGCCACGAGTTGCGGGTCGTGGATATTTTCGCCTTTCTGCTCGAGCTGGCGCACCAAGTTGAGCACAGCCGTTTTTAGCCCAGAAAAACTAAAATTAAAGCGGTGTGCGTCATTTTGCAACAACGGGCGCGGCAAACTAAAGCGGTCCGGGCGACCATTTTGCGCCGCCTGTTGCACGGCTGGCCCGCCCGGAAACCCTAGTTCTAGCAGACGCGCTACTTTGTCAAACGCCTCACCGGCGGCATCGTCGAGTGTAGCACCCAACTGCCGATATTGGCCGTGGCCGCTCATCAAGATTAATTCCGTGTGCCCACCAGAAACGATCAGAATAATCGCCGGAAAAGCGTCTTCTGGGATCGCGGGCCAGCCAGGCGTTGCGATCCAGTTGCTATAAATATGGCCTTCCAAGTGATTCACCGCCAACAAAGGTAAGCCGCTGGCAAACGCCAATCCTTTGGCGGCATTAACGCCCACCAATAAGCTGCCGGCCAAACCAGGACCGTGGGTTACCGCAATGGCATCCAAGGCGCGCACATGCGCTACACCGGCTTCGTGGATCGCCTGTTGGATCACCGGTTGGATTGCCAATACGTGTTGGCGGCTGGCGACCTCGGGAAAGACGCCGCCAAAGCGACTGTGCAACTCAATTTGTGTAGCCACCACATTGCTGAGCAGATGCCGACCATTTTCAATCACGGCGGCGGCTGTCTCATCACAACTAGTTTCAATCGCCAGAATTCTCGTCATATAATTCCTTCTTTGCCCTCGCCGGCGCGTTTCACGCCAGCAACCGGCGCCGTGCGGCTAGCCCAAATTAACACAGTGAGTGCCAGCACGCTCAGACAACTTAGCGCAATCAGTTTATGAATTTGGGCGTCGAGCAAGAGCGTAATCGCGCCAAAGCTGGCACAAAAGAGCCAATAGCCCAAGACAATTTTCTGCTCACTGATGCCTAGATCAAATAAGCGAAAATGTAAATGATCGCGGCCGCCCTGGCTAGGGGGAATGCCGCGTCGCCAGCGGCTGAGCATCAGCCAGGCCACTTCGAGTGCGGGCAAACCGAGCACCAACATAACGGTTGCCACGCGCGCCCCACCGATGATGCCAAGCGCGGCAATCGCAAAGCCGAGAAAGTAGCTGCCACTGCTGCCCATAAAAATCCGGGCCGGGGCAAAGTTAAAGGGCAAAAAGCCGAGTGCAGCGCCGAGCAGAGCGATTGGCAAAAGGGCGACGCTTAATTGGTGGGGTTGCGCTACAAAGATCATGTGCAACGCCAGCACCGCGCACATGATCGCCGTCACACCGGTGACGAGCCCACTGAGGCCGTCCAGCCAGTTCACGGTGTTCATCATGCCCATAAACCAGAAGACGGTCAATGGGCCAACAATCCACCAGGGCAACCCGGCGTCACCGCCGATGAAGCCGCCGCCTAGTGGATGATTGACATGCTTGATGAAGATCAAGCCAGCGAGCGCAATCAGGCCCGCCACCAGTTGCACCAGATATTGCGGGGCGCTGCGCCAATCATAGCGATCATCCAGAAAACCGGCCACCACACAAAAGCCACCGCCAACCAGTAGCGCGAGCAGACGCTGCATTTCATTGGGATCGTTGCGGGTGGGAAACCACGCTGCCCACGCCGGCGGCAACAACGCAGGCAGTGCCAGCAGTAACAAAGTCGTGATCAAAAAGCCCAGAAAAAGCGCTAGGCCGCCGGTGCGCGGGATCACACCTTTATGCAAGCGCCGACCGCCTGGCTGATCAACCAAGCCCAGGCGCTGCCCAAGGCGTGCGGCCAAAGGCGTTAATAGATAAGTCAACATGGTGGAAAAGAGCAGGGTGATAATAAAAATCATGAGAAGAAAAGATTGACGATTGATGATTTTTGATTTACGCGGTTGCGCCGTCGTCGAAATAACTTTCGTCAATCGTTAATCAAAAATCGTCAATCATCAGGGTCTCATATGCGTCAACGTGCGTGAGAAGGCAATCGTTTCGCGTACATGGTCCAGCCCGCACACCCACATCACGGTGCGCTCCAGGCCCAGACCAAAACCGCTGTGCACCACGGAGCCATAGCGGCGCAAATCGATATACCATTGGTAAACTTCCTGAGGCAATTTGTGCGTCTGAATCGAGGCAATCAACTTTTCTGGATCACTCATCCGCTCACTGCCGCCGATAATTTCGCCATAGCCTTCTGGCGCCAACAAATCGACGCTCCGGCACACTTCGGGCCGATCCATTTCCGGCTCCATGTAAAAAGCTTTGACTTGTGTCGGGTAGTGATGAACCAAAACCGGCTTTTCAAACTGGGCAGCTAGATAGGTTTCGTGCGGGCTGCCAAAGTCGTCGCCCCATTCGATGGGCGGCACGGGATCTGGATAACCAGGGACCAGTTCGCCCTTTTGCGCCGCGGCGTTGATCATGTTCACGGCATCGTCATAGTGCAAGCGCGGGAACGGCGGTGTGACTTTCTGGAGGTGCGTCAAATCACGTTCTAGGATGTTCAGTTCCACTACACAATCGCGCAGGCAACGCTGGATGATATGGCTGACAAATTGCTCTTCAATTTCCATCAACTGTTCGAGCGTGCAAAAAGCAATTTCGGGTTCGACCATCCAAAATTCCTGCAAGTGACGCCGCGTTTTGCTCTTTTCGGCGCGGAAGGTGGGGCCAAAGCAATAGACCTTGCCAAAGGCAAAGATGTCGGCCTCGTTGTAAAGCTGACCGGTCTGGGCTAGATACGCCGGTTCGCCGTGATAGTCAATTTCAAACAGGGTGCTCGTGCCTTCAGCGGCTGCGGGCGTGATGATCGGCGTGTCAACGTTCAGAAAACCGTTGCCATCCAACCATTCGCGGATCGCCTGCATGATCACAGCCCGCACCCGCATCACCGCCCATTGGCGCGACGAACGCAACCAGAGATGGCGATTCTGCATCAAAAATTCGATGCCATGCTCTTTGGGCGAAATGGGATAGGGATCGGCGATCTGAAGCACTTGCAATGTGCGTATATCGACTTCGTACCCACCGGGTATGCCCGGCGCGCGTGCTTCCGCCTTGACCAGACCGGTGATAATCAGACTGCTTTCCTGCGTCAATGGTTTGGCCGCTTCAAATTCAGCCTCGCTGACATTGCCTTTAAAGACAACTGCCTGGCAAATGCCCGTACCATCGCGCATTTGGAGAAAAATCAGCTTACCCTTGCCAGTCTTGTTATAGACCCAGCCCTGTAAGGTGACTTCTTCGCCAACGTGATCCTTTAAGTTTGTGATCGCTACAACAGGTGCCACGGGTTAGCTCCACTTTTGAAAATATATTTCGATCAATGTGCCGAATCGGCCTCATTCATCATGATCCGATGAGTCGCGCTCGTCGAATTCTGTCCCTTCCCAAGAGACCTCAGGCGGCATTAGGGCTGCTGCGGCTTCTGGAGACAAATTGGCCCTGTCTTCTGGGAAAAGTTTTGATAGATCAAGATCAAAATCTTCCAGGCGACGGCTCACTTTGGAAAAATGATCGGCGCGGAATTCGTAATTATCGCGTTGGTCGGGCCGCACCACGTGGGTATAGATGAAAATTGACGCCGGGGCTTTATAATCATCGGCCAGCGGTGTGACGGGCACCACAACTTTCGGTTCGGGCCCCACGCCCTGGCGCGAACGTGGCCGGCGGCGACGGCGCTTGGTGTACGCATCGCGGTCAACCTTTTCATTATTTGCCACTTTGGGGGCGCCCCGTTTCTGCGCGGCTGGTTGCTGAATCGACGATTGCTCTTTCGGCCCGCCTTCTTCCGTTGACTTCTGCCCACGCTTCTTGCGCCAGAAGTAACGTCGCCCACCTTTATCATGGTTCGCAGGCCTGTTTTCTTGAGTAGGACCTGATTTTCTATCGTCTGCCATTGGCATCCTTTGTCATAAAAAAAGTAAACCAGCCAGCGTATGCGATGCGCCGCTGTCATTGTCACCCTTTTAATTGTTTTCCCGCTGCGGTTTACGGGATCGTATAACTAGCCGCTTGTTCACCCTGCGTATTGATAAGACGGGCTACTGCACCACTTTGCCACACTGGATTGCCCTGTTTCCAATAGAGCGCAATGCTGGTGTCGGCGCCATCACCGCTGTGCAACCAGATGCTGCTCCCCTGAAAAAGCTGTACATTGCCAAAGGTGTAGGCTGGACCATCCTGACGTTCCAGTCGCCACCCTTGCAAATTGTAGGGCTGACCGCCGTTGTTGACAAGGAGGATCGCTTCACTTAGCAAATTGCCGGGCGCATCTACCGTCTCGATTTGCAAACCAATCGGTGCTGCCGGTGTTGCCGTATTTTCAACGGTTGTCACAATCGCCGTTGGTGCAAGGGACGTTGCTGCTTCCGTAGGCACCGGTTGCGCGATGGGCGTGACTGTATCAGGGATGATCGTAGCTTTAGTCGGAATTTTCAACCTTTGGCCAGAGAAAACGACGTTGGGATCTTTTAATTGGTTAGCTGCCATAATCTGATCCGCCGATACATGAAAACGCTCGGCAATCGCAAATAGGCTGTCACCCGCCGTGACCACATAGATTTGCTGTTCGCCTTCTGCCAATGTCGGTGTCGATGTCACAGTGGCTTGAGTGTCTTGAAGAGCAGGAACGAGCGACGCCGTTGTTACTACACTTGCCACCACTGGCTCGATCGCTTGCGCCACAGTGGCCTGCACGATGGGCGTGTAGAGTGCGGCGAGTTCTTCTGGATCAGGACGGCGCGCGTCTATGGCCCATACAACACCCAAGGCAACGGCAAGGCTCAGGACTGCGTTCACCAGCACAATAAAACCCAATTGACGACGGTTCATACCAAGATTGTAACATAGAGTGACAGTTGCCATAAAAACAGTACACAGAGCACGCGGAGAAATCATAGAGGAACCGCACTCGTGAATTATTTTTACTGCATGCGCCAGTAAGTTGGCAGTAGATTTTTTGTCTGATGGAGATGGAAGTGCAAGTGCGCTCACTTTCAGGATCGGCTTGAGTAACGTACAATATGGATTACGCAAAAAACGGATCGGGATAAAAAGGGAGCCTGGCATTTTAGTGGTTTGTCGATAAAACGGATGCCCTGGCTCCATCTGCGGCCTGCACTAATTCGCGACGAAATAAATGAGGAAAATTAGATGATAGAGCCAAGAACACGCGCCAACAACGGCATGCTGTGGATGGTGGCTGGCATCCTGGCCTTGCTATTATTCAGTTGCATCATCAGCGTCATGGGTGTTTTTTTCTTTATGAATGCGGGCAAACCGTCAACGGGCAGCCGCGCTATAGCGGTCGCGCCGAATTCCTCCACGGTGCGTTCGGTGGCATTGCCGACGCTCCGGCCTTTTATCATGGTGGCTACACCCGAAGGTGGCATTGATTACGCCAGCGCGGTGTTGATGAACACCTATGCCCAGGTTAGCCCATCGGTCGTGAATGTGACCGTCTTAGAAACAGGGGCAACGCTCAAAGATGTGGCCCCCACACACCCTTTCAACCAATCTGATCTGGTGCCGGTGAGCACGGGTTCTGGTTTTGTGTGGGACGTAGAAGGCCATATTGTCACGAATAATCATGTGGTAGCTGGGGCGGATCAGGTGCAGGTGACTTTTAGCGATGAGTCTGTAGCCGTTGCCGAAGTGATCGGCATCGACGTTGACAGCGATCTGGCCGTGCTTAAAATTGACCCTGCTGGCTACAATTTAGTCCCAGTGAAAGTGGGCAATGTGGATGATGTGCGGGTGGGCATGCGCGTCGCTGCGATTGGCAATCCGTTTGGCCTGCAAGGCACGCTCACCAGTGGCATCGTGAGCGCGATGGGGCGCTCGATCCCTGGGCGCGAGAATTATAGCATCCCCAACTCGATCCAGACCGATGCCGCAATTAACCCTGGTAATTCCGGTGGACCTCTGCTCAACGATCGGGGCGAAGTGATCGGCGTGAATGCGCAGATTCGGTCGGAACGGGAGGCGAATAGTGGGGTCGGTTTTGCGCTCCCCATCTCTATCGTGCAGCGCGTGGTGCCAGCCCTCATTACGAGCGGCGCCTATCGCCATAGCTATGTTGGCGTGGGCGGCAAAACGCTCAGCCCGATTTGCGCCGAGGATTTGGGCCTGCCTAAAGCGACTAGAGGCGCTTATGTTAACGCAGTTGTAGAAGGGGCGCCAGCGGAACGAGCTGGTTTACATGCCGGTAATCAGGCATCACACACCAAATATGTCAGCATTTGTCCGCAAGCTGCGGGTGGTGATGTCATTCTAGCCGTAAATGATCAACGCGTGCTCAGCTTCGACGATGTGCTGATTTATATGGAACGGTACACCAGCCCTGGTGATATAGTGACTTTCAAAGTATTGCGCAGCGGCAAAGAAATGACCGTTGATGTGACGCTAGACGAACGACCGAAGAGTCTTACGCCATAAGACGCTGCACGAATGACGACAGCTGACAGTGATCTTTCGTCTATTGTCGCCTTAGGCTTTTCCAAAAATTAAATCCCCTATTCAATTTGGAAAAGATCGAGCCATTCCAGGGAAATTCTGTGGAAAGCAGAAATTTATTTTTCTGGAATAGTCTTAGTCCTCGATCTCAATCGTGTGTTCTGAGTTGCCTTGTTGCCAGCGACCGTTGGCGTCGCCCATTGCCCAGGAAGAACGAATATGAATGGTGCGCCGTGGACGATGCGCGGCGACTTGTTCATTACGCGCGGCTAGTTGCGTATTTTGCGGCGTAGCTGGGGGAGTTTTTGGCACGACAAGCACATTGTCAGCCGTACGCTGGGCCAAGTGATTTTGTAATAGCTTCCAACCGGCACGGATCGCCAGACTGGCTACACCCGCCAAAAGTGGCAGCGCCGCTTTGCCAATCGTAACCGGTAGCAGGCTGCGCGGCGCCGGTAAGCCTGCTTGGGTGTCATAACCGCAGTGCGCACAAAACTGCGCATCCAAAGCACTACCTTTGCCGCACTGTGGACAAATCCGTTGAATTTCACTCATAGTACACCTCGTTAATGAACGCTACGCTTTGCATAGACCACAGTTTATCACCGATAATGGATAGTCGTCAACCAAAATTAGCGGAAAGAAAAGTTGTCTTCAGAGTAGGAGTCTATGTTTGATGCCTGATTCACTCCGTTTAACTGATGGTGGCTATATGCGCCGCCCCGATGTACAAAATATTATTCATAATCTGTATGACATGCAATGTGTCTCGATTGTTGGTTTTAGCAACATTGGCAAGTCTGCCCTGTTACGCTTGTTGGCGCAGACAGACGTTTGGGTGCAGGAATTGGGTGAAGCTGGCCGCGAATATTTGCCGGTTTATATTGACTGCAACCGAATGTTGGAAATGAGCGATCACGGTTTTTATGAATTGGTGTTACGCTGCTTGCAAGAAAGTAATGAGCAGTTGGCCGCAATGCCCGAACTCGTTAACGCGTATGAAACGCAGGTTGCGCCCGCCAGCGAATTCCAGGTGCCACTCAGTTTTAATAAGGGGTTGACGACCGTCATCCATGCCACCCGCTTTAAGTTGATTTTGCTCTTGGACGAATTTGATGAACCCTTTACGCACATTGATTCGCGCGTTTTTATCAATTTGCGCGCCTTACAAGATCGCTTCAATACACGCTTAAGTTTTGTCACAGCCACCGTCCAGCCCCTGACGCGCCAACGCGCCGAAGACTATTGCGGTGAATTTTGCGAACTGTTTAGCGATCACACGTGGTATCTCGCACCGCTGACGCGCTCGGACGTGGATCGCCTAGTGCTTGGTTATATGGCCGCGTTTGAAGCGAAATTTACTACGAGTGACATCGACTTTATTTATGAATGGGCGGGCGGTCATCCGCGCATGTTGGAAGGGGTTTGTCGAATATTGGACACCGAGATTGCGCAGGCTGGGTTAAAAGTGGATGATCCAATGGAACACTGGCAACTTCAGCGCGAAGCGATCCGGCAGATGTGCGTGGATGAGAACTTGAATGCCGAATGCACCAAAATCTGGGATAGTTGCAATCCGGCCGAGCAGCAGGAATTGTTAGCGCTGGCCCAGGCTGACCATCAACCGGATCCCACCGTGCTCGCCGAACTGCAACGTAAACATATCCTCTTGAAAATCGAGGGCAAGCCGCAGTTATTCTGCCGCCTTTTTGCCGAATATGTGCAGCGCAAAGTGGTGGGCGCCCAACCGCATTCGAGCGCCTTGTCGGTCGATGTAGCCAGCGGTGAAGTGCTGGTCGGCGGCAAACGCGTAGACACTTTGACCAATCTCGAATACAAACTGATTTTGCTCTTGTTCCAAAATCCCGACAAAATTGTGGACAAGTATCAGATTGTAACCCACGTCTGGGGAGAAAGTTATATTGACGAGGTGGATGATGCCCGCATCGAGAAACTGGTCAGCCGTTTGCGCCAGAAGATTGAAGAAGATCCTAGCGCGCCGCGCCTCTTGACCACGGTGCGTGGTCGCGGCTATAAACTGGCCGTATTGTAGTCAGTCCTAGACTGCTCTTACACTGCAACGGATGCGATACTTTAGGTTTGTTTGTCATTAGTGAGTGCAAGCGTGCAGCGCACTGGGCAATAGATTTTCGTATTGCGAGATGAAGTCACCCAGTGCAATGCACTCTGTTGAGGGGCAACCAAATCTAGGCAGCCCTCCGTTCCCTGTCTACCTTATACCGTCTACTTTCCATCGCCCCATATTGCGCTTACTTACAAACCAAAATTTGGGCGCATGGTCAATTATGGCTATACTTGTACCGATATCCATAAATTTTATAGCTTTGGAGGAGGGATTGCATGACGGAAGTCGCAGAAACTACTACGATGCCACTTGGAAACGGTGGACTAGAAGAAAATAAGGTTGTCGATAACAAACTCGTGTTTCAAGGCACTCAGCGCAATATGGTAGTTGGCGTCGCCATGCTAGTGACGGCGGCCTTAGCCTTTTCGATGAATCTGACGCATGTCTTTTTTGCCGAGGCAATGGCCTGGACCTTTGTGTTGTGGGGCGGCTTGTTACTTTATAGCAATCTATTGGATTATTACGAAACTTATACGGTGACAGACGAGGGCTTGGTGATCAAGAACCCGTTGCGACCGTGGGGCGCTATGAAAGTTTGGGATTGGGCGCATGTCAACCGGGTCGATATCCTCGTCAAGCGCGCCGAGGCAAGAATTGAAGATGCCGTCATGCAGGTTTACTTTACGCCCGAAGGCGAAATCGTGATCGAACGCGAAGATCGCCTTTATGACCCAGAACTAGTTCGCTTAATCATTGAGCGAGCCGGTCTCAAACCAACCGACCCAGGCAACCCCAAAGATCTGACCACTTTGCCCCCTGGCAGAAAGATGTATGCCTGGAACCGAGCTGGCCGTCTGGCAACCTCATAAAATCATTGTCCAAACGAATCGATCAATAGAAAAGGCAAGGGACGCTAAATCGGTCTCTTGCCTTTTCTGTTCAATCAAACCCTAAACAAGCACAATCGTAGGGGCGCATGCCATGCGCCCCTACGATTGTGCTCACTTTTATTTCTGCTATCGTTCGGACTTACTCTTCCTCACGCAAAAATTCCTCAGCCTTCTGCACTAGATCGCGGCTGCCGATAAAGAGCGGCACCCGTTGATGCAACCCCGTCGGTTCAATGTCTAGAATGGGGGTGTGCCCATCCGACGCATAGCCGCCGGCCTGTTCTGCCAGAAAAGCCAACGGCGCCGCTTCATAGAGCAGGCGTAATTTGCCGGTCGCTTTTTTGGAATCTTTACCCTCTGCCGGGTAATAAAAAACACCACCCGCCAACAAATTGCGATGAAAATCGGCCACCAGCGAACCAATATAACGCAAAGATAAGGAGAGGCCTTGGTCGTTGTCACCCTGCAACCAATTCGTATAGCGCTGAATGCCAGTTGACCAGCGATGTTCATAGCCCTGATTGGCGCTGTAATATTTGGGCTTGGCCGGAATGCGGATATTGGGATGTGAGAGCAGAAATTCGCCGACGCGCGGGTCTAGCGTAAATCCTTGCACGCCTTCGCCGGTCGAATAGACCATCATCGTGCTGGAACCATAGATGATATAACCCGCGGCCACCAGATCGCGCCCTTTTTGCAAAAAATCTTCCATCGTCCCTGGCCCTTCCTTACTCTTGCGGCGATGGATGGCAAAGATCGTGCCTACGCTCACGTTAAAATCAATGTTAGAGGAACCATCCAGTGGGTCGTAGATCAGGATATATTTACCGGTTGGATAATTATCAGGGATGGGAATAATGCCTTCTTCTTCCTCGGACGCCATGGCCGCCAGCCGCCCGGTGTGATCATTCATCCGATAGATCGTGCGCTCGGCAATGGTATCAAGCTTTTGCACTTCATCACCGTGCATATTTTCCTTGCCTTCGCTGCCCAGAATTTCGGCTAGACCCGCGCGCGTCGTATGGCTGGCAATGATCTTGGCCGAAACGGCCAGGTCATAAAGCAGATTAGTCAGCGCACCAGTGGCCTCTGGGAATCTACTCTGTTGCTCAAAGATGTGCCGCTCAATCGTGACAATCTTATCGACGAAGTTGCGTTCTACGGTCATGATCGATCTCCTGATTTGAAGCTATAAGAATGAAGAGGAAAACAAAGGTTGAACAATAGAATGATGGTCAGGCCGGCCCGTTAAACCGTGCGCTTTCAGCTTTTGCCGTACAAGCGCGTGTAATGATAAAGGTTCGTAGTAATAATTTGGACATAGAGGCGCGACTCGTTGGCTTCGACGAGCTCGACAAAGAGTGGATCATCGCTGCCGGCTGTTTCGCGCCAGGCTTCCGAGTTGCCTGGTCCAGCGTTATAGCCGACCAGTGCGGAAACTAGATTGCCGTCCAGATAGTCACGGGTCCAGGCCAGATAATAAGCGCCAAAGTTGAGGTTGATGTACGGCCGGTAGATTAAGGCATTGGTATAATCAGGATGGCCTAGACGTTGCGCAACCCAGATGCCGGTGTCTGGCACAATTTGGGCCAAACCCTGCGCCGCAGCCGTCGAACGCGCGCCTTCTTCAAACAGACTCTCCTGACGAATCAGACTGAAGTAGAGCAAGGGATTGATTTTATAGGCTTGCGCCGATTCGGTAATTAACTGGTTAAATTCGCGCGGATAGGCGCGCTTTTGTAAAAAGATCGGCGCATTTTCCACCAAATGAGCGGGGCTTACTTCTAATAATTTCTGGGTCGCAATTAAGCTATAACTGTACGCCCCGATCCGCTCAAATTCCAAACTTAACGGATAGAGCATGCGTACACTGGCTTTGTTGCGTTGAAAGACTCGATCGAGCATCGTCAAGGCGTCGCCGCGCTGATCCATTTCCAGCAACAGGCGCCCCATGCGTAGATCTGGATCTTCTGCCAATGCCACCGGCAACTGTGACAAGGTGGCTGCGTCCACTAACTTCCCGCTGGTTGACAGCGTGGCTGTAGCCGATACACCTACGGTCGTCGATAAACTAGCGGTAGGCTCTTTAACCCAAGTGCTCAGCCATTGTTCTGCAAATGCTTGGCTGCCATTATCGCCAGGTAAGGTCGAAGGTGGACCAGCCACCATCGCCATATTGTTCAAGATGTTGCCGGCGGTCAGTGGTGTTTGCCGTAATGATTGCGCGGCTAGAATGCCGTAATAAATATCCGGCGCTTTTGCCACCAAGGCTTGCCACTGGCTGCGTGCTTGTTCCATTTTACCTACGGCTTGGTAGGCCCGGCCCAGCCAATAACCCACGGCTAGCCAATTGTAGGTCGGATAATCTTTTTGCAAACGGCTGTAGGCATTTATCGTCTGGGCATATAATTTATTTTGATAAGCCCCCATGCCGACCGCGTAGAGCGCTAACGGGGCGCGCTCGCTTTTGGGGAAGGCGTCGGCCAGCGCCAGCAAATCAAGGCCAGCTTCGACCTGATTTTTATCGCGCAAAGCGTATAGCCCACTTTGCCATAACGCTTCGGGGGCGAGCGCATCATCCTTGTGCTCGCGCGCAAAAATGCGATAGGTGCGCCGTGCGCCGGTACCATCCCCCAACCCGGCTTGCGCCGCCGCCTTATCCAACCACGCCTGCCCATAGCATGAACATTGCGGATAACCGTTGATCACACGCTCCAAGGTTTCAAGCGCCGCGCTGTAGTTTTCGGCCTGTAATTGCGCCTGGCCCAACCCATGCAGCGCTTCGCCATAACGGCTATCCGTGGCCGCGGCGCTGGCGAGGTAAGCCTGAAAAGCACTGATCGCGGGGCCCCACGCCCCAGCTTGTAAATCAATCGTACCGCGTTGGTAGAGATCGAAGTCGGCCTCACGGTTGACTAATTCTACAAGGGCGGAATAGGCCGATTTGCTGGCGGGCGCAATAATTGTTGCCAGGCGCCAACGAGCAATCGCACCCGCTATATCACCAGCGGTCGCCAACGCTTGCCCCGCCTGGTATTCAAGATAGGCCCGGTATTCGTCATTTTTCGCCACGGTTAAAATTTCATCATAGGCGGCGACCGCGTCGTTATAGCGCGCCAAGCTGTTGTAGACGGCCGCCAGACTTTCGAGTAGGCTCACACGCGTGGTCGTATCGGTTGTGACGTTGGCCGCGCGCCGGTAGGCCACCGCCGCGCTGGCATGATCGCCCGCAAGTTCATACGCGGCGGCAATCCGCTGTTGCACGACTTCGGCCATCCACGGGTAGACATCCAGAAAACGCCAATAGGCTGCAATCGCTTCCGCTTGTTGGCCCAGGCCCGCCAAAGCTTCGGCGCGCAGAAATTGCTCCTTGCTCTGGAAAATGTCTTTCGCAGCCGTATTCTTCGCTAGCTCCTGATCCAATTGGTCCAGCGCGACCATCGTTTCTGGATAGGAATCTTCCGCCATATAGGCCCGCGCCAGCGCATAACGCGCTTGCAGCCGCGTCTGTGGATCCCCGTCTGGCGCAGCTAGCAAGGCGGCAAACTGGGCGCGGGCGTTGGCATAGTCACCATAGCGATGAAGGCGCAAGCCCTCGGCCAAGCGTTCAGCCGGCCTAGGCGTCGGCGTGGGTGTACTGGTGGGCGTGGGCGGGCCCGCAGGGGTCAAGGTAGGGACAAGGACCGCGCTTTCTGCCCTAGAGGTCAAGGCGGAAGCGGCGTTAATCCCGCCAGGTGTAGATGTAAAGGTCGGCGCCATCTTCACAACTGGCGTCGGTGTGGCCTTCGTAAGTCCAACAATGGTGATTGACAGCACTGTCAAGCTTGCTACCAGCGCCAGACTGATATAGATGATCAGTTGTCGATTGATTTTTGTCTTCCAGCGTAAATTCATGATTTGCTTATTGATAATCCAAACCTTGGAAAAGTTAAACTTGCGTTGCTCGGTGGATTGTAGCCGTACGTCCTATCAGTCAAACGCTAGACAACCGTCTAAGGTTGCATTTCTTTGCGGATGGCTACTTATTTTGGTATGATCTACATCTAGCTAGGAGCCAAGCTCAAGCTGAAATTGTAACGATTCAGGCGTAGCGTTATACAGGTAGCTAGGTAAACAAGTAGACAGGTAGTACGCCCTGTATCCCCATTTACATGTTTACCTAGCTACACAAGCGCTGAACAGTTACCTTGTATTTATCATTGTTGAACATTGTACAACGAATTGTCCTGATTAGTAAGTCCTTCGTTTGTACACAAAAACGCAAGAATTATTTTGATAAATTCTGCATATGATCAAATATAATGTGATTTAGTGGGGACGGGGGCTACCTTGCTTCAGAGTTTAACAGGTTTCTGAAATCAAAACGTAAGCTTGCCTACAGCACCTGAATCGCCCAAAACATTTCGTCGTTGAGTATACGAGTGAATTATGACGATTGCGATAAAAACTAAACCTGAAATTAGCCAACAGCAGTTGGACCAATATGAGTTAGTGGTGGGCATGGAAGTGCATGCCCAGGTGCTGACCCGCTCCAAGATGTTCTGCAGCTGCGCCACCGATTATGCCGGCGCGCCGCCGAATACGCGCGTCTGTCCGGTCTGCCTCGGCATGCCAGGCAACTTACCCGTCATCAATCGAGCCGCGGTCGAGGCCACCATGAAGAGTGGCTTGGCGCTGAACTGCACGGTTGCTGAAACCGCGATCTTCGCCCGTAAAAATTACAACTATCCGGATCTGCCCAAAGGCTATCAGATCACCCAATACGAATACCCTTCGTGTGAACATGGCTATCTGGATATCGATCTGGAAGACGGCTCCACGCGCCGGATCCGGATCCGGCGCGTCCATCTCGAAGAAGACACGGGGCGCACT